>NZ_JBFOFI010000028.1:0-202 GCF_040887215.1 Enterococcus sp. C63 | reverse complement strand
GCTGAATCTAACGTCTCATCAACTTCCACTAACGCTTCCACTATTTCGTCTGTCGTGAGACTATCATTTGATGAATCATCGAATAAATCATTATTAGATTGTTTTGCAAGTTCATTTGATCCGTTCACATAGTCCACTAGATTTTTTGCTGAGTCTAACGTCTCGTCAATTTCCATTAACGCTTCCACTATTTCGTCTGTCG
>NZ_JBFOFI010000027.1:0-229 GCF_040887215.1 Enterococcus sp. C63 | reverse complement strand
GACAAATCCACCAGCGAAAGTCACTGGATTTACTTTCAAATCCTATGACAAAAAAGCTGGCTTATTACAATTTGAAATTAAAAATCAAGACGGAAGTCCAACTGATTTAATCAATGCGACTGTCCGTCTTTTTATGTATATCTATTCTGGTGAAGAGAAAAAAGAATTTCCTATTTTTGACAACCAAATCATTACTGAAAGCTACATGCAAGGTATTGTAAAATATTTA
>NZ_JBFOFI010000026.1:0-229 GCF_040887215.1 Enterococcus sp. C63 | reverse complement strand
TACAAATCCACCAGCGAAAGTCACTGGTTTTACTTTCAAATCCTATGACAAAAAAGCTGGCGTATTACAATTTGAAATTAAAAATCAAGACGGAAGTCCAACTGATTTAATCAATGCGACTGTCCGTCTTTTTATGTACATCTATTCTGGTGAAGAGAAAAAAGAATTTCCTATTTTTGACAACCAAATCATTACTGAAAGCTACATGCAAGGTATTGTAAAATACTTC
>NZ_JBFOFI010000025.1:0-243 GCF_040887215.1 Enterococcus sp. C63 | reverse complement strand
GAATCCAGAATTGGAAGAAGGAGTTACACGGATCAAAACGGCAGGACAGGACGGGATTCGTACGATCGTCTATAAGGTGACTTATGATGGGGAAGGCAACGAAATCAGTCGAGTAGAAGTAAGTAATGAGGTAACGACTGCCCCTGTGGCACAAATCATTGAAAAAGGAACAAAGGTTCCAGTAACAGAAGAAAAAGAAGAGGTCTTAACCGAAGCTGTGCCGTTTACAACGACAACTGTTGA
>NZ_JBFOFI010000024.1:0-247 GCF_040887215.1 Enterococcus sp. C63 | reverse complement strand
TTTTTGATCTTTCTTCTAGCGATAGAAGTCCGATCAAGAAAATAAGCAATTGAACTTATTAAAAAACTCTATCCAGCTCACAAATCAGCCTCTTCGGCAAAAAGATCGACCGTCTAATGAAATCAAGATTTCATTGCCGTCCGCCTATTTTGCTTGAGGCTAAACGATTTGTTTAGCTTTCAAATTCAACGCGGTGTTCTCGGTTTGTATTACTAATTTACTTCAAATATCCAGTTTTCAATGAACA
>NZ_JBFOFI010000023.1:0-265 GCF_040887215.1 Enterococcus sp. C63 | reverse complement strand
AAAAATCATATTATGCGGGTGAAGGGACTTGAACCCCCACGCCGTAAGGCGCTAGATCCTAAATCTAGTGCGTCTGCCAATTCCGCCACACCCGCAAAAAATATGAGCCGTACAGGGCTCGAACCTGTGACCCTCTGATTAAAAGTCAGATGCTCTACCAACTGAGCTAACGGCTCATATGGAGGTTAACGGGATCGAACCGCTGACCCTCTGCTTGTAAGGCAGATGCTCTCCCAGCTGAGCTAAACCTCCATGGATAACTTAA
>NZ_JBFOFI010000022.1:0-351 GCF_040887215.1 Enterococcus sp. C63 | reverse complement strand
TAATGACATGCCGGCTTAGCTCAGTTGGTAGAGCATCTGATTTGTAATCAGAGGGTCGAGGGTTCAAGTCCTTTAGCCGGCATCATAAACACGCGGAAATAGCTCAGTGGTAGAGCACCACCTTGCCAAGGTGGGGGTCGCGGGTTCGAACCCCGTTTTCCGCTTTGCCAAAGTAACAACGCCGGGGTGGCGGAACTGGCAGACGCACAGGACTTAAAATCCTGCGGTGAGTGATCACCGTACCGGTTCGATTCCGGTCCTCGGCATTACAAATATGCGCCCATAGCTCAACTGGATAGAGTGTTTGACTACGGATCAAAAGGTTAGGGGTTCGACTCCTCTTGGGCGCGT
>NZ_JBFOFI010000021.1:0-805 GCF_040887215.1 Enterococcus sp. C63 | reverse complement strand
AGTATATCCTTTTGGAAAAGCCATTAAGTTTTTCCATCCAGCAAAATTTGCTGATTTATTTGTGATCGAAAAATTGGCTACTACACTTCGTCCATCTCGTTCAAATCTGACTGAACTTTCATTGGTAAAATCTGTTGTATTCGTTGTTTTTACTGTTTTTGAAATAAATTGATCTAAAGCTACTGGTACATTATTCACTGTTGGTGTTTGTCGAAAGTCTTTAAAGCCATCAATGGATTCATTTCCTGAATTATGGACAACTTTGGAGTCATTAGATAATTTATTCCAATTAAACCAAGTTAACGGCGAACCACTCATAACTCGATTATAGAAATTTCCATTTGAGATAAATAGTTGAACAATCACACTTGCTGATTTAATCACTATTAAATAGCCATATAGGGTTCCTGAAATAGGCATGTTTTCTCCTGTAGCACCTGCACAATAATACACTCCACTTTCTGTGATATCCTTCCAATTTTGAGTGGTTATATGTGTATTTTTGAATAGAAATGGTCCTTTCTCAAGACTCTTTTGTTTCACAAAATACTCTTCGGCATTAATCAATTCATTTTGCACACTTACAAGATCTGTTTGGATCTGATTCGCTTTTTTAGAAACATTAGTTACTGTTGTCTCTGTATCTTGTAGCTCCTCTGTCAACTGACTAATCGTTTTAGTAACATCCTTAGAAACTGATTGAACAAAATTATTTAGTTTCTTTTCCGCTTCTGATATAGTTTGGTCTACTCCAAACAATGCTTCGTTTACTGCATCAGTCGCTTCCTTTTTTACACTTCCTAGT
>NZ_JBFOFI010000020.1:0-922 GCF_040887215.1 Enterococcus sp. C63 | reverse complement strand
ACTTGTAGTTTTTCTCAAACGTTGCTTTATCATGTGTGTGCTGTAACTCAATCTGCACAGGACTGTTGGCATTAGCATACGAACCAGCACCGTACTGTACATAACCAGGTTGACCGACTTGGTAAACAATTCCGCCGTCTCCCACAATATAAGCGGTATAAGCACTAGTCCACGAACGTTTCATATACTGCGCTTCATTTCGTCCTGTTGCTGTTTCGTTAGCCGTCTCATGCAGTAAAATGTACTGATTATTTGCTACTTGTGAGCTACCTTCGTTTGGACCCAAATTAAATTCATTGTTAATCGTATAGGCGAACCCATTAATTGGCAATAAAAAAAGAGCCGTTAATAGGCTCATCGCAGTAATAGTAATTTTCTTCTTCATTTGTTTCCTCCTATTTTTTTAAATTATAAGCCGACACACCAGTGATAACGCCTAAAAATGTTGCTACTGCATTGATAGTGAGTACTGTCATATCTGTTCCATTCCATCCATATGCTTTCCCTAACGTCGCTACTAATACAGATGCAGCTGGCAATACTGTTAAAACTGTCCATTTAATAATTTGATAATATTTATCGGGTAAAATCATTTCTTCTCGCCTCCTTTCATTTCCTGAATATCATGTTCTGCTTCATTCATCCGTCCTTCTAATAGAAAAGTCCGTTCAACAATATGGTTATGCTTTTCAACTTTTTTCTCCAATTGTTCAATTCGATAAATGGTCAGTTTGTTTGAAAAAACAATGCCTGCAAACGTACCAACCAATGTTCCTGCAATACTTAAAGCAGAAATAATCGCATCAATACTCATACTTCACCAACTTTCCAACAAAAAACATACTCCATGGAGCATGCCTTAATTTTCTTTATTAATAATTTTATCTGCTTCTTCTTCCGTAATGCACATTCATTAGTTATC
>NZ_JBFOFI010000019.1:0-1044 GCF_040887215.1 Enterococcus sp. C63 | reverse complement strand
TACTTATTGATGGGTTTAAACAAGGTGTGTCAGTAACCATTGATTATGATTCGCTAACTGGAGAACCATCGGAGTCCGTTACAGGAAGTGAAGTATTTGATTTTAGCACAAAAGGACCAGGTGTTATTATTGCCTACATTTGCGGGCATGAACATTGGGAAACGGTGAGAAATCTCGGTACTTTGAAAATGATAGTTGGAACTTGTGCATTTACTAAAGATACTAGTGTTGATTTTGAAGCTTTTTATCAATTGTCAATTGATAAGACAGCAAGAACGTTGATAATGAATGGCGTGGGACGAGCAACAAAACGGTCATTTTCATATTAAAGGAGTGATGGATAATGTTTGAAGATATGACAAGAGAAGAAGCAATTGATCACATGTTAGAACAATTTGCTATTCATTGTGATGGTAACGACCAACAATCACATGCGCTTGCTACCGAGAAAAATGCAGGTTTTGCTTCACCTGAGACTGTAGCACAAGCAACCGGCCATTTAATTAAGGATAATTACTTAAGTGAGAAGTATAGTTTCTGGAATATTCCATTCGGTCATTACGCTACTGTGTGGGCATGGGCTGACGAAATGGGAACGCCCGATCCAATGATCCCTGGACAAATTATCCAGTTACACGTTTTCGGGGAACACTCTCAACGTAAGACTTATGTGATGATTGACGTATCAAACGGAAGTATTTTTTATATCAATTCAAGCAAGGAAGGCGGAGAAGGTGGCTACAATTCAAGAAATTGGAAACGAATTGAACAAGTAACGAAACTGTGGAGAGCGGGCGATTCAGATTGTAAGGTAGGACAAAACATGAATTTAACGGCTAGTACACGTCGTTTTAGTCGTTTACGATTTCATGTCAAGGGTTTAGGTACACAATTTACGCTTGAAACACCAGAGGTAGATAACCCAGTTATTATGTTCACGGGTATAGGTTCATCCGAAAAAAGTATTTGGAATATTCGAATAGAACTTACTAATTATCGTGACAACGTGGTGTTACGTTTTACTAAATGTCGATTGGCCACTAT
>NZ_JBFOFI010000018.1:0-1044 GCF_040887215.1 Enterococcus sp. C63 | reverse complement strand
CACTTATTGATGGGTTTAAACAAGGTGTGTCAGTAACCATTGATTATGATTCGCTAACTGGAGAACCATCGGAATCCGTTACAGGAAGTGAAGTATTTGATTTTAGCACAAAAGGACCAGGTGTCATTATTGCCTACATTTGCGGGCATGAACATTGGGAAACGGTGAGAAATCTCGGTACTTTGAAAATGATAGTTGGAACTTGTGCATTTACTAAAGACACTAGTGTTGATTTTGAAGCTTTTTATCAATTGTCAATTGATAAAACAGCAAGAAAATTGATAATGAACGGTGTGGGACGAGCAACCAAACGATCATTTTTATATTGAAGGAGTGGTGGATAATGTTTGAAAATATGACAAGAGATCAAGCAATTGATCACATGTTAGAACAATTTGCTATTCATTGTGATGGTAACGACCAACAAGCACATGCGCTTGCTACTGAGAGAAATGCAGGTTTTGCTTCACCTGAAACCGTAGCACAAGCAACCGGTCATTTAATTAAGGATAATTACTTAAGTGAGAAGTATAGTTTCTGGAATATTCCATTTGGGCATTACGCTACTGTATGGGCTTGGGCTGACGAAATGGGAACGCCCGATCCAATGCTCCCTGGACAAATTATCCAGTTACACGTTTTCGGGGAACACTCTCAACGTAAGACTTATGTGATGATTGACGTATCAAACGGAAGTATTTTTTATATCAATTCAAGCAAAGAAGGTGGCGAAGGTGGCTACAATTCAAGAAATTGGAAACGAATTGAACAAGTAACAAAATTATGGAAAGCTGGCGAATCAGATTGTGCTGTAGGACAAAATATGAATTTAACAGCTAGTACACGTCGTTTTAGTCGTTTACGATTTCATGTCAAGGGTATAGGTACACAGTTTACGTTTGAAACACCAGCAGTAGATAACCCAGTTATTATGTTCACAGGCATAGGTTCATCCGAAAAAAGTATTTGGCATGTTCGAATAGAAATTACTAATTATCGTGACAACGTGGTATTACGTTTTAATAAATGTCGATTGGCCACTAC
>NZ_JBFOFI010000017.1:0-1389 GCF_040887215.1 Enterococcus sp. C63 | reverse complement strand
CTTTATAGTTTTTTTCAAAAGTTGCTTTATCATGTGTGTGCTGTAACTCAATCTGCACAGGACTGTTAGCATTAGCATACGAACCAGCACCGTACTGTACATAACCAGGTTGACCGACTTGATAAACAATTCCGCCGTCCCCCACAATGTAAGCAGTGTAAGCACTAATCCATGAACGTTGCATATACTGCGCTTCATTGCGTCCTGTTGCTGTTTCATTAGCCGTTTCATGCAGTAAAATGTACTGATTATTTGCTACTTGTGAGCTACCTTCGTTTGGGCCCAAATTAAATTCATTGTTAATCGTATAGGCAAACCCATTAATTGGCAATAAAAAAAGAGCCATTAATAGGCTCATCGCAGTAATAGTAATTTTCTTTTTCATTTGTTTCCTCCTATTTTTTCAAATTATAAGCCGACACGCCAGTGATAACGCCTAAAAATGTTGCTACTGCATTGATAGTGAGTACTGTCATATCTGTTCCATTCCATCCATACGCTTTTCCTAACGTGGCTACTAATACAGATAAAGCAGGCAATACCGTAAGTACTGTCCATTTAATAATTTGATAATATTTATCGGGTAAAATCATTACTTCTCGCCTCCTTTCATTTCTTGAATATCGTGTTCTGCTTCATTCATCCGTCCTTCTAATAGAAAAGTACGTTCAACAATATGGTTATGCTTTTCAACTTTTTTCTCCAATTGTTCAATTCGATAAATGGTCAGTTTATTTGAAAAAACAATGCCTGCAAACGTACCAACCAATGTTCCTGCAATACTTAAAGCAGAAATAATCGCATCAATATTCATAGTTCACCAACTTTCCAACAAAAAAAGCACACTCCACGGAGCATGCTTTAACTTTCTTTATTAATAATTTTATCTGCTTCTTCCTCTGTAATGCACAATGGAACAAATTGCCGAACTTGATCTGCAGTAAAACAATTCCAGTCATACATCATTTTAATATCATCATAGGAATACATATTATTTTCCTCCTTCATTTTCTGATAATTGAAGTTGACTTTTTAATGAATCGATTTCTTTACTATTTTGAATAGTTGTAAGCATTGTTTTTGAATTGATTTGTGCTAATGATTCAGCTTTTTTTGCTAGTTCTTCATTTGATTGTTTCAAGTTTTTGTTATCATTTTGTAAGCCTATAGATAGTTCTTCTAAAAGATTCAGTTTTTTAGAAACATCTTGGGTCACAACTTCTTCCCATTTCCGCTCCCTCGGATTCCAAAATTGGCGATCTAATGGAATATCTGGTAATGGCGGTACTGAGGTATAAGGGACTCCCTCTGGGAAATCATCTGGCATGTTCTCCCAGACCTTACAACCTACTGGATACATATATTCATACATTGTTTTCATCATTCATT
>NZ_JBFOFI010000016.1:0-1579 GCF_040887215.1 Enterococcus sp. C63 | reverse complement strand
CGTATATCCTTTTGGAAAAGCCATTAAATTTTTCCATCCAGCAAAATTTGCTGATTTATTTGTAATCGCAAAATTAGCCACTACACTTCGTCCACATCGTTCAAATCTGACTGAACTTTCATTGGTAAAATCTGTTGTATTCGTTGTTTTTACTGTTTTTGAAACAAAACGATCTAAAGCTACTGGTGTATCATTCACTGTTGGTGTTTGTAAAAAGTTTTTAAAACCTTCAACTGACTGTGGTTCGGTCAAACTAACCGTATTATTCAAGCTTTTTTCAGTATATTCAGGTGTGACATCCCAACTGTAATCATTCGGATTGTTGCTGTCTTTCAATCCTTCACCAAAGTATTTAAACTGACTAATATTTGGGGTTCGGGTGTCACCTTTTTCGATCTTGAGCCAGTCAATTTGGCATGCACCATAATTACCATCATTAGGTAATTGATATATTTGAAAAACATCAGGAAGAGTAGAGTTAACACTAACTACTTTGAATGTTCTAGTCCATACGTTTGGCAAACCCTCCACAATTTGTAAATCTCCTAATAAAATAGTACCTCCGTTATACATAGTGAACTGTTTGTTAGATGGTTTTGTTCCTCTAATGGTTACTGTATATGTTTCACCAACCTTGAAATGTTCTGTCATAGTTCCGCTATATAACTTGTAAGAACTAACATTAATAGGAAACTTGACTGTCGAATCAGCGATATTCTCACCCAAAGGAGCTTTACCCAACCAGTAAGGGGCATCAAGTAAGTTTGGCTGATATGGTGTGGCTGTAGAGCCACGTTCTAACTTAATTTCATAGCTTAGCTCTATTTCACCAGATAACCCTTCTTCTACTAAAACTTGGAAATAGTAGCTATTTGGGTTAATCAATTTATCTGTAGTAAACGTTTTTGTGTAAGTTGTAAACTCTTCAGTTAAGCTAGTGCTATCCAGGATTAATTCTCCAAGATTATTTGTAACCACATTTTGATTTAATCTATACCTTACAACTATACGCTTGCCAGGTTGTGGTACAAAATTTGAAGATTTACGTAGAACATAAGTTATTGTGTAGGTGGTGTTTGAAAGTACAGGTGTCAAATAATAGGCACTATTTTTGTATCCTGCAATAATATATAAATTATTTCCTGGGGTCTTATTTATTTTTAAAAATTTACCACCATCACTTAGAGTTCCACTGCCTACTTGAACAGCAAAATCAGAAAAAGAGAGGTTGTTCATTAAATTCGGATTACCACTATAATCATAGCCCCCGAAATCGATGCTGTTACTGTACATTTTCTTCAGCTTGCCTAGATCGCCGATTTGCTGATTGGTTTGGTTCATCTTATCTTTGATTAACGTTAATTCATTTTGTGTTGAAACAACGTTTTGAGAAACAGTATCAATATTAGATTGAGTTGTTTTTAATTCCTCTGTTACCTCGACAACATTTTGATCAATTGACTGTGCTGCATTCTCTACAAAGTTATTTATTTGCTGGTTGGCCTTTTCGATTGTAGAATCTACATTTGTTAAGGCCTCATTCACTGCATCTGTTGTTTCTTGCTTGATTCCATCGAGC
>NZ_JBFOFI010000015.1:0-1707 GCF_040887215.1 Enterococcus sp. C63 | reverse complement strand
ACCTCTCAAAACTGAACAAAGTGAAAAACAAACAGTGTAGTCTCCGTAATATTCCTTAGAAAGGAGGTGATCCAGCCGCACCTTCCGATACGGCTACCTTGTTACGACTTCACCCCAATCATCTATCCCACCTTAGGCGGCTGGCTCCAAAAGGTTACCTCACCGACTTCGGGTGTTACAAACTCTCGTGGTGTGACGGGCGGTGTGTACAAGGCCCGGGAACGTATTCACCGCGGCGTGCTGATCCGCGATTACTAGCGATTCCGGCTTCATGTAGGCGAGTTGCAGCCTACAATCCGAACTGAGAGAAGCTTTAAGAGATTAGCTTAGCCTCGCGACTTTGCGACTCGTTGTACTTCCCATTGTAGCACGTGTGTAGCCCAGGTCATAAGGGGCATGATGATTTGACGTCATCCCCACCTTCCTCCGGTTTGTCACCGGCAGTCTTGCTAGAGTGCCCAACTAAATGATGGCAACTAACAATAAGGGTTGCGCTCGTTGCGGGACTTAACCCAACATCTCACGACACGAGCTGACGACAACCATGCACCACCTGTCACTTTGCCCCCGAAGGGGAAGCTCTATCTCTAGAGTGGTCAAAGGATGTCAAGACCTGGTAAGGTTCTTCGCGTTGCTTCGAATTAAACCACATGCTCCACCGCTTGTGCGGGCCCCCGTCAATTCCTTTGAGTTTCAACCTTGCGGTCGTACTCCCCAGGCGGAGTGCTTAATGCGTTAGCTGCAGCACTGAAGGGCGGAAACCCTCCAACACTTAGCACTCATCGTTTACGGCGTGGACTACCAGGGTATCTAATCCTGTTTGCTCCCCACGCTTTCGAGCCTCAGCGTCAGTTACAGACCAGAGAGCCGCCTTCGCCACTGGTGTTCCTCCATATATCTACGCATTTCACCGCTACACATGGAATTCCACTCTCCTCTTCTGCACTCAAGTCTCCCAGTTTCCAATGACCCTCCCCGGTTGAGCCGGGGGCTTTCACATCAGACTTAAGAAACCGCCTGCGCTCGCTTTACGCCCAATAAATCCGGACAACGCTTGCCACCTACGTATTACCGCGGCTGCTGGCACGTAGTTAGCCGTGGCTTTCTGGTTAGATACCGTCAAGGGATGAACAGTTACTCTCATCCTTGTTCTTCTCTAACAACAGAGTTTTACGATCCGAAAACCTTCTTCACTCACGCGGCGTTGCTCGGTCAGACTTTCGTCCATTGCCGAAGATTCCCTACTGCTGCCTCCCGTAGGAGTTTGGGCCGTGTCTCAGTCCCAATGTGGCCGATCACCCTCTCAGGTCGGCTATGCATCGTCGCCTTGGTGAGCCGTTACCTCACCAACTAGCTAATGCACCGCGGGTCCATCCATCAGCGACACCCGAAAGCGCCTTTCAAATCAAAACCATGCGGTTTCGATTGTTATACGGTATTAGCACCTGTTTCCAAGTGTTATCCCCTTCTGATGGGCAGGTTACCCACGTGTTACTCACCCGTTCGCCACTCCTCTTTTTCCGGTGGAGCAAGCTCCGGTGGAAAAAGAAGCGTTCGACTTGCATGTATTAGGCACGCCGCCAGCGTTCGTCCTGAGCCAGGATCAAACTCTCATAAAAAGTTCGAACAATCTTGCGATTGTTAAGCTCAATTGTTTGCTAGCATATTGCTTGCTTGTTAAAAATGTTTGTTGTCTTGAATCAATCA
>NZ_JBFOFI010000014.1:0-3142 GCF_040887215.1 Enterococcus sp. C63 | reverse complement strand
CCAACCGCAAGGTTGATAAGGTTAAGTGAATAAGGGCGCACGGTGGATGCCTTGGCACTAGGAGCCGATGAAGGACGGGACTAACACCGATATGCTTTGGGGAGCTGTACGTAAGCTATGATCCAGAGATTTCCGAATGGGGGAACCCAGCATCTTTTATAGGATGTTACGTTTGCGTGAATACATAGCGCATTCGAGGTAGACGCAGAGAACTGAAACATCTAAGTACCTGCAGGAAGAGAAAGAAAATTCGATTCCCTGAGTAGCGGCGAGCGAAACGGGAAAAGCCCAAACCAATGAGCTTGCTCATTGGGGTTGTAGGACTCCAATATGGTAGTTCTTTCAGATAGTCGAATGACTTGGAAAAGTCAGTCAAAGAGGGTAAAAACCCCGTAGATGAAATTTGGAAGGCACCTAGGAGGATCCTGAGTACGGCGGAACACGAGGAATTCCGTCGGAATCCGGGAGGACCATCTCCCAAGGCTAAATACTCCCTAGTGACCGATAGTGAACCAGTACCGTGAGGGAAAGGTGAAAAGCACCCCGGAAGGGGAGTGAAATAGAACCTGAAACCGTGTGCCTACAACAAGTCAAAGCCCGTTAATGGGTGATGGCGTGCCTTTTGTAGAATGAACCGGCGAGTTACGATTGCATGCGAGGTTAAGTTGAAGAGACGGAGCCGCAGCGAAAGCGAGTCTGAATAGGGCGTTTGAGTATGTAGTCGTAGACCCGAAACCATGTGATCTACCCATGTCCAGGTTGAAGGTGCGGTAAAACGCACTGGAGGACCGAACCCACGTACGTTGAAAAGTGCGGGGATGAGGTGTGGGTAGCGGAGAAATTCCAAACGAACTTGGAGATAGCTGGTTCTCTCCGAAATAGCTTTAGGGCTAGCCTCGGAATTGAGAATGATGGAGGTAGAGCACTGTTTGGACTAGGGGCCCATCTCGGGTTACCGAATTCAGATAAACTCCGAATGCCATTCATTCATATCCGGGAGTCAGACTGTGAGTGATAAGATCCATAGTCGAAAGGGAAACAGCCCAGACCACCAGCTAAGGTCCCAAAATATATGTTAAGTGGAAAAGGATGTGGGGTTGCACAGACAACTAGGATGTTGGCTTAGAAGCAGCCACCATTTAAAGAGTGCGTAATAGCTCACTAGTCGAGTGACCCTGCGCCGAAAATGTACCGGGGCTAAACATATTACCGAAGCTGTGGAGTACACCTTTAGGTGTATTGGTAGGAGAGCGTTCTAAGGGCGTTGAAGGCAGATCGTGAGGACTGCTGGAGCGCTTAGAAGTGAGAATGCCGGTATGAGTAGCGAAAGACAGGTGAGAATCCTGTCCACCGAATGACTAAGGTTTCCTGGGGAAGGCTCGTCCGCCCAGGGTTAGTCGGGACCTAAGCCGAGGCCGACAGGCGTAGGCGATGGACAACAGGTTGATATTCCTGTACTCGTTGTTTTTGTTTGAGCAATGGAGGGACGCAGGAGGCTAAGGAATGCAGACGATTGGAAATGTCTGTCTAAGCAGTAAGTCTTGATAGGAGTCAAATGCTTCTATCTGTACGGACAAGCTGTGATGGGGAGGGAAATAATAGTACCGAAGTTCCTGATGTCACACTGCCGAGAAAAGCTTCTAGTGAGAAAACAACGACCCGTACCGCAAACCGACACAGGTAGTCGAGGAGAGAATCCTAAGGTGAGCGAGAGAACTCTCGTTAAGGAACTCGGCAAAATGACCCCGTAACTTCGGGAGAAGGGGTGCTGATCTAAGATCAGCCGCAGTGAATAGGCCCAAGCGACTGTTTATCAAAAACACAGGTCTCTGCAAAATCGTAAGATGAAGTATAGGGGCTGACGCCTGCCCGGTGCTGGAAGGTTAAGAGGAGTGCTTAGCGTATGCGAAGGTACGAATTGAAGCCCCAGTAAACGGCGGCCGTAACTATAACGGTCCTAAGGTAGCGAAATTCCTTGTCGGGTAAGTTCCGACCCGCACGAAAGGCGTAACGATTTGGGCACTGTCTCAACGAGAGACTCGGTGAAATTTTAGTACCTGTGAAGATGCAGGTTACCCGCGACAGGACGGAAAGACCCCATGGAGCTTTACTGTAGTTTGATATTGAGTGTCTGTACCGCATGTACAGGATAGGTAGGAGCCGTAGAAATCGGAACGCTAGTTTCGATGGAGGCGCTGGTGGGATACTACCCCTGCGTTATGGCCACTCTAACCCGCACCACTGATCGTGGTGGGAGACAGTGTCAGATGGGCAGTTTGACTGGGGCGGTCGCCTCCTAAAAGGTAACGGAGGCGCCCAAAGGTTCCCTCAGAATGGTTGGAAATCATTCGAAGAGTGTAAAGGCAGAAGGGAGCTTGACTGCGAGACCAACAAGTCGAGCAGGGACGAAAGTCGGGCTTAGTGATCCGGTGGTTCCGCATGGAAGGGCCATCGCTCAACGGATAAAAGCTACCCTGGGGATAACAGGCTTATCTCCCCCAAGAGTCCACATCGACGGGGAGGTTTGGCACCTCGATGTCGGCTCGTCGCATCCTGGGGCTGTAGTCGGTCCCAAGGGTTGGGCTGTTCGCCCATTAAAGCGGCACGCGAGCTGGGTTCAGAACGTCGTGAGACAGTTCGGTCCCTATCCGTCGCGGGCGTTGGAAATTTGAGAGGAGCTGTCCTTAGTACGAGAGGACCGGGATGGACTTACCGCTGGTGTACCAGTTGTTCTGCCAAGGGCATTGCTGGGTAGCTATGTAGGGAAGGGATAAACGCTGAAAGCATCTAAGTGTGAAGCCCACCTCAAGATGAGATTTCCCATTTCTTTAAGAAAGTAAGATCCCTGAGAGATGATCAGGTAGATAGGTCAGGAGTGGAAGTACAGTGATGTATGGAGCGGACTGATACTAATCGATCGAGGACTTAACCACATTGGTAAAGAAAAAAACTCGGTAGAGTTTACGAAATACTTCAAATCCAGTTTTGAGTGAGCAAAAGCAAACTCAATAATGATAACACCACAGTGTGGTGGCGATAGCGAGAAGGATACACCTGTAACCATGCCGAACACAGAAGTTAAGCTTCTTAGCGCCGATTGTAGTGAGGGGTTGCCCCTTGTGAGAGTAGGACGTCGCCACGC
>NZ_JBFOFI010000013.1:0-8067 GCF_040887215.1 Enterococcus sp. C63 | reverse complement strand
TTAATCTAAATATGGAAAGAAGGAAAAAATCATGAAAAAAGTTCTTTTATTAGCTAGTTTATGTGCCGTATTATCGATGGGAGTAGGAAATGTTGTACATGCTTCTGATAACGATACCTCCTATGTTAGATATTCAGGTTATTTAGCAAAATACGTTGCAAGAGAAGATTATTTAAAAAATAAATTAAAAAGTATCAATGCTCCTGCCTATTACAGAAACAAATTAAATACAGCTTTATTTAAAGCCAAAAAAGATTTGCGTTCAGGAACAACTGATATTACTAGATTAAAAACAACGTATAAAGAATTATTAGACTCAATTGTAGAGGGAGCAAACTTATACAACACACATTCCGCTGATTTATTATTAGCAAGAAAAGATTTAGCAGAAACAATAAAAACAGCTTCTGATTTTTTAGATAACCAAACTGGTAACTCAAATGATAAAGTAGATATCCAAAAACAATTAATTTATGCTGAAAATATTTTGCAAAATGAGTATGCCTCTTTCTATGACTACAAAACAGCAAATGATTTGTTAAAAGCAAAATTACTAGAATCTTCTAAATAAAGAAACAATTTAATTGATTGGAAAACAATAATGTACAACATAATCAGTAAATATCAAAGGGAAAAAATGACTGATAAGTTATGTAAAATCAAAGTCTGAGCCAGAATCTGGTTCGTTCTGGCTCAGACTTTGGCTCTTCGACATTTAGTATTGGTAGATATATTGGACAAGTTGCTTTAGCAGCAACTGGAGCTATTGTTTTAAGTGGAATCACGATTAGTGCAGGACACTGGGCATATACCACTATTGTAACCTACTTTTTTTAATTATTGAAATCAACATATAAATCAGAAAGATATCTTATAAGGAGAGCAATATATGAAAATCATCAAAAAAATTGCTATATTGTCATTAACAGTATTATCTTTTTCACTAGCCAGCCCCGTTTTAGCATTAGCAGAAACTTCCGAATCAATTCAAGAAACGGTTGAAGCCATAAATAATGCAACTAGCTTGGATGATGTGGTTGTAAAAAATACTCAAATTAATCAAGCTGTTAAAGTTGCAGATAACGAATTATCTGTTACATTACCAAAAAATGCTGATGAAGAAATTCAATTAAAAGATGGGGAGGAAAATATTAATGTTTCCTTACCTGAACAATTTTCAACTGATGCTTTAGATGTTGGAGATACTGTAATTTATGATGGAGAAGATTCCGATTTAGGTTTACAAAATACAGATTTAGGTTTTAGAGCATTAATTTCTATCAATGATTCTAACGCCAGTCACGAGTACAGTTTCAAAATTAATTTACCTGAAGGATATCAATTATTCGATGCCTCAGAGATGGAAAATAAAGCACCTGGAACTGGGAATATTTATATTCTTAACGAAGAAGGTCTACCTGTAAATATGATTGATGCTGCATGGGCGAAAGACTCAGAAGGAAATTCAGTTCCAACCCGTTATACGATTAATGGAGATACACTAACTCAAATAATCGATTTTGATGAAGAAAACTTTTTCCCTATTGTCGCTGATCCTAATTGGGTTAAATTAGGTAAAAAATGGTACAATAAGAGGTCAAATATTGCTACAGCTATTGATATTGCTTTGATAGCTGTAGGAATTGGTGCAACTGCTAAAACAAGTAGTACAGTTATCAAACTAATTCGAGCAAACCGAAAAAATATCACCCGTACTGTAGAGAGAAAAATTGCTAAAACACTTGGAAAAAGTGCAGCTTCTTGGGTTGGAACAGCAATCAGTATAGGTCTTACTCTTGGAGGAACATCTGTAGGAGATCTCATTGCCAAAGGATTAGATAAAGCTGATGGTCGATATGATGGATATATTTTTGCATAGGAGAAATGGATAAATTATGGAAGATAAAAAAAGTAAAAGGCTTTTTAGACTAACCGATATATATATCACAATTGTTTGTTTGACTCCTTCTTTATGGCTAATCATGGGATTATTTACTCCTATTTCTAGAAAAGAACAACTTATTTCTACAGTGATGAGTATTCCTTGTTTATTTTTTCTCGGATTTGTCTTTGGAAGAAATTCTAGAGATAAAGAAGTCTTTGATCTTGCAAATGAAGCAGATGAACTTGAAAATGAATTAAAAAATATAAAAAACAAAAAGAAACAAAATAAAGAATAAAATTATGACAAAAAAGCCGTTAGTGTTTAAACACTAACGGCTTTTTTACTCCTATCTCGTGATTAAATAGGACACTATCAGATAAAAATAACAGTAGTAAAATGACTATACCATGCCAAATGTAAAAAATTCAATATCTCTTAAAAAATTCCCCTATTTCTAAATACAAAGCATTCCCTAAAAAAGAAAAAATCAGAAAATACGAAAAGAAATGGACACCATTTGGAAATACTCTAGATAAAAGAACGCTAACTAACAAACTAACACCGCTAATCACAAAAACCATTGCTTTTTTTAAATAAAATTCTGCTCGATCATAACAATTTCTAAGACCAGATTGATACCAGGATATAAGCCTTGAAAACATAGATAAAATCGAAAATCCTGTATAAGCCAATAAAATTCCTAGAATGACTAACGGAATAAAATAACGAATAAACTCATACCAATCCTTCGGAAATAAACCTACTAACCAGAAAAAGAACGCTTGAATCACTTGCCAAACTGTTTTTATATTCTCCCAACGATTAAGAAACCACTGTGGCAGGGTCTTTATAACCGTCCATTGATTGATTGCCCAAACAAGCGTTAATACAGCTGTATATCCACTTAAAGCATAAGAAGTAATACTGTTTTCTAGTTTTGCCTTTTGTTCTGCTTCCTTGAGAGATTCCTCACTCTGCATTTGAATTTCTTTCTTGATAATCGCTACTCGTTTATCAATATATTCTTCTGCTTCTTGCTCTTTTTTTCTTGCTTCTGCCAGTTCCTGTTTCACTTCGTTTTCTGCTTGTTTTACTTTAGAGACTTGGGCCTCGATAGTACGTTTCTCTTTCTCTAGCTCTTTCTGCTTCTGCTCTAGATTCCATTTCTCTTGCTTGACGATCTGCAATTGCTTGTCGCTCTCGCTCAAGGTCTCGATTTTCTCGACTAGATATTGCTCGGTCTGCTCGAGCTCGGTAATCACTTGCTGTTGATGGGTGTTCGTTCTCTGAAGCCATTCGTTTTCTGTCTGAAGTTCTTCCAGCAACTGTACCAGCTCTTCTTGCGAATAAGTTGGCAATTCTGACATTCAGTTCTTCTCCTTTTTCCTTTAGTTTTGTATCAATACTTTCAATTTCTCGATCTGTTCTTGTTGTTTCTTGCATAAGGCGTGCCATTCTTCGCACTCTTTCGTTAGTTGTTTGATCTCTGTTTCTTGTCGTTTCAGTAGTGCAAGTAAGCTCTCCTGTTGTTGCAACATAGCCATAATTTCTTGCAGTTGTTCTGATTCGTTCATAAAGCTCCCTCATTTGCTGTTTTATCTGTTCGTAAAATTGATACATGGCTGCTCTCATTCGTTCCATAAACAAATTATGCTGTAAAATTTCTGCATTGATTGCTGTTTTATCATACTCTAGCGATTTCCCTTTTGCTTTCATATGGTGTTGAACAACGCCGACATGTTTGGTCGGTTCCAATGCAATCTCCTGACGTTCATAGCTGCGATGATCGATTTGATTTTCAGGCTTCAGAACTTTATTGCATTCCTCAGCCCATGACTGACGCCACTTCTCTGCTTTGCTTCGGTCATTCCAATCATTTGCTTCAACAGTTTCACGTACCCAAAGCTTTTCTGCTCCTTTTCCCTTCCGAACCCTCACTTTTTGCTGTCCTGTTTCTGGATCAATAACTGGGATTCGTTCTCCCTTTTCATCAAGCTTATAGCCTTTTCGCTCTTTTACTCCCCAAGTACCGTTTTCTTTCAGTGGACGAGTAGTCAATAAAATATGCGCATGCGGATTTCCATCATTTTTGTCATGTATGGCAAAATCGGCACACATGCCTTCGCATACAAATTGTTCCGTAACATAGTTCCGTATAAGAGAAATTTGTTGTTGGCGATCAAGCTCTTTAGGCAAAGCAACTTCTACTTCACGATACAGCTGTGCATTTTTCTGCTTTTCTATTGCTTGAACCGCATTCCAAAGCGTTTCTCGGTTAAAATACTCTTTGGGTGCATGTGCTGGCAACAAAATTTCTTTATGAACAACTCCTTTTTTTCTGGTGTAATCATGGGTCAAACCTGTTTCTAATTCTTTAAGCCTTTCACCAGCACGATAGGAAGCCGAAGCAACCGCTGATTTTCCTGCACTGCGACTACCGATTTTTATAGAGCAATGATAGATTGCCATGAGAACACCTCTTTCTGGTCTATGTTTTTGTTGCGAAGCAACAATTTTCCCCTTTGGGGAAAACAAGCGAAACGGCTTTTCAAAACGAGACGTTTTGAAAAATCGTGAAGCGTGTATTTTGCTAAATGACAAGATGGAATTTCTGTGAATACAGGAATGGAAAATTGGCATTTAGCAATCGGACGGAATCTGACAATTGAGAAGCCTAAAAAGGCGGAACTTTTGTCAGTCGTCCGACAGCCCTCGGCAGAGCGTACGTAATAGATGGGCTTCGCCCGTCTATAAGTGCGCCCTTATGTTATAAGGGGACATTTATTGATAGATTATCACGTTTATTTTATTCTTACAACATGTTATAATGCCAAGCAAGAAAAATTGAAAGGAAAAAGAATCATGTCAACAAAACGATCTTATGATGAACGTCGAAAAGAAGTACAAGAAAAAATTGAAAAGTTAAAAGAGCTAGATAAGCGATTAGCTGCACAAGAAAAACAAGCGGAAAAAAGAAAAGCACGAACAGAATTTGACAAAAAATTTGGTGGAAATGACAAACGTCGAGCAAGGACACACCGCCTTTGTCGAATCGGAGGAGCAGTAGAATCCGTATTAGGACGTGAACTTTCTGGCGAAGACATAGACAAACTAATTCAGTTTCTCAAATTGCAAGATGAGCGAGGAAATTATTTTACCAACTTTATGAACCGACAAAATAAGGAATAACGCACAAGCGCCCTCAGAATTCGATTTAAGATGTTTCGCTCTGTTTCGATACATAAACACCTAAAACGATTTAAAATGCCTTAGAAAGGAAATTAGAGAGGTTTTAGAATATGTTTAGAGGTTTTTCAAAAGTCTATTCGTTGATTTTCTAAAAAAAAGCTGTTATACTCAAGGTGCGAAACGTGAGAATTTCGAGCATGTGTAACACAAAAGCCACCCCTACTACGAATAGAGGTGGCTTTTTTTGCGCTTGTTGCGACTCCAAGCGTGTGGACTAGTGACAACTTGCTTAGTTGTCGTCTCGCTTATCTAGCCAATAAGCAAATAGTTCAATGACTATCCCCACCAAGATAGGGGCGACAACCAACGTGAGAATTTGTTGAAGCATGTGAACACCCCCAATCGGGGCAAGCTGCCGTTAATGAGTATAGCATAATTGATTGCTTTTGGGTTGTTAGGGCTTGCCCTGACCGCCTGTAAGGTGCTTGAGAAGCAAGATAAGGTATTTTATCTAACTTGTCTTAAAACGGCTTAGACAAGCTCTTGGCGCCTCACAAAGACCTCTTTGAAGAACGGGTTTGATTTTAGCGAGGGAGCAGAGCGACCGCTGCAAGTATAATGTGAGAGCGAAGTGATCACACCTTTATTAGCGACCGTAGGGAGCAAGTTTTTCAGTTTAGAAAAATTCGCGAACCTGTTTGGAGAAAAAAAGAGTGATTTTTAGGCGGGAAATCTGTCCTCCCTCTTTTAAATCTCTTTTAAACCTCTTTTTAAACCTCTTTACCGTCGGCTGTGTCCTTACTCCTTCAATGGATACAGCCTTTTATAAACTACATTTTGTCTGCTTTTAAACTACATTTTGTCTGCTTTTAAACTACATTTTGTCTGCTTTTAAACTACATTTTGTCTGCTTTTAAACTTCTTTTTTATACTCACGTATGTTATAATATGTATTATTAAAGATAAAACGTTGTTTATAACGTCTGTATCCTTTGGGAGAGTAAGGAGGAATAGATTTGGCAAATGAAATCGTGAAATACCATCATGAATTAAATACCATTCCGTTGCGGAAATTTACACCAGTTGAAATGAATCTATTCTTCTCTATTGTGTCTAGAATGCGCGAAAAAGGCGATAAAACCGTTCGTCTTACTTTTGACCAGCTAAAAGATTTAAGTAATTATAAAGCAACTGCTAATAATCGTTTCATTAATGATTTAGAAATGACTTATGATAAATTAATGGATTTACGTTTTGGTAAAAGAAGTGCTAATGGGCTCGATATAGATAGATTCGTTATGTTTAGTGAGTTTAAAATACGTGGAACTGCTAAAGATCCATATGTAGACATACAAGTTTACGAAAAAGCTTTACCTTTACTAAACAATTTAGATGAGTGGGTTCGCTATTCACTCCAACAATTTAACGAATTACAAAGTAGCTATGCAAAGACTATGTTTCGATTACTAAAACAATATCGAACTATAGGTTTTGTTTATTTTTCTAAAGAGGATTTTCATGAACTATTAGATATTCCAAAAAGTTACTGGAACAACCAAGCAAACATTGATAATCGTGTTATAAAGCCTATACGTCAGGAATTAACCGCAATCTTCAAAGGTCTGACAATCAAAAAGAAATACGGAAAAGGGCGAGGAAAACCTGTCATTGGCTATCAATTTACGTTTAAACCAGAAATCAAAAAAGCAGACGACTTTAACAAACATGCACCAACCAAAGAAGAACAAAATAAAGCATTGGCTTTAGCTGATAAACAAAAAGAATACGAAGAACCTGCCACAACAATTAACGAAAAAATCAAACAGAAGAAACGAGAACTTGAACTCCTCCAACAAATCAAACAACTAGAAAAAGAGAAAGAAGCTCTTGAAAAGCAAACACAGTCCGCACTTTCGGAAAAAGAGAAAAAAAATTTATTATCTGATTTAGATAATTTATTTAACTGAAGGTGACTTATGGCAGATAAAACAATCAAAGAGCTTGCTGAAGAATTAGGAGTTAGTAAAACAGCTATTAACAAAAAAGTTTCTGATGAAAATCGAAAACTTTGGTTTGCGAAAATTGGAAACAAGTTTCTGATTAATGAAATCGGGCAAATAGCTATAAAATCAATGTTTTTAACCGAAAACGAAAACTTAAAACGAAAACCAGTTGTCGAAAAATCAAAAACCGAAAATCATAAAAACGCCAACCAAGTTCCCAATCTAGAACTCGTTTCTTTTTTAAAAAAACAGTTGGATCAAAAAGATATACAGCTACAAGAAAAAGATACTCAAATAAAGCAAATGCAAAAATTACTCGACCAGCAACAACAACTCACTCTGCAAGCGAACAAACAAATCGAAAAACTACAAGAACAGCTTCAATTGACCTATACAGAAGATACCCCAGAAAGCAGCACAACTTCTGTTACTGAAGAAAATGAAAAAGAACCAATCATCGATGAAAAAAAGTGGTGGCAATTTTGGCAATAATTATTGCTTTTTAAAGAATTTTTGCTACGCTATTTCTAGGTCAGTTTCTTACTTTTTCCCTTAAGCAGCGATTGATCGCTGCTTTTTTTTATTTGCAACAAAAAAGCAATCATGATTTCATGACTGCTTTTTTTAAGGAGAATTTTTTTGAAAATATACGAGTAGGGTTACCTCTATTCTATCCAGAATCGTAGAATATAACAAGTTCATAAAAGACAAAAAAGAAATTTTCACAAAGAAGAAAAAAGAAAAAGCTTAATAAATCAACGAAAAAAACATAGATTGAGGTAGACCAATTAAAAATCACAAAGTGAGCCCCTGTATCGGTTGATACAAGGGCTACTTGGCATACTGTACATTATGTTAACCAACGCTTTAAATAACACTTCACTTCTTTGCTTCCCAAGTAGACCAATCTTTCGAAAATGGAAGGTATATGTTTGAGCAAAACGTTGACAAACATATACCTTCCATTTTATATTTTTTTCATCATTTTAT
>NZ_JBFOFI010000012.1:0-47740 GCF_040887215.1 Enterococcus sp. C63 | reverse complement strand
TCATGGTTTTACGGATGATAATCCAACTACTTCGGAGGATAAACCAGTCATTGATCCAACTAGAGCAGGTGCAGCAAATCCTACACTGACAGATGGAACAAATTACGCCCACATTGATCAGTTTGGAGAAATCGAAAACGCAAACTTGCATGTAGCTGGATGGCACATTGCTAACTATAAATACGAGTATATCTTCATTATGGATTACAATACTGGGAAAGAATTAGCTCGAGTAAAAGTTGATGGAATATATAGACCAGATGTAAATCAAGCTTATAATACTTCTGGAAATGTTGGTTATCATGTATCTTTCAATATGCGTAACTTCCCTAATAAAAAAGTTTACGTAATGATGCGTGCGACAAACGATCCAGAAGGAAATACTAAGGGTGGAGCACAAGATTTTCATGACAAGCGTTGGTATTTAAATATTCCACAACGATAAAAAATTCCCCCCTCTTTGAGGGGCGGTACATAAAAATTTATTATTTAGATTCTATAAACATGTGCAACTTATCTAACAAGAAAGTATATATTCTACAGAAGTAAACAAATAGCTTATATTTTAGGATGTACACAAATTGACAAGTATAATAAAACTTTGATAAAATACAAATGTTTTTTTATTTTTATGTGTGATTAGTTAGAACTTACTTAAATCCTATTATAATATTTTTGTTAATGATTTTAATAAAATGATTGGAGAGAAAATGATGGATCAAAAAGCGATTATCGAATCTATTGATTCTACAATCGATAGATTAAAAAAAGAAATTCGATTTTATAATAGAGTAATTGGTATCGGAAATATTATAAAAATAGTCTTATCAGCTAGTATCCCAATATTAATTGATCAGGCTTCCGAACACAGGTCTTTATTATTGATTGTTTCAATTGCTTCAGCAATAATTACAATTATACAAAGTGGGATGTCTGCATTTAATTATCAAGATAAAGTACAGACTTCGACAGAGTTATTAATGAAAATTGAAAAAGAAAAGTTGTTATATATAACGAAAACATCCCCATATAATAAAACAGATGAAGAAAATTTCCATTTAATCGTTACAACCCTTCAAACTGAATTAAATGATATTATCTCTGATTTTAATCAAGTTAATAACTAAAAATTTATTTAATTAGAAAGTAGTGCAGATAATACTAATTGTACAATTAAGAAAAGAGATAAGACTTTACATTCCTAAAAAAATGTAAAGTCTTATCTCTTTTCTTAATGCTATAAATTCATAATAACATTATGGACAATAAATTTAAAATTTATTCAGACTGTAGACAAACTCCTAAATTTAGAGTGTTGTTTGCAGTCTGACGACTCAAAAATGAGTCGTATAAATCAATTATAGTAATAAGTCATTGATTTCTTTAAATTCTTTATCAAGTTCTTTTTCATCATATTTTTCATATTTATCAGCTTCATGAAGAACTTTTTTAATTTCATGAATAGCCTTTCGTTCAACTAACCATTTTTTTAGGTTATGTTTTTTTTCTGGATTTTCAGATAACGTATCAAGTTCGTCTAACTCTTTATCCAGTTTATTGACAACAGAAACAATTTTGTTTACAACTTTTTCTTCTTTGTTTTCTAAATGTGACATTTATCTTCACGTCCTTTTTATTTGATAATTTAAGTATAGAACTTTGATATAGTTTATACAAATAAAAACGCTTCTTTGTGTATTCTGTGCTTTTCTTTTGGAATGAGGAAAACTTTGGAGTAATATGAACGTGGACAGAAAAATATTTAGGAGGAATAAACTATGTGTACGTCTATTACTTATGTAACAAGTGATCATTATTTTGGAAGGAATTTTGATTATGAAATATCTTACAATGAAGTAGTCACTATTACTCCAAGAAATTATAAGTTGAATTTTCGAAAGGTAAATGATTTGGATACTCATTATGCAATGATTGGTATTGCCGCTGGTATAGCTGACTACCCTCTTTATTACGATGCGACAAATGAAAAAGGATTGAGTATGGCTGGGCTAAATTTTTCTGGGTATGCTGATTATAAAGAAATACAAGAAGGGAAAGACAATGTATCTCCTTTTGAATTTATTCCTTGGATTTTAGGACAATGCTCAACAGTAGGAGAAGCTAAAAAATTGTTAAAAAATATCAATTTAGCAAATATAAATTATAGTGATGAACTTCCTTTATCCCCTTTACATTGGCTATTAGCTGATAAAGAAAAATCAATTGTCATTGAAAGTATGAAAGATGGACTTCATATATATGATAACCCTGTGGGCGTTCTTACCAATAATCCTTCATTTGACTATCAATTATTTAATTTAAACAATTATCGTGTCTTATCGAGTGAAACTCCTAAAAATAATTTTTCAAATCAAATAAGTTTGAATGCCTATAGCCGCGGTATGGGAGGGATAGGCTTGCCTGGAGATTTATCCTCAGTATCTCGTTTTGTTAAAGCGACTTTTACGAAGCTGAATTCTGTATCTGGAGATTCAGAGTCAGAAAGTATTAGTCAATTTTTCCATATCTTAGGTTCAGTAGAACAACAAAAAGGTTTGTGTGATGTTGGTGATGGAAAATATGAATATACAATTTATTCTTCTTGTTGCAATGTTGACAAAGGAATCTATTATTATCGAACATATGAAGACAGTCAAATTACTGCAATTGATATGAATAAAGAAGACTTAGATAGTCATAAGTTAATTAGTTATCCAATTATAGAAAAACAACAAATTAAATATATAAATTAGTTAATGTGTTGTGATTGATTATTTAATATAGATATAATACAAAAAAGGCAAAGATATTTTCAAAACATTTTTTCTTGATGTGATATCCTTGTCTTTTTTGTAATGTTTTTAACTTATTGCTTTTGCAAAATTTATTTACCTGTTTTCTGGATCAACAATAGTGTATATTATGCTATCCTTGTTTGGATTTTAGGACGTTTAAAGAGGCACTTTTTTACATAACTTAATCCATAGACCTTTTAAGCATGCTGTGAGATAATAATAAAGAAGAGTTTAAAGCGCACCCCAAACCACTTCCCTTAAGTGTATTACGCTTTAAACTCTTTTATATTTGAAGCCATTAAAAAGCATACCATATAACTATAAAAAATAATGGGAAAAAGACTTATAATTGGAGTGGTAGTTAATTAGTGACTTATTTTTGGTTTTATAGCACTGATACTATAAAATATAGATATCATCATATTACACAATCTTAATACTAACTTAAAAATATCTCCTTTTATAAGTATGGTGATAAAATCCGTTCCGGGCTACCTTTTTAGGTAGCCTACTTTAATCTTTATACCTTTCTGGATCAACGAAAGTATACTTTATATAGTCATAACGCCGATGACCGCTCCGTGCGTCTGACACATTCGTCACGATATCAAATATACATCTTTCTTCATTCTCGTTTTCGCAGCAGGGATTTTAAAGTAGTTTTTATTGGAAAAATAGAGATTAATTAATAAGCTATCTTCTATTGCTAATGGTCAGAGCAGACGGCTCATAACCGTCCTGTCGTAGGTTCGAGTCCTACAGGGTATATAAGGATAGATAAATATACAAGGAGGTAAAGAAATGGCTATTACTGTGAACATTTATTATAGTGGTACAAATGGAAATGCGAAAAAATTTGCAAAAGAGATGGTTTCAACTGGAGTTGTAGAAGATATCCGTGCAGAAAAAGGCAATATTAAATATGAATACTTTTTTTCAATGAATGATGAGGACACAATTCTTCTAATTGATAGTTGGACAGATCAAGATGCACTAGACAAACATCATGAATCTCCGATGATGGCTCATATTACTAAACTTAGAGAAAAATATGATTTGCATATGAAAGTTGAAAGATATGTAACAGATATAAAAAATATTTCCGCAAAAGACTCCGCTTTTATAAGAAAATAATGTGCTTATTTTATTTGATAGGATAGTTTTTCCTTTAGAGTGAGAAGAACACTTGTAGTAACAGTACTCTTAAGTTAATTTATCTATAACTAAACCATTTTTTATACACCTTCGGGTATTTTTTTATTTCAAAAATATAGAATATATAATCTCTTAAATTGGTAAAATAAATGTGTTAGATGTTTTGGTCTATCCGAAAGAGTAGACTTTTTTATGTGAATTTAATAACTGTATCTAATTTTAAATTAATTAATACAATGTTTTAAAAATAATGTTTGTATGCAGTTACATCTGACTTTATCCGAATTAAGAAAAAGATTTATAAAAATAAAATAAAAAAATACATATTTAAATTGACTGATTGTGAAATCATTAACTATAATTTGTTCAGTTTGTGTTAAGGAGAATGGTGATATGAATAAGAAAATTGTAGTAAGTGGATTAATTATAGGTGGATTAGTGTTAGCAGGGATCGCAGGGAAAAACTTTGCCGATGATATTTTGTTATGGGGTGGAGAAGATAATATTGAACAAATCAATCATAATTTGGAGTCATTAGATAAAGCACTAGAAAATAAAGAGCAAAATATTAGTAGTTTAAATTCACGATTATCTTCAAATAATCAAGAACTTGAGCAAGTAAAGGCTAACGTTGAAGAATATAAACAAAAAGTGTTGACTTTGGAAAATGAGAAAAATCAATTAACTATAGATAAAACAAATTTAGAGAATCAATTATCAGGAAAAAATGCTGAATTGCAAGGTAAACAAAATGAAATCAATGCTAAAATTGATGAAATAAATCAAAAAATAGCTGAAATAAATCAATTAAACACTGATTGGAATAATCGTTTACAAACAGAACAAAATAAATTTAATGATGCTCAAAATACTGTTAATAGTTTAAATCAACAAATTAATCAATTGTCAAATGAAAAAAATACTATTAAAAACCAATTGCAAAGTACTCAACAAAAACTAGAAAAAGAGCAATCAGAAAACAGTAATTTGAATAATTATATTGAAAAACTGGAAAAAGCCAAAAGCGATGTAGAAGACACAGCAAATAGATCACAAGAAATCGTGACTGAACATACAGGAAAATAGATGTATTTTTTAGTTTAAATTTCTTTAACAAAATAGTATTTTGTTGCTAAATAATTTTTATTTGAATATTCTACAAAAATATCTCCTCTCAAAATGGAGGGGAAGTACATATTTATATTTTTGCTGAACGACAGGAAACGGGGAAAGCTCTTTTTGTTTGTACTTCAAAAAGACTAAAACATATTAAAAAAGGTCTTCCACCTTTAAATAGATTTGAAATTTTACCAAATAAAGAGACTTCTAGAATTAAATCGCCATTTCGCATGCCAGTTCTGGTGGATTGTGATCGGTTATTTGTCTTAAGTGGTATCTCTATACCATTAACGTTACTTACAAATCGGAGGTATATATGTAGAGAATACCTAGAAAAAATTTTACAAATAAGGAAAAATAATATGAGATGTGAAATTGTGCCTTTAGAGATTAAATCAATGATTTCATTAAATCCTTTGCTAAATTTAAAACCGAAAGATTCAAATCTGACTTTGAGTAGCTAAAGACCTCAACCAATCATTCTTGGCTGAGTTTTTTTCGTTCTTATATTAATTGTTCTAACTCCGGTTTCAATATGCATATAAAAAAGTAAAAATAATAGAAAAACTAGTGATAGTTTTGGTGATAGTGATATTAAAAACCAGAAAAGATGGAAAAAGCAGGAGATAGATAAAATACTGATATTTCAGCGTTTTCTAACGGTACAAAAGAGAAAAAAAGTAATAAATGTACACATGATACAAGAAAAACATGTTCGCACTCCTAGGCAAACCAGGCTTTGAAGACCTTGCCAAAGAATTGAACGAACGTCTTTAAGATAAGGAGTTTTAGGTAATTATTAAAAATAATTATCCAAAACAATTTGCCTTTAAAATGAAAAGTGATACTCATTGAGGTATTTATAAAAAAGGATGGCTAATTATAGCCATCCTTTTTTGGTTTGTTGGCAGAGAAATATTTTGTCCAGAAAATTTTCGTTGTTGATTATTGATATAGTCATTGGACTTATCGAAGTTCGTTCAATACTTTCATATGACACTTGATCCTATAGTTGAATAATAGAGATATCTTTATGACTTATATCTTCATGCTTCATGCCAACTTTTCGGTTAGGCACTGCTTACACATAGCTACCATTATGGACAGTTAGGGGAGAGATGGGCACATTTGTCAATTCTGTGGGCAATAGTATTCACAGTTTTAATTTTTTAAATCAATCAAGCTTACTTTGCTCGGTTGGTCAGAGATTGTGAGCATACATCAAATGTGATTTTTATGTCGTCTGTAATGATTAAATCTTTGTTCAGATCTTTTCAATAGCTTTTATCCGTGCACGAATACTATCATTGACAAATATATCATTATTTTGATAAAATAATAATTGTTATTTAATAGCCATTTTTTTGATTTGTAATTAGCTGAAACATAGGTAAATCCAATTATAATAGTTTTACGACCAAATTTTAATAAAGTGAATGGAGAAATGATATGGATCAAAAAGCGTTTATTGAATCGATTGATTCTACAATTAATAAATTAAAAAAAGATATTCAATCGTATAATAGAATCATTGGCATAGGGAATATTATAAAAATCGTATTATCTGCTGCTATCCCTATTTTAATTCACGAGGCATCTGATCATAAGTCTTTGTTATTAGTCGTTTCGATTGCTTCCGCAATCATAACGATTATTCAAAGTGGAATGTCTGCGTTTAATTATCAAAACAAAGTACAAACCGCAACACAGGTTCTAATGAAAATAGAAAACGAGAAGCTACTTTATGTAACAAAAACATCCCCATATGATAAAACGGATGAAGAAAATTTTCATTTGATTGTTTCGACACTTCAAACGGAGTTGAATGATATCATTTCTGACTTTAATCAAGTAAGCAATTAACCATATCTTCCGTTTAAAGATAGAAAGGTACCAAAGAGATAGGAACAACAAGTAATCCTAGAACAGCATTTATGTATAAATAAAAAATAAACCTAATTTTGCTGATTTAAAAAGGTATCCAAACCTACTCGCTGAGACAGATGGATACCTTTTTTCTTTTACAAAAAAGTTCTGATTTTTTTAGACGGGAGTTATATACTTCAAAACCAATTTTTATTTTTTACCAATAAATTCTTTCTTGATTTTTTTAAAATCAATCAGTATTTTCGTGGGACCGAGCACATGATATTCTTTGACGACCAATTGGTTTCTTTGATTATAATAGCCACTGATTACTAATTTCATTCCTTCATCTACTTCAGCAAGAAAGTTTAAACCATGACCAGCGATTAAACAGTTCGTATCATTCAAGCTAAATCTTATCAAGGGACGAGCCCCAATTTGTAGTATTTTTATTTTTGTTACTGTGCCATATTTCTTAATCATTGTGGACTCTCCCTTATGAGCGATTTCGAGGATGCCAATCCGTAAATATTCTTTAATAGCATTATACGAACAAACGTTCCTTTTGTAAAGGAGAAACGTAAAAAAATTTATGGTATTTAAGCTAATATCCGACTATTAATATCAGGAAAATGGCTGTAAAATTTTTCTGTTTTTTTTATGACCATGCTTAAGTAAAGTTAGGAGAGACCGGACACCGGAAATGTTCACAATAAAAAATAAATTAGGGAGAAAAATCTTACATTGTGCTTTGAAAATGGATAAACGGTGTTCAAAGAGCTGACCTTCGGCGATAAGTCAAAAAATCTCAAAACATGAGGAGCTGTTTCGAGATTTTCATCCTTAATGCTCCTGCGATTACTCGTCGCAGTTTTTACTTGGTGAGCGCTCAGGTCAAAACGCTCTTTTCACAACCTCTGATTCACGGTGTTCAAGCATCAACTCCTTGAAATAAGCCGGAGAGTCCAAAATAGTAGAGACTATTTTCGGATTCTCCGGCTTAGTTATCAGAGCTAGACATTGCTGTCACAGTTCATTTTATTATTTTAGATTAACCTCGCTTACACAACGTATATCCACGTGCTTGGGCCTCTTGCAGCGAGATAGCTACGACAGAATTTGCGTTGTTAAGTCCCGAACAGTTCGGATTTAAATGATATTTTGTACCATGATCTGGAGCAATATAAACCGTTTGTTCGTTGTTTTGTTGCGGTGTTTGTGCTGCTGCAACTTGATTGGCTTGTTCTTGTGCGGCCGCAGCTTGCCGTTGTCGTTCTGCTTCAGCTGCCTCATTTGCTTTGATCGTTGCATCTACTGTAGCTAGTCGAGCAGACAAGTGTTGATTGCCGTTTGGAATAGCCTGGATTAAAGTAGCTGCTGAATTATAGTTTTCTCTAGTTGGATGAGCTTCAGCTTGTGATAGTGCTGTTGTTGCTTCATTTTCAGCTTGTTTTTGACGTTCTTCTTGTGCTTTACGCTCAGCTTCAATTTTCTGTTTTTCTTCTTCTTGTTTTTTGAGCTCAGCCTCAAGTTTCTGTCTTTCTTCTTCTTGTTTTTTGCGCTCAGCCTCAAGTTTTTGTTTTTCTTCTTCTTGTTTCTTACGCTCAGCTTCAAGTTTTTGTTTTTCTTTACGTTCAGCTTTTTGTTTCAGCTGCTCTTCACTAGAAGTACTTGATGTTCTTTTTGTTTCGATCTTTTTTTCAGATTGTGTGCTTGCTTTTGAACTATCGGAATGACTGGTAGGAGAGATAGACGCTCCGAAAATCATAAGAATAAATGCTGTTCCTATAATAATAAAGTTCCGTTTTTTATTCCCTTTTTTGAAAAATGATCGAATCAGTCCTACTAACCCCCAACAAATACCAATTAAACCTACTAACACTAAAAAAGTTCCCATTTTTTTCCTCCAAAAATAAAAATATTTTCCTTCCATGTAGGAATGAAAGAAATAAACCTCCTAATAAAAAAATATATCATTCTGTAATACTTCCCTAAAGATATACAAAGTTGTTTTTTATCTAAAAATTAAATTACAAAATAAAAAATGTGAATTTTTGATCACCTATTGATAAAAATAGATATATAAAGGAAATGATTTGCACAACAGCAGATTACGATAGTTACAAAGTGGAAAAGATCAGTCATTAAGTTAGTACAGTATAATTCTTGTTTTTAACGCTTAGAACCTGCTAAAAAAGCAATCAAACAAGTTAATAAGAATCTTTTAAGGTTAATATCAATGAAATGAATTTTTGCTATACTTATTAGAGGCTTATTGAATAAGGAGTTGAGTGAATTGGTTAAAAATAAATTATCAAATATGATTAGTATCAAGAAGAAAGGCGGAGGAAAGGTTAGGGTACATGGATAGAGTAAAGGAAATGCTTCAGTATGTTAGGCAAAAACAACTTTATTTTATTTGTGGTATCGCTCTAATTCTTACACTAATACGTCTTTATCTCTATTACAAAGCGACTTACAGCATCGATATGACAGCTAGCTATGATGACCAGCTTTTTATTCATTATGCCCGTAATTTAGTGGACGGGCAGTGGTTAGGAGAGTACAATGCTAAAACTTTATCAAAAGGTATTTCTTATAGCTTATTTTTAGCTTTTGCCAATAAAATTCAGCTACCATACTCGCTATTATTAGGTGGGTTTAATATTTTAGCTAGCGTGCTGATTACACTGAGTGTACAGCCGATCGTTAAAAAGAATAGTATCTTGTTTTTTATCTATGTCTTTTTTTTATTTTCACCAATCGGTTTTACCCATGAATATTCGACACGTATTTATCGAAACGCCATTGTAATTCCATCTGTCGTAATTATCGTTGCTTGTTTATTAGCTATTTATTATCGTAAATATCGTGCAACAAAAACTATTTTACCTTGGTTTTTCTTGTTGTCTCTAATCTTTCCATTTTACTGGTATATTCGCGAAGATTCACTCTGGTTGTTGCCGTTTGTTCTGGCAGCCTTAATCATTAGTTTTGTTCAGATTTTATTAGGAGTGGATTTTAGACCAACGAAAACTGTTGAAAAGTTTCTTTCACAAATTACCTTTGATCGAAGAAAACTGATCAAACTTAGTTTGTTTTTTCTTCCTATGATCAGCTTTATCGTGACAAACCAAATGATTAAGCATAAAAATGAAGAAGTCTATCATCTTGCAGTAGTCAATGATCGTACGAGCGGAGAGTTTGCTCAATTGATGAAGAACTTGATTCGAATAGATGATGGAACGAACATAAACAAAGAGAACAGTAGGATTTGGGTTTCTCATGAAGCGTTAAATAAAGCATTAGCTGTGTCACCTGCTTTTGCTAAAGAAGCTGCTAGAATCAAAGAATTATATACGACACATGCTTGGACTCAGGCAGGAAAAGTAAAGGAATTAAAGGGAGACATTATTTTTTGGGCACTGCGAGATGTGTTGAATGAGTCTGGCTACTATCAAAATAACGCAAAAGAAACCAATGAATTTTGGAAACAAGTCAATCAAGAGTTAAGGGCTGCTTATCGTAAGGGAGATTTGAAGAAGAAACGTGAAGTCTACTTAATGAGTACAGGAGATGGGAAGATTGCCGAGGATATTCCAGTACTCTTAGATTTTTTTAGGACAGCTTATAGTGACAATTTATTTTACAAAGATTTTCATCAAGGAGGGAATTACAGTTTTGGAACCCATGCGGATGTAGAAGCAGCGCAAAACTTTTTGCGGGTTCCTTTATTGAATAATTGGATTAATAGTGAAGATCCACAACCGCCAATTTTAGTTTTATCAAAAACAGCGAAAATCTCTAATATTATGATTGCGATTTATCAAAAGACAAGTGGTGTTGTTCTATGTTTAGCGATTTTAGGATTTTTATTTTTGATCTTAGGTTCAATCTATGCTAAAAAAGATCGTGGTTTTTATTGTTCTGCACTAGTCATTACTAGTGGTTTGATATTGACCCAGTTTTTATTTTTATTTGGGGTTTCATGGTTTTGTTCCTACTCGCCAGAGCAAAAAGATTATTTTCTAAGTGTGTATACGGGGGCAGGAGTACCAATCATGCAAATTGCGATGGTTCTAATCTTTCTGGGAATCAGCAAAATTTCATGGGGGAAAATAAAGTACAAACTCAAATTGAATAAATAATAAAAGACGTTTGCTAACTGTATTAGTTGCAAACGTCTTTATTCTTTTTTCGATCCCGAGTTGTTTTCGGTCATTAGAAATGATTCACTCCTTATTTGGATTCATTTAATGCACGGACAGCTTGTTCAATCGTGATACCAAATGCTACGTTGTTTTCATTTGTAGCATCAATTGCCATAAATTGATTGGATACAGTATCAAATGCAACTCGGTATTCAATATTTGTTTTAGTAAATGTCATGTAAGTCACCTCTTTTTTTATTAATGTAAATTGTGGTTGGAATTTTCTGTTAAATTTTCCTTCCTGTAATCAGTGTAGCACCCTTATTTTTTTTTCGCAATTAATTGCTATGTCAACAAGGGATTCTTAATTTTCTGTGAGTCCAATAAGCAATCCAATCAATAACAGGATAAATACAGTAGCTTGAATAACAATCATGAAATTCCCTCCTCACAGAATAGTTTAGATGCTTTTTCGGAGGTTTACACGAACAAAAGGCTAACAGTTTCAAACAAATCTGTCACTTATAAATTACAATTATATCTTGGTATTAGTTATGTGAGAAAAAGGGGAAACTAGATTGAAATCGTGTAATTCTAAGAAAAAATATAAAAAAATTCAATAAATCGTTTTCAAATCTTCTTTTTTTTGTTATTATAAATTAAAGATTAACAAAATAAAGGAGGGAATTGAGAAATGTTAAAATTAGAAATAGGCAAGTCATACATATGCAAACCGATTGGAGTGAACTATGAAGTGATTGGTTGCGTGGAACGTACATATACTAATACGGCTGTTATTTTTGTAGAAAGCTATGATCAGAGAGATCGGTTGGCTGTTTACGATAGTAAGTTTCGTCTACTAGTTAAACTGGACGAAATTTATACAGTAGCAGAATCTGCTTTGGTTTCATAAACACTTTTTTTGAGAAATATCGTAAACTTCTCTATAATTAGAGGAGAGAGAAGGGAGCGAAAAAACATGCAAAAAAGAAAGAGTTCAGGTAAAATGGGCATTATTTTAGCAGTTATTTCTGCTATTCCGGCAATCTTAGCAGTGGTTCGTGCGGTGAAAAGCGCGAGAGAAAGATAAAGTAATTGAAAAAGAACCCCATGGATTCAATCCATGGGGCTCTTTTTTTAACCAACACCTAAAACGAAATTCAATAATTTATCTGAATAGGTGATCTCTTCATCCATTGCTTTGATATTTTCATTTAAGATAGTCATTTGATCAGTAATGATCCCATCAACACCATAAAACATCATACGACTGATTCCATCTGAGTCGTTAACCGTCCAGACATACACTTTTTTACCATCTTGATGAGCTGAATCAATAAAATTCCGATTGATCGTACTATACTCCATCGTCAAAAAGTCAGCCGGAGTAACTGGTGGTCCAACAATATTGAATGGTAGGATGTAACCTACATAAAAATTAGGATTGGCATTTTTCAGATCAGATACCGTCTGATACGTAAGACTTTGTAGAATATGCTGATGAGTTAAAATGTTTTCTTCATATTTTTTGACAAAGCGATCAACGATATCTTTAGAATCATTTTTTGAATTTTTGATTTCGATTAAAAGTTTTTGATTTAATTCATTGGCTCTCTTTAAATAAGTATCAAAGGAAACGACAGGTTCTTTCGCACCGTTTTCAGTTACTTTTAACTTTTCTAATTCTTTCAAGGTTAGATCTTGTGGTGCTTTATTTATCCCTGTTAATTTTTTTAAGTTAAAATCATGCATGACAACGAATTGACCATCTTTGGTTTCTTGTACATCCATCTCCACATAATCAGGATGGTAGGTACGACTTGTTTTTTCTAAAGCAGCTAAAGTATTTTGGGCACTGTTACCTCCACTGACACCACGATGAGAAATCGTTACAGGTTTCGTTTGAGAAGCAGAAGTCAAATAATCCATATTGTAGAGACAAACACCTACACCAAAAAATACAGCAAATAAAACTAAGCTTGTATTTTTAAGAACAGAAAAACGTTTGTTAGGAGATTCTAAACGAAACCAGTTAGGAGTCTCAGGAAGAAAACCTTCATCATCCATGAAATCAATAATAATGTAAAAAATTCCGACTGTTGACATAACGATGTTGAATAAAAGGATAGCTTGAAGAATCGTCATTGCAAAAACAGCGCTAATCAATGAATAATTAGGGAAAAATTGTTCTACAATTATTTGTGCGAGGAGCACAATTAAATAGCCGGCAAATGAAATGAGTAAAATACTACCACCAATAATGATGAACTGTCCAAGGATTGCAAAAAAACGTGATTTGGTTAAATACCAACTTTCTCTAACCGCTTGTTTAAATGGTCGATCACGTAGAATCATTTCTGGTAAGGCAAAAATGAGACGGATACCAATGTAAGCTAAAAAGATATAAAACAGAATGAAGCTGCTAACCACGATCCAACGATTAGTAAAAATAAAATCCATGATAAAAGCTGGGATTTTGACTTTAGATAGTAAATCAGAATTAAAACTTAACCCACTAATCGGTAAAATAAGTACGAAATAAGCTAAGAAAAAAAGAAAAGTCAATGGGCGTATTTTTTTTAATTGACGAAACGTTGCTTGAAGTAACTGTTTCAACGAGATAGGTGTTTGTTTCTTAATAAAGTAAACACTCATCAATAAAAAAGTAAACTCAAAATAAACTAGGAGTAAGATAGTTAGTAAGACAGCAGTCAAAGACAATAAGACACCTGGGTGCTGTGAAAGGATCGTAGAGATATTATCACTAGATATATAATCAATGGCTCCTCGATTCAAGATGAATCTGGTCGTACTATTCAATAAGGGTAAACAAATAAATAAAATAAATAAATGCATAATCAAAACATCACGAAAATATGCTTGAGTTCCTTTAAGAAAGTCCCAAGCATTTCCTAAACTTCTTTTTAAATAAATTAACATTCAATCACCTACCATAAATATTATAACGTAAAAATAAAAATAAGTGGACAGATTGCGCAAATACTTAACGCAGTACGCCCACTTATAATAAACTATCCTAGTAATCCACTTAAGAAATGCCCACCATAAATCAAAGCCATGCTGTATAAGAAAATCGAGAGGGGTTTCGCCAATAAAATGATCCAAGTATATTTTTTTACAGAAATATTTGTTAGACCAGCCATTAAACAAAGCGCATCATCAGGGGCCACTGGTAGAAAAATTGCTAAAGCAAATAACTTTTCAAAGCGATTCTGGTTATCGAGCCAACCAACATACTTGTTATACGTCTTGTCACTGACCATAGATAAAATAAATGGTTTACCATACCGCCGACCAAGTAAAAAAATGATGATCGAACCGATACAAATTCCTACATAATTATAAATAAAACCAGCATAAGGTCCAAAAATTAATACACCGGCTGCTGTACTTATCCCTCCAGGAATGATTGGAATAACAACTTGCAGGATTTGGATTAAGATGAAAATGATAGGACCTAAGATAATTGAATCTCCAACTAATCCTCTTAAAGAATTTAAATCTTTAAATACACCCAAATTGATAAAATAAATCGTTAAGCCTATCGAAATTACTAATCCAATGATAGATATAAAATTGATCAATTTCCGTGATGCCGCAATGTTCAACGTCTATCAACTCCTTTGATACGTTTTCTTATATTACTAATGTACTTTATTAGTGACTCTTTGTGCCACTATTTTAAATGACAGTTATCAAACAATTTTGTAAGTTGTAATAAGTATAATTTAAAAACGATTCAAAAACATCCAACTAAAGATGTATTTGAAGTATTATTTTTGTGCCTGTAGTTTTAGGAAAAAATATCCTCTATTAAATGAAAAATCGGCGTTCAAGTATTAAATCTTTAAAATAAGCTGAGGAAACTAAAAGAAGAAGTTTTTGCTTTACCTCTTCTGCGTTTCTAGCATACTTACGTGGATAGAATACTCTGAACGCCATAACTATATGAAAGCTAAAGGGAATATCTCAGGGGAGTGAAAATCAGTGTCTCATTTTGTCTTTTCACTAAGCCTGTTGAATCAAAGGATTCGTCTAAATACTTTTATATTTAAGATGGGAAGTTCGTACATGAGTTCCACATCATCAATCAGACTTCCAAGTAATCGGAAATCTGATTGATCCAGAAAAACATTTCCAAGCTCTTGGTAATATAGATCCATAGTAGGATTTCTTGGTTCATTGAGCATTTCCGCTAACTCATGCAAATCAGAAGGAGGAGAATAACAAGTTCCTTGAATTTCAATATATAATCCTTCGGGTGTTGATTCTAGCCCAATCCTTATTTCAGTGATCTCGTGAGAATAAAGATAGGTTAAAAATTCACTAATGAGTCTTTTTGATAATTCTTTTTCCAATGCCATTCTTTTCCTTTCTGCCAACAGTCAGGCTGTCTAAGATCGGTACAAGAAAACCTGCAACGAATCCAGTTGAGAATCCACTATTATATAGGCTTAATCCGCCATGTAATGCACTGACGTTATGGACTAAGACAATATGCAAAAATCCAGCCAAAATACCAAAAATACTACCATAAAAACCACTAATAGGAGCAAGTGCAGTACCAAATATCGCTGCTACGATCATTGTTGTTTGAGAGGCATCATGGATAGTAGCCAGATATGAAGCAAGATAAATCCCTATAAGTATGGGGAAACTGTTCTTTAGATGACAACCAAAGGCACTGAATCCAACTGAAGATAGGATTGCACCAATAATCGGGCCGTTGAATTCACCACCAATAAGAAGAACATAGATGGAAAGCATCAGCCCTACTAACCCCATGTTTAGTAAGGTGGCACCGATACTTGAGATCGCCATAAAATCAGTAGTTACTTTTCCTGAAGTTTGAAAAATGTCATGTAAACCAGTGAGCTTCCATGAATTAATAAAAAGACCAAATAGCGTAGTTAAACTAAAAAAAAGAAAAATGACTAATGTAAGTTCTTGATGGTAGCCTGTTGAAACGAACGATTGAACTTCAATTGAAAAATCAAATAACCGAAGGATACCAGCCACGACCATGGCGATCAATCCAGAAGTAAAACCAATATTATACAAATTGAATCCACGATGAAAAATAAGGGTATGCGATGCCAAAGGAGGGAGTAAAAAACCAACGAGTATACCAGTCAGATTACCAAATAAAATACCTAAGCCCAATGGTAAGTTCATACCGAAAGTGATATAACTAACTACAGGTGACAAGGCACTAGCAAATAAGCCAACCATAATATACTGTGAAAATGGTTTATGTACAAAACGTGCATAGAGATAGACACCCAAAATAATGGAAAGAGAGTTATACAGATTTTTTCCAAAAAAAGAAAAGCCTGTGACGGTTAATACAGAAGCAAAGATTAGTCCATTTAGATAGACTTTATGATGATAGCAAAGAAGTACGGACAACAAAGTCAGGACACCAACATTGATAAATGCGCTTCCAAAACCACCTATTGCCAAATAATCGGTCATCAGATTACTAGGAGAAGTAAGGATATTGTTGAGTCCCTCAATAGTTTCAACCGGATGTCCAGAAACAAGTCCGATTATTAGAAAAAACAAGCCAGTAAATGTTAAATAAAAATACTTATTTTTTTGAGATGGCTTTTTTTTGATGGGGTGAATATAAATAACGTCGTTTTTATTAACCATTACATACCTTCTTTGTCGTTTTCTTTAACTATAACGTGAAAGAAATCTTTTGGTCAACTAACAGTTACAGAAAAATCAATTTTTGTAAGGGGAAACAGTATTTTTGTTTATTCTTAAATAATATTGTATCATTGTTAAAAATAAATAAGAAAAAAACTTAAAATATAACGTTTTGAGTAAATTATTTGCCAAAAACTGTGTATATCGGTTACAATAAAACAACATATACTGCAGTAAGAAGTGGGGGAGTTTTAATGAGAAGAAAAGTCTATACTAAAGATCAAATTCTAAAAGCTGCTTATGATGTTGTTGCAAAGGAAGGTTTTAAAGGGTTTACTGCGAGAAATATTGCTAAAAAAATGGGTATATCCACACAACCTATTTATTTAGAGTTCAAAAACATGGAGGATCTAAAAAATACTTTATTAGACTCAATTTTTGAACAACTCAAAGAAAATGTTTTTCCAGTTGAACGTACTGGAGATAAAATTATTGACCTAGGATTAAACTATATCTACTTTGCAAAAAAACATCATAGTCTTTACATGGCATTATATATCGACGAACATGGCGATGGACAAAAAATGCATGATTTTTCTTATAACTATTTCCGTGAAATCGTCAAACAAGATCATCGATACAACCAGTTGTCAGATGAATACGTTGATGCATTACACACTGGAACCTGGGTTGCAGTTACCGGAATCGCATCTTTAATGTCTTCAAACATCATGCACCCAACTGAAGAACAAATTATTTCGTTCATCAAGCGAACGATTGATTCTATTCTTTCTTTAGAAAATCCTGAAACAATTAGTTAGATCTACTTATGAAGTGTGATAACACAAGGTTCATTCCAATACTCTTTCTTACTTCACATTGGGCACTATTTAAGAAGGAGCAGAAAATGATTCTTGTGTTTTTTTGTCTTCTCATAAAATAAATATGCCGGTTTTTGATTTCTATCGGGAAATAGGCTTGACTTTTTACTAAAAAAAGTTTAAAAATAATAGGTATGGAAGGTTGGCAGAGTGGTAATGCACCGGACTCGAAATCCGGCGAACCGGCTAATACCGGCGCGCAGGTTCAAATCCTGTACCTTCCTTATATAACATTTCATAATAGAGGCGAAAACATTGATATACAGGCATTTGCTTGCAATGTTTTCGCCTCTGTTTTTTTGTTTGAATACGTCTTTGAATACGATCTGCTTAAATACCGATATATTTTGCGAATTGCGCTGCTGTTTTTTCTTTTCGTTTATCTGTAATGTGGATATATAGATCCATAGTGATTTGAATAGACGAGTGGCCTAAACGTTCTTGTACGTCCTTAATATTTGCACCGGCTTCTAAAAGTAAACTAGCATGTGTATGTCTAAGACCATGAATAGTAATACGTTTAAGATTATTTTGTTTGATAATCACTTCTAACCATTTACGAGGCTTAGATAATTGGAGATATTCGTTTTTCCGGTTAGAAAATACCAGTTGATTTTTGCTTAACGTATTAATTCCCAATGTTAACAACCATTTTCTTTGTTCTAATCGCCATTTCTTCAAGATGTTCATAGTTTCATCATCGACTGGTATATCTCGCTTAGAATTTTTGGTTTTAGGTTGCTCTACATAAAGGCGTCTATTTTTTCCTCTGGCGAGAGTTTTATTTATCTTGATATAATTATCGTTAAAATCAATATCTTTCCATGTGAGAGCTAAGAGCTCGCCTACGCGCATCCCTGTGAAGGCTAGTGTCCGAAAAAAAGAATATATACGAATATCTTTTTTCTTTTCTACTGATTTCAAAAAAATTTCTAGTTCTTCTTTACTAAAAAAGTTTAAAGTATCTTCTTCATGAATAGAGACCTTCCTTTTCGGAACTGTGATTTTTTTAAAGGGATTATCTTGTAGATATCCTAATTTAATAGCATAATCACATATACGCGAAGCATTATTGATGAATTCTCTATACAACACAAATTTTTTTACCTTTTCATTAGCGAACTTTTGAGCTATATCAATCGATATTTTGTTGATTTTAAGAGCACCAAATGCTGGTAATATATGATTCGCAAACTGTTCTTTTGTTTTAACGAAAGAACTTTCTTTTACTGTTTGCTCATAATTTACGATCCATAGATCGTATACTTCTTGAAAAGTTAACTCTTTAGACTTATTTAGACCATTATTTTCGTATTCCAATTGCAGTTTGGTCAGCGCTAATTGAGCTTCTTTTTTTGTTTTAAAACCTCTTCGTGTAGTTCTAACTTGTTTGCCAGTCAAGGGATCTACTCCCAAATAAGTTTGAAACTTCCACAATTTTTTACCGTTTTTCTTTTTGTATTGTTCGAATGTTGCCATTTTTTTCGTCCTTTCGCTCGGGTAAGTGTTCGGACTAAAATAGCTGGCATCACCTCCTTAAAATGATATGCTCGTTTTGGAATGTGTATTCGTACAGTAGATGATATTGTGTTATAATTGATTGAAAAAACTCCAGCCAACTAGAGGTGAATATATGCTTTTCAACAACTTCAATATTTTAACTGCACTGTTCCAATCTGTTATCACAGGATATTTTACGTATTTCCTTTTGAAAAGTAATGATTTGTTAGTTTTGTCAAATGCAAAAAAAGAAGAAAAGACAGCCATCGTGTCGTTTTTATCTATTCTAAATTGGTCGATCTATTGGATAATGCAACAAATTTTGAAGAATATCCTACCACACTTAGATTTTGCTTGGTTAACGACTGTTACGGCAGTTATAAGCTTTGTCTTAATCTTAGTTCTAGGAGTATATATTTTCCCTAAAGTACTTAGTTCCTTTTTCGAATGGTTCAATAAACTTCGTACAAAAAATAATAAACTGCCATTTACTAGAAAACCAATTCGAGATGAGGCCCTAGATGGAAAAAAATTAAAATATATTTATCTCTTTGATTTTGATGGTAAGTATATAGCTTCTGGTTATCTAAATGTCTATCAATATGATATAGATGAATACAATGAACTGTTATTGTATGCTCCTAAAGAGCCAGAGCTTACAAAGACGATTGAAGATGTTGAAAAATTATTTCAGAAATACGATATAAACATTCTTGTTGATTATGAAAAACGAGTAAAACTTTACATTGTTCCTATGGGCGAGGTTGAGGACGAGCTGGTAAGGGAGTAGGTCCTTTTTTGCCATCATTTCTTTTCTCGCCAGTTTTTATAGTACGGGTTTCACGTGAAGCGAAAATCATGGATGCATTCCCTCTCTTTCTCTGATACAATAGACAGCGTAAAGAAGCCTATTAAGGCTCCATTTTTTATCACGTCCACAAACTTTGATGAGGGAGGGGACGTGATTTTTTGTTCAAACATAAATTATAACGAGTCATGATGCTACATGCAGTATTAGTGTAGAATATATTGGCCAAAAGAAAGACCAAGATTTGAAAGAGAAAATGTGTAACTTTGTCTACCGTCTCCACCTACAGTCAGTCCTTCTAAATGCCGGTTTAACAGACCAAAATCGCTCAATCTGTTTAAGGAACCTAATACTAACATTTGATCTACACTAGGTATATTTGGAATACCACGCTTACCTCCATTTCGCATATACAATGCTAAAATTTCAATTTCTATTCTTGTTACTTTTGAAAGAATGTCAACGTATAGCTCGTCAATATCTTGATTATGCTGTTTTGTACCGAGCAAAAGATTTTTATAAGCATTAACAAAGTACACTATTTTATCATGTGATTTTGATTTTTCAATTTCGTCATGTATAGTTTCTATTATTCCAACTAACTGTTCTGAATTTTCACCATCTAAATCAAATTCTTCTAATGACTTCATTCTGTTTGCCAACTGTTTATAAAAATACTCTATTCTTTTGAATCTTTTTTCATTTTTAGTGCCAAAATAAAGAGTTTGTATACTTCCACCAACGTAGGGGATTAACCCGATTCCTGCCTCAATAACTGCATCTCTATAATCTTTAAAGGTTAGGTTTACATGGTTTTCTGCTTCTGGTTCAGTCATAGTTTTAATATCTCCATTCTCTTTTATTTATCTACTTGATATTTTCTAATGCTCTTATTTGAATAAATCCCAAAAACTAAACGAAGTTCTCTTGTAAACTTTGTTGTAAGCAGCCTTTTTGGGATCTTTGATCCATCCCGATCCTTTTTTACCGTAACCAGGAATTACTGCTTTTTTCACAGCTCTTTTTGCTTTACCAGTAGTTCTAGCGCTGATAGATTTTTTTATACTCGGTTTTCGTGGTCCTATTTTCATATAAAATTCTCCTTACGTTGTATTATAATTCACAAGTAACGATCGAATTCATCTGGTAATCCAAAGCAAACGAGCTTTTCATATTTTGTCATATGATCAAAGCCGTCCAATTTTGGATCAATAGTCAGATGAGTTGCGAAATAGTTTGCCTCTTTTTCAATTTTTAATTCGGATACTAGCGTTTTTTTAGACAACATAGGTGTGTTTTCATTTGAATGTAAAACACAGTGGCCTAATTCATGACTACAAGTTATCCATTTTCCCATTTCATCTAAGTTAGAATTTATGTGGATCATTTTTATTTGTTTTAATTTACTATAGTAACCATAAATTTCTCCCAAATCTTCTTCTAAAACTAGTATCTTCAATTCTCGTGCAATTCTAAAAGGATTGCGTGTTTGATATAGTTTTACCAGTTTATTAATTTTTTTATCAATTTGAGGTAAATACATAAACATCGCACTCCTTTTAATCGCGATATTTTTTAGGTGTATATTTTTTCTTAGCTTCTATCTTAGATATCCGCAATGCATTCTCTAAAGAAATAATGAGAGCTTCACGTGTAGCTTCGCTCATTTCACCATCCTTCTTCGAAAAAGCCATTCCATCAGCATTAGATAAATCGTCGATTAAGGATTGTAATTCTTTTTGAATATCACGTTCGTCTTTTTCCGTTAAATCGTAGTACCTTTTTTTCTCAGTGCGTCCTAATAGATAGTCGACAGATACATTGAAATAGTTTGCAACTAATTGCACTTTGTCAACACCAGGTGTATTTTTTCTCCAGCGGTTAATAACTCCATTACCAAATCCAAGAGCTTCTTCTAACTGTCTTATAGATATCTTTTTTTCATTGGCAAGTATTTTTATTTTTTCGTATAAATCCACTTGTATCAACCTTTCTGCTAAATACAAGGTTTAGATATACAAAAAATCTACAAAAACAATTGACAATGTAGCAAATTTGTATATAATAATCCTTGTAAGATAAATTGTAAGTAAAAAAAGCGAATTAAAAACATACTTCCTAGCATTAAGTTTGGCGACCGAGTGCAGTAAGAAGCTTTGCTATAGGCTTATTTAACTATGTTTTGATTGTAGAATATTTGTATAAGTATGTCAATGTTTTTATACAGAAAAACTTACTATTTATCTTACTAAAATATATTAGCGAGGTGAAAAAGATGCCAGATGCAAATATCGGCAGAGAAAAAGTTCTTCAATATTTAAAAGAAAATAATATTCAAAAAATCGATTTGGCTGTTTTGTATGGGATCCCTAAACAAGATATCGGTAATTATCTAGAAGGAAAATTGGTTGATACTCCAAAAGCAAAACAGTTGCTTGTCAAAATTATTGCGGATTTCAAAATCAGATAGGGAGGAAAACGAATGAAAGAACTAATCAAAGTAACAACAAATGAAGAGAATGAGCAGTTAGTAAGTGGTAGAGAGTTACATGAATTTTTGGAAGTAAAAGAGCGGTATAATGATTGGTTTCCGAGAATGAGAGAGTATGGATTCTCTGAAAATGTTGATTTTATAAGTTTTACTGAAAAATCAGTAAAAGGTGGAAGACCTCAGAAAAACCATTTTTTAAAGTTAGATATGGCAAAAGATATCTCAATGCTCCAACGAACAGAAAAAGGTAAACAAGCTCGCCAGTATTTTATTCAAGTAGAAAAAGAATATAAACAACAGTTGCTTGATACTTCAAAACTAAGTCCAGAACTCCAAATGTTCCAAGGAATATTTAATGCAGTAGCTAAGCAAGAGTTAGAGACAAAACGTTTAGCAACACAAATGGACAATATTACTGAAATTGTGGCATTGAATACAACTGACTGGCGTAGAGAATGTCGAAAACTCGTAAATAAAATGGCGGAAACTCAAGGCGGATACGGTGCTTATCAAGAAATTCAAACAGCGATATATGAAGAAGTTGATCGTAGAGCTGGTTCCTCTCTCAAAACTAGATTAACCAATTTACGTAACCGTATGGCTGGCGAAGGTGTTTCAAAATCCAAGCGAGATAAGACAAATAAGTTAGATGTAATCGAAAGTGATAAAAGGTTAAAAGAAATTTATTTATCTGTAGTCAAGGATTTCGCTATTAAGTATGGAGTTTGGAAAGAAAAATAAAATTTGATAGGAGGTTCAGGATTATGGAAGTAATCTTAACGCCTGAAAATGAGGCAGCACTACGTAGCTACATTCATGAAATCATAACTGATGAAATTGCAAAAGCAAGAAGAGATGCCTCAGTTGATAAACGTGTATTAAAGCAAATAGAGATAGCGAAATACTTCGGAGTATCAACTGCAACTATTCGTAAGTGGGAAGATAAAGGACTTCCATTCGGGCGTATAGGCGATCAAAAATTTTACGACAAAGAAAAATGTAGAGCATGGGTTCTAGCACAATAAAATATCGGGTAAGTGTTCGGACATAATAACAGCAAAGAGGGGGAAAGACATGGGCAAGTTTAATCGAGCATTAGTATTCAGCGCACCACTAATTATCTACGCTTTAGGTCTTTGGGGAAGCAAACAAGCATTAATCGGCACGATTGTTTACATGGTATGGATCTTCATAGGTCTTGATGAAGCTGAGTATAGAACCAAAAAAAGACACGATCGCCGGCAAGCATAATCGTGTCAAAAAAATAAAAATCACAAGGAGATTTTATCACATGAACGTAAAAATTGAAAACTTAATTAAAGAATTAGCGAATGAGCTACAAGAGCAAGAAGCCGGAATGTCGTTAAGTATTGTCAATTCAGAAGGCGAAACAATCATTGCACAAGGAGGCAGCGACATATTAGTCAGCTTAGGGGTTCTTGAACAATATGAAAAAACAAAAGAAAAATTGGAATATAGCGATTGTGATTGTCCTGGCCATCGTGAAGTTTTCAAAGGGTTTGGTATTGAACGTGAATACAGCGGAGAAGTTACAGAAGAGACAATCAAAGATTTTACTGACTTCCTTAAATTCTTAGCTAATGGAATGGGAGGTACACAAAAATGATTTCAGTAAAGGGATTAGGCGATGAAATATTCGAAGTAATGATGAATAAAGCGCAACAAGACATCCAAGAAAAAATTCTAACCACAGCAAGCTATGGACAAACGAGTTGCACTGTTCGTTCAAAAGGACTTACACCATCATTTCTAGTGGCACTGGAAAGTGAAGGCATTTCAAACATCAAGCAAGATGATGGCACCATCAAATTATTTTGGGAATTTTAGGAGGCCATGATGAAAGACTTTGATTCTTTAGGAGCTATGCAAGAACCACCAAAAGAAAGTAGTCCTATCGGAATTGACTGGCAAGACAATCCTATTTATGAAGGTGACTCTTGCTACTTAACCGAAGATGGATATGTACAAGAAGAGGATATTTTGGAATATGTACAACAATATTTTCCAAAGATTGAACTAGGAGGAGTTTAATATGTCAAATGAAATGGCTACTTTACAAAAAGATATTACTGATGTTGTTTTAGGAAAAATAACTGAATTGGAAAGTCAAGGTGTTAAGTTACCGAACAATTACAATGCAGCGAACGCATTAAAACAAGCATTTTTCAAAATCAATGAGGTAGCTCTAAGCCAACGAGAAGGTGGTGGGTTATACATGGAAAAATATGGTAATACGCCAGTTGGTAAAGCTAGTATAGCTAATGCGTTATTAGACATGATTCAGCAAGGATTGAACCCTGGAAAAAATCAATGCTATTTCATTGCTTATGGTCCAAAACTTCAAATGTCGAGATCGTACTTTGGTACTCAAGCAGCATTAAAACGACTTGATGGGATTAATGATGTCAAAGCAGAAGTAATCCGAAAAGATGATGTCTTTGAGATTGGTTCGATTGATAACGAGACAGTAGTCACAAAGTTTGTTCCTAGTTTTGAAAACATGGATAAAGAAATTATTGGAGCATTTGCAACAATCACTAAGTCTGACGGAAACAAAGTTTATACGATTATGACAAAAAAACAAATCGAAAAATCATGGTCAAAAGCTAAGACAAAAAGTGTTCAAAATGATTTCCCAGAAGAAATGGCCAAGCGTACAGTGATTAATCGTGCTGCTAAACCATTTATCAATACTAGTGATGATGCTGAACTTTTTTCAGATGCATTCAACCGAACGACCGAAAATGACTATGATTACAATCGCAAAGACGTTACACCTCAAATTGAAAAAGTGGCCACACTTGAAGAAAAACTTTTTTCAAATAAAACTGTCGAACCAATTCAAAAAGAAGCAGAAGAGATTGTGATTCCTAACGATATTCAAGAAGAAAATACTCGTATTGCGGATATGCCAGGACATCTAGAAGTTGAACAAGCTCATCCGATTGAAAAAGAAACATTGAACGAACCGATTCAAGAAGAATTATTAGATATTCCAGATTTCGGATGTGAGGAAGGTGCAGATGATGTCTCAGAATTTGAAGACGATGAGTACCCTTTCTGATGAGAATTATTACTCAAATGAAGCTGACTGGCAGTACATGTCAACGTCACAATATAAGTCCTTTTTAAAATGTGAAGCGGCCGCCTTGGCCAAACTCAAAGGGGATTGGCAACCGATATCTAATCCTAAAGCTCTTTTAGTCGGGAATTATGTACATTCGTATTTTGAATCGAAAGAGATACACGAAGCGTTCAAAGAAGAAAATAAATCCAAAATGTTTTCTAGTCGCAAGCCGTATGGATTATTGAAAGATTTCCAGATTGCTGAACAGATGATTGATCGATTAAAACAAGAAGAAGCTTTCATGAACATTTATCAAGGTGAGAAAGAAACGATTGTAACTGGTGAATTATTTGGAACTCAGTGGAAAGGCAAAATTGACTGCTTGAATTTAGAAGAAGAATACTTTGTTGATATCAAAACAACGAAAGACATGCATGAACGTAAATGGAATGAAGATTATGGATCAAGAGAAACATTCCTAGTCAATTTTGGATATGTACTTCAAATGGCTATATATCAGGAGTTACTTTTACAGCAATACGGAAAGACGTTTACACCGATCATTGCAGCAGTTTCTAAACAAACACCAAGTGAAGCAAGACTGATCACAATTGACCAGGACAATATGGATTATGAGCTGGTTATGTTAAAAGAAAAAATTGAAAGAATTGTCAGAGTGAAGAATGGTGAAGATAAGCCGAACCATTGCGGTTTATGCGAGTACTGTAGAGGTAATATTCCAATTACTGGATTCACTAGCATGGACGATCTTTAAACGGAGGTGCTTTGCGAATGAATCTAGGATACATCAAGTTATACCGTAAAGTGACTAGTTCATTCGTTTGGACCAATTCCGATATGTTCAAGCTATGGATATTGTGTTTAATGAAGGCTAGTCATGAAGATAGAAAATTTTTATTTAACGGTCAAGAAGTACGTTTGACAAGCGGACAATTCGTCACGGGAGCCCATGCAATGGCAAAAGAGTACAACGAAGGAGTACCGAGTGACAAAGCAATTGCATGGCGAACGCTATGGAGATGGCTTAAGAAATTTGAAAACGAAGAATTATTGACAATCCAATCGAACGCTAGATATAGCGTTATAACAATAATAAATTGGTCTGACTATCAATCTAGTGACAAGCCAGTGACAAGCGACGGACAATCGAGTGACAAGCCAGTGACAACAAACAAGAATGATAAGAATGAAAAGAATGATAAGAATAATAATTATGTCGCAACACGCAAAAAACGCGTGTACGCAGATGACGATCCAAATAAAAAATTGGCCATTCTTTTATTAAAACTAATTCGAAAAAATCAAAACATCAAAGAACCTGATTTGGATAAATGGGCGAATATGATTCGTTTAACAATTGAATCTGACAAACGAACTGGTAGAGAAGTTCAAGACATGATTGTGTGGGCCACTAGTAATGATTTCTGGTCTGGCGTGATTTTATCACCAACTAGCTTAAGAAAGCATTTCGATAAGATGGCTATCCAAAAAAATAAAAGAAAGCAACAAAATATTTCTAATGATGAGTTACCAGAAACAGGTGAGGATTGGTAATGGATAAAAAACTAAGTGCAATGGCTGCACCCTATGGCGGTTTGAGGATTGTTGATCATCCTTGCCCAAAATGCGGGGATCCATTGTACATGTGGAAATCAAAAAACAAAGATGGTACGGATCGATGCGGTCCTACATGTATCAATAAGAGTTGCGGATATCGAGAAATGGTAACGAAAAATCAAAAAGAAGCTATCAAAAAAGCGAATGAAGCAATGAAAAGGGATGCCATCAATCGAATGATTAACAGTTCAATGATTACGGACGATGCCATATGGACCTTCGATTTTGATGGATACAAAGTAGTTGATCAGGAAACAGCACAAATAAAAGGAATGGCTCAAGAATGGGCTAAAAAAATCGTAAGTGGTAGCACGATTCACGCGGTTATTACTGGTAGAACAGGAGCCGGAAAAACTCATCTAGCTGCTGCAGTGATCAAAGAAGTGATGATGGCATCTAATTATAAAATTGCCTGTTCATTTATAAGCTATCGAGAATTATTAGAGCAATTGAAGTTCGCGATGAATGATCCAGAAGCAAGAAAAGCTGTGACAGGATCGTTGATGGCTGAAATAAAAAAGACAGATTTTGTGGTGATTGATGATTTAGGTGCGGAGCTAGGTCGAATGGAAGAAAATAATCAAGCAACACCATACGATGTCGATGTTCTTACATCGCTCACAGAAGCCCGTTTAAACAAAGCTACGATATTCACGACTAATTTATCATCAAAGCAATTAAAACACGCGTACGGCGATCGAGTGTTCTCTCGTGTCATGAATGGAACAAAAGGGAACATTGCCGTATTCAAATCAACAACAGATAAAAGGAGGAATCCAGTTTGACCTTTGTAATTAAGAAAATGTGTTATTTAGACAAAAACGGAAAAGGCGTTATTTCATCTGAACAAGCACATCATTATGAGAGCTATGAAGCAGCTGAATTAGTTGCAAATACGTGCGGTGGTGAAGTTTTTAAAACACTGAACCCGAACGGAAGAGCGCTTCTCAAATTGCTAAACCAATCAAAAAAGAGCTAGGCAATCAAGCTTGGATGCGAGGTGCAAAATGACTTGCTTAAGATGTAACGATGAAATGGTCATTTGGTACAAAACTTCGCTTGGATGGTCAACATGTGAACCTTGCCCAGTTTGCAATGAGAAGGGGCAGAAAGCAAAAGAATACATGGAAAAACGGAAAAAGGAGTTGCGAGATGGCGACACGAAGCAAATACGGAAACAAAAAGATAGAAGTTGATGGCATCATGTTCGACTCGAAAGCAGAAGCTCGCTATTACATGAAACTAAAACGAAATGGCATGAGCTTCATGCCTTTGTCAGAAACTTATTGTGCGATGCAAGAAAATGTTTTGCTGCAAGAAGGCTATCTATGTAACGATCGTAAAATCGCACCAATTCATTACAGAGCAGATTTCGTTATTTACGAAAATGGCAAAGTGAAAAAAGTGATTGATGTGAAAGGTTATCAAGATGCGATCTCAATGCTGAAAATGAAGATGTTCGCGCATCGTTATGGTTTCCCAGTAATCTTTGCCAAATTTGATTCAAAGATTAATAAATTTATCGAAATGGATTGTTTTGAATCAGCAAGACAGCAACGAAAAAGACAATCAGACAGACGTAAGAAAAAATTGGAGGAAAAATAAAATGACAAATCAAGTAAATTTCAGACCAGAATTAAAGAAAGCCACATCAAAAGGAAATGGAAATACAAAAGTATTACTAGTTGTGAGTAACGGCTCGTTAGTCGGTAAAAAAGACGATTTAGACGCGTTGTTAGGCAAAACAGTATCTGTGACAATTCAACCGGAAACGATCGAATACACATTGCCAATCAACAAACAGACAAAGAAACCAAACGTTGAATACGTTGTGAATTCTGATGGAACAATTGAAATGTTGAAAGAAGAACAGACTTCGCTTGAAATTGGCGATAACGTTGAAGAAGTCGAAAACGTCACAGTTCTAGTATCAAAAGAAACAATTGACGAATTTATCAAAAAAGCAACGACGTTAGAATTACCTGAAAATGTCACTGTCAACGTTCGTGACGCTCTTATTCGTTTAGAAGACGGCGATAGCTTAAATGACATTGCTGCAGATCACGAACTATCTGAAACAGCTCTAATCGATCAAATCGAAACAGCTCGAAAATATTTTGCACCGTTTGCGGATACATGGTCAAAACATAAAGAAGACATCATTTTTCCAGAGAAATAATGCGTGGAACTGATCCAGTAATTATTTTGGAAGAAGCTAAATTTATTTGGACTCATGAGGAAATTGAGCAGGCTCGCTTGCTCTTTTCTCAAGGAGTTAAGCCGAGTAAAGTAGCTGAAATAATGGATCAAAAGATTCTTGATGTCGGATTACTTTTGCTCCATTTAGCAGAAAAAAATTTGATTTGAGGTGAAGATGATGATTCAACTTGCAGGAATACAAACTGGAAAAATTTATTTTGTTGGCAAGAACAAAAGTGAAACGAGTCAGTGGTTGCTGAAAACATTTACCGATAATAAAAAGTTACGAAAGCATTATCCAAATGAATTTTTGAAAGATGATCAGATTATGCCAGAACCAATGTTATTAATTCGAAAGAAAGACCACGAATAATGGATCTTATTAATCAATACAGTGACATCATCCTCAAGAAAATCATGATGAAGATCCAGAATGATAAAAAAGCAAAAGAACGAGCTGAAATAGTTAAATTGGAAATGGCTGAAACAGGATCGGGAGTTCGGACATCAAGACATTGGAAAGCAGCAGCAAACATCGAATTTTATTACAAAGAGATTCAAAAAGGGTTCGATCAGATGTGCGAACTGGATAAGCAAACAGGTTGGAGCAAGAAACTTCATCAAGATCGTTTCAAATTTGTAGAGAAATATAAAGAGATATTAGACGAATACATGGAGGTCAGCAAATGATACCGAAGTATAGAGTGTGGGATAAAAAAACAGAAACTATACAAGAGATAGAATCAATATCTTTCAAAGAAAAAAAGCTAGTGATTGATCAAAAATCTGTAACTTGGTTCAACTCTGATTATATTAGAAACTTTGACGAAGCTGAACTCATGCAATCCACAGGACTGAAAGATAAGAATGGTGTGGAGATATTTGAAGGGGATGTAGTATCAGTCAGCGTGCGAAATGGATTCGATTACTTAGATAATAAAGTTTGTATTGTCAAAAATTCAATAGATTATTCCGGATTAGTTTGTGCCACTGTTGATGAAGACTTAGAGTATCAAATTTTTAACACAGAGCTGTTTGAAGAATACACGTATGAAGTCATCGGAAATATATACGAGAATAGCGAGTTATTGGAGGAACAGCGATGAATAAACTGGAAGCCATCAATGAGTTAGAAAGTCTTAAAATGAAAAGTGAAGACATGAGAGCGGATTGTTTCAATAACGGTTTAAATGCTGGTATTACGGTAATGAAAAATAAGACATCACCTGTGTGGGCGATTAATCCATAATGTGATGATTGGTTTACTGAAGATGAATATATTGGATTAGACTTGGAGGAAAAAGAATGATTTATTCTATTATCTTTATTGTATTTTTTGTTTATATGCTAGTAATCATCCAAGAGGGGAACAAGAAATAATAGGAAAGAAGAACAATAAATTCTGGCCAATTTTTATTAAATAGTCAAAATCGAACGAAATGTTGTTGTGGAAAAACAATTGTATGGAAAAATAGAAAATAAAAAAGCCGGATTCCTCCGACTTTGGTTAATAATTCTGACACAATTATTATATCATAATTGGAGGAATCAATGGATGGTACTTTTCGATGTAAAGAAGTATGAGACACCAGAGGCAAAAGATGTGGATATGGAACGCACGAAACACAATGTCGCTGTATTCCTTTCCGCATATCTGTCAGCTAGATGTAGGGTAGGTCAACCTCGTGAACCTAAGGTAACAGCATCTTACTCCTTGGTTCCGCCTTCTACAGCAAATAATACATTTGAAGCAGAACGAATGATGATTGAGAAAGAGGAAGCACAAGAGGAATTTGAGTACTTGCACAAATTATTTATTCGTGGCTATTCAGCAATTCAGCATCCACATAAACCTGATATAACAGAAAGACGGAAAAAGATATTCTACGATCGCTATATCAACGGTATGTCAATTTATGTAACTGCCCAAAGAAATAATACGAGCGAGGAATCTGTTAAAGCAGAATCAAACAAAATCATCATTCAATTTGCTTCTTCCTTAGAACTGGTTGCTTTTAAGTAGCCAGTTTTTACACTTTTTATACCCATTTACTAACCAAATACTTTCCTTTTTATACCTTTTTTGTACCAATCAACTACCTAGCAAGTGATTTATTATGATAGTGTCGAAAGATTGCGAAAAAGGATCGACAAAATAAACGAAGGGAAGAAATCTCTCTCATCGTTTTAAATTATGCTTTGATAGACAGCAACTAATCAATCGCAAAAATATGAAAAAGGAAGTGAAAACCTCCTTTACTTTCCATTGTTTATCTATATCAACTGGTTGCTGTCTGTTTTGATATAAAAAAATTAGCTATCCTCAAAAGATAGCTAGCAATACAATTATTTTTTACTGCAACAAGAACGACAACAGTATTTGCATCCAGAAACATTTAAATTTGGTTTTTTGATACGAATATATCGGAGCGCTGATGAACATTCTATATAGTATCCAATTTCAATCGAATGATTTTTGTCAGGGGCATATGGACAGTCTATTTCATGTAGTATGTGAGTATTATTTTTTGTAGATGTTGTATCAATAACATAATTAGGCATATGAAAAACCTCCTTAATTAATTATATAACGACTAAAAATAATTTCGCAATACACTTATGTCGCTGTGGCGGAAATAGAGAGACGCGAAGGTGAAGGTAGGTTGCGTACGGCGAACTACTGGGACCTTGTACAAAACTAGAGCGGACTAGTGCATGAGTGGTGCAATCCCACTCCAGCGACTTTGGGTTTGCGGTACAAGATCCCGAAAGTAAAACCGCATTGAGATTGAGTAGTAGTGGAGGCAATCAGACCCATATACTATTCTATGGCTACTACAAGATGAATAGGCAATCTCAATTATATAGCATGCTAGAGCTATACCTCATGAGCTCCTCTGAGGTGTAGTTTTTACATATTAGATCACTCGTTGAGTGGTCTTTTTATTTTGAAAGGAGTTTTATCTATGAATGATTTTCATGAGGCTGTACTTACTTTTGATGTTACATCGGGTATGGGTCAAGTTTATAAAAAAGCAATTGAAGCTGAGAATAGTCCTAATGGGTTGAGAGATAATTGGAATGGTAATTATGCATATGTTGAAGTAGTAAATAAAGGCACAGGTTTTGAGTTTTTAGTAATAACATTACTATCCCACACTCTACCTAATCTGCAGGAAACTGTTGGGTGGTATGAACGAATGGGTGCAAAAGTAATCAGTACAAATTACAAAGGAGAGAATCAAAATGGTAATGAAAAAAATTAGATCATCAATTACTGGAACTGAGTATTGGGATTCAGAAAAGAAAAAGACTGTTGTGGTTCCAAACGGTCAAGAACCTAACTTTGATACAAGTGAACAATCTGATAAGACTGTAGTTGCCAAGGCGATCGTTGGCGATGGTGTCTTGTTCAAGGGGGATGAAGAAATTCATTTGTCAGGTGAAGAACTAGACAGTGATGGAAACACTACTGCTGGCTTTGGTGAAGGCGAAGTTACTAACGATCAGACTGTTGAAGAAACGAATGAACTGGAAAACATGACTGTAAAAGAATTACGTGCATATGCTAAGAAACATGGCGTTGATATTCCTGGTGCTATCCGTGCAAAAGGAGACATCCTAAAGTTTATCCGTGAATCAGAATGAAATACTGTCAGTTTGATGGATGCACGAACAAGATAGCAAAGGGGATCTATTGTGCTGAACACAAACGATCAAGTAAATCACGCAAGAAGAAGCAACAAGCAAAGACGATTTATCATCATGAGAACAAACCATTCTATCGAACACAGGCATGGAAAGATATGCGTCAATTTATTTATGAAAGAGAAGATGGCCACTGTCAGCGATGCGGTAAGTTCATCTTTGGAAAGAGAGCACACGTCCATCACATTGTACCAATCAAAGACAATGAACTGCTTAAGCTTGATCCAAATAATCTCATGCTCTTATGTTCAAAATGTCATCCAATTGTTGAAAATGAAACGGAAGATAAAAAAGTTTTTCCTTCGTATTTCAATTAAAGCCCCCCTATCTATTTTCAAAAAAATTTTTCGTGGGGGGATAGGGTAGCGGGGAGTCACGCGCATCGTTAGGTCAAATTTTTCAAAAACAAAGGGGGGTGTATACAAAAATGACGACTAAAGCGCAACGTAAAGCGATTATTGATGAAAAAGTAAGTGCTGAAAAAGCTCGTATTTTAGAAATAATGCGTAAGTCTGATTTGTACACTATCACTCTTGATCCGTTGATTGAATCATATCTGGATATTTTTGAAATATACCAACATAAATATTTATTGTGGAAAGAAAAAGGTTTTCCAGAAACTCAAAAATTCACGAATAAATCAGGTGCTACTAATCAATCAAAACATCCGTTAGCGCAACAAGTAGAAACTTGGGCTGATAAGAAAATGAAAGCTCTGGATTTATTAGGATTAACGAACAAAGCAAAAAATGGTAGACAAATTACTGGAGGATCGACTGCAAGAAAAGATGAAGAAATTACACGTCCGGAAGTAAAACCAGTAGATGAACTAGCAGCGCACAGAAATAAATGGCGTAAGAAGGCAGGTGCTGAAAAATGATTGAACCTGGTGTAAATTATGCTGATTTATTTGCAAAAGAAGTAAGAAAGCAACCTAAGAAGTATCCTAAAACCGTTCGTTTAGCAATAGATCGTTGGTATAGGTGGAAAAAAAGAAAAGACATTTGGTTTGATGTAGATCGGGCGAATGAAATGATGGATTGGGTAGAAACATTTATTGTTCACACAAAAGGAGAAATGGTAGGAAAACCATTTCTATTAGAATCCTGGGAAAAATTTATTTATTCTTGGATTTATGGTTGGGTTAAAGAAAATGAAAAAGGTCAAACTGTTCGCGTTACTCGTGAGGCTTATGTTCAAATCCCAAAAAAGAATGGTAAAACATTGATTGCCGTAGGTTCATTAGGTTATGCAATGTACGGTGAAGGTGCTTTATCAGTCGATTGTTATGCGTGTGCCTCTGATTTTGCTCAAGCTCAATATGCTGCTAAGCCTTTTGCGGCTACCATTTTAAACAATCCAATTCTACTTGAAGGAACAAAAATATTTAAAGGACCAAAGGGAACTGTTTCTAGTATTACTTATGACTATATTCATGAAGATATGGCTTACTCAAATAAATTTATTGTTCAAACCAAGAATATTGATAATATCGAGGGTTCAAATCCATATTTTGTGTTGAATGATGAATTGCATAAGCAAGAGAAAATGGAACAGTATGACAATTTTAAGTCTGCTCAAATATCTTTACCACAGCCATTGATGTTTAATATCTCAACTGCTGGGAAAGGTTCGTCGTCTGTTGGAATGCGTGTATATCGCGAAGCAAAAGAAGTGTTGAAACGTGATGATAATGATTCAAACTTTGTTCTAATCTATGAGCCAAATAAAAATTATGATTGGACGGATAGAAAAGTCTGGGAAATGTGCAATCCTAACTGGGGAATATCAGTCAATTTATCTGCTTTAGAATCAGCATTTAAAACAGCGCAACGGTCAGCTCATTCCAAAGCTGAATTTCTAACGAAACACTTGGATGTATTTGTGAATGGCGCAGATAATTTCTTTGAACAGGATCAAGTAGAGCCATGTTTAGTTACCACGCAAGAACTTGGTGATTTAAGTAATGAACCATGCTATATCGGTTTAGATTTATCACGTACACGAGATTTGACCTGTGTATCTTTAAACTTTCCAACATGGGATGAAGATGGTAAAGCGATTCTTAAAGTAAAGCAACTCTATTTTATTCCGAATGAAAATTTAGAGTTTCGAGAAAAAGAAGATAATGTTCCTTATAGTGATTTGGCTGAACAAGGTTTCGTTGAATTTTGCGATGGAAAAATGATTGATCAAGATCAGATTTTGCAGTACATAGAGGACTGCATGGATTTATACGATATACAGCAAGTGAACTACGATCCGGCAATGAGTGACAAACTTGTAGAAAAATTGGAAAACTTAGGGCTAGAATGTGTTGAAGTACCTCAATTTCCTAGAGTATTGAATTCGCCATTTGATGATGTTGAAAGATTATTTTATGAGAAACGGATACAATTTGATAATCCCTTATTCCTATATTGCACTTTGAACGTTGTAGCAATTACTAACATCAATGGACAAAAAGCGCCAAGTAAACGCCAGTCGAAGAAAAAGATTGACGGTTTCGTGGCGTTTTTGTGTGGTCATAAAGAAACGATGAATAAGATGACAGATATTGATTCGAACGAATTGGATGAATATCTCGATAGTATTTACAGGTAATTAGAAAGGCGGTGAGAAAAGATGAGAATTCGAGATAGAATATCAAACGCAGTATATTCATTCATGGAAAAACGAGGCTACATTGAAGATATATTCGGTCAAACCACTCGCTACACTCAAAGATATGTCACAGACAATTCAATTATGGAATCATCTGATGTGTATGAATTGGTTCAAGATATTTCAAACCAAGTAGCACTTGCAATACCAGTTGTGATTGGTCCTGATGGTAACGAAGTAAAGAATCATTTTTTGCTTAAAACATTGCAAAGTCCAAATGATTATCTAACGGGTTTTGAGTTTTCAAAGCTTGAGACGAACACGCTACTGATCAACGGAGAAACCTTCCCATTGACTGACCGAGATCAACTTCATTTAGCATACGGTGTGACAACTAAAATAAATGAACGTCTACAAGAAGAGTTTGAAATGAATGGTCAAAAAATACCAAGTCAGATGATTCGTCACATTAAGAATATCGGTACAGATTCTCTAAAAGGTGCAGGGATAATCGATTTAGCAAGAAGCACGCTAGAAGGCGTTCTAAGCGCAGAAAAGGTTTTGACGGATAAATATACCAAAGGCGGTTTACTCGCTTTTATGCTTAAACTGGATGCGCATATCAACCCGAATAACAGCGCCCAAACGAAAATTATTAAGGCAATACTTGATCAGTTAGAAAGAACACAAGATGACAGTAATCACTCGGTCAAAATGATACCTCTTGGTAAAGGGTACTCAATTGATACACTGAAAAGTCCAGTAGATGATGATGCAATCTTGAACTATCTAGGCGTGTACAAAAAGGATTTAGGGAAATTCTTGGGTATAAATGTTGATACCTATCAATCACTAATGAAGACAGACATCGAGAAAGCGATGATGTATCTGCATAATAAAGCAATCAAACCAATATTGAAGAACAAGAGCGAGCATTACACCGCTCTATTTTTTATGCCTAATTCTGGTTATCGAGTGGAATGGAAAATCAACATTTTGGATTTTGTTCCTTATTCAACAAAAACAAATATAGGATACAACATTGTTCGTACTGGAATTACAAGTCCAGATAATGTGGCAGAAATGCTTGGGTTCCCTAAACAAGGAACGCCAAAAACTGAAGCTGTTTATATTTCAAATGATCTGACAGAAATCGGCAAGAAACATGCTACAGATGATTCCTTACCAACGAATGATCAAAACTTGAAGGGAGGTGATGGAAATGAAGAAAAAGGAAATTCGAACGATTGACATCACCAATCTTTCAACACGTTCTGATGAAGAAACACAAACAAGAACGATTAGTGGTTATGCAGCAGTATTTAATAGCCCAACAAGATTATGGGAAGACTTGGATGAAGTGATAGCTCCCGGTGCCTTTTCAAGGGCTATTAGTAGTTCAGATGTTCGCTGCCTTTTCAATCATGATTGGTCCAATGTTTTAGGACGTACAAAAAGTGGCACGCTACGTTTATCAGAAGATGAACGTGGGTTGAAATTTGAAGTTGATCTTCCGGATACAACAGTTGCTAGGGATTTGATCAAATCGATGGAACGTGGCGATATCAATCAATGCAGTTTTGGATTCATACCAACTGAAGAAACATGGGACTACAACTCTACACCAATGCTTCGAACGATTCACGAGGTGGAATTGTATGAAGTTTCTATCGTGCCGTTGCCAGCATATGAAGATACCGAAGCAGCTTTAAGAAGCAAGGAAGACTTAGAAAAAGTAGTCGAAAAAAGAAAAAATTTAATCAAAAAAATCAATCAAGCACTAGGAGCTTAGGAGGAAAAGATTATGGATAAAGAATTATTAAAAAAACTGAAAGCACGTCAAGAGCAAAGACTGGAAGAGTTACGTGGAAAAATCGAATCTGGTGAATTGCGTGAAGCAGACATCGAAGGTGTGCAACAAGAAATTGATGCAGTCATTGAAGAATTAAATGGAATCAAAGATGCGTTGGTAGATGATGGTGATCCTGGCGATGCAGGAGATGGAAAAGATGGTGGTGTAGGAAATGGCACTGATGATACTGACAATCGTTCTGGCGATGAATCTAGTGGAGATGGTGCTGATGAAGGTGGAGAGGGAGAAGATAATCCTGAAAATCGTTCAGGCATGATTTCGCAAGAACAACGTGATGGATTGCTAGATTCCATTAAATCAGGATTAGAGGCAAGAAGTAAAATGACCAAGACACAAAAAGATCAACAATTACGAAAAGCATTTGCTAATTTTGTAATTGGAAATATTTCTGAAGCAGAAGCTCGAGCTTTAGGGATTGAAGCTGGCAACGGTTCAGTTACTGTCCCAGAAGTAATTGCATCTGAAGTTATTACTTATGCTCAAGAAGAAAATTTACTTCGTAAATACGGAACAGTGGTGCGAACATCAGGTGATGTAAAATATCCAATTCTTGTGAAAAAAGCAGACGCGAATGTCAATAAGAAAGAACGTTCAACTGATATTACTGAGACAGCTATTCAGTTTGATGAAATTTTACTTGATCCGGCTGAGTTTGATGCATTGGCAACAGTAACTAAGAAATTACTAAAAATGTCTGGTGTTCCAGTTGAAGATATTGTTGTCGAAGAATTGAAAAAAGCTTATGTACGAAAAGAAATCAATTATATGTTTAATGGAGATGATGCTGGAAATGAAAATCCAGGTGCATTGGCTAAAAAAGCTGTGTCATTTGAAAAACCGTTAGATTTGACTGCTCAAGGTGCTGGACAAAAATTATATGATGCATTAATTGAATTTAAAAATACACCAGTGACAGAAGTAATGAAAAAAGGTCGCTTTATTATTAATCGAGCTGCTTTGACTGCTATTGAAAAAATGAAAACAGACGATGGATTTCCTTTATTGCGACCATTCACACAAGCAGAAGGTGGAATTGGTTACCAATTAGTTGGCTATCCTGTAGATTGGACAGATGCAGCGGATAAAAAAGGTGAACCAGATACGCCAGTTTTATATTTTGGCGATTTTTCTGCATTCAAAATTCAAGAAGTTATTGGTGCCTTAGAGATTCAAAAACTTGTTGAAAAATTCTCTGGTAAAAATCAAATTGGATTCCAAATTTACAATTTATTAGATGGACAATTGGTTTATTCCCCATTTGAACCTGCAGTATATCGTTATGAAATTACAAAACCAGTTGGTGATTAAGATGGAAGAGCAAACTAAAGAATTGTCTTTAGAGGAAAAATTCAAATCACATATTCATTTTGAAGAGGGCATGGATGATTCTTTGCTCTCTTTTTATTTAGATATGGCAAAAGACTATGTTAAAACAGCAACTGGTGGCCAACAAGAATATCTTATTTTGATGGTTGCCGGCATTGCCTATGAATATAGAGCTTCAGAAGATGAACTAGATAAAGCAATGAATGCTATTACTCCATTTATTGTGCAAGGAGCAATTCAAAATGCCGAAGAGACAAACTAACAATTTCAGATGGAGAGCAGAGTTGCTAGATATCAAATCAGGGACTGACGAAAATGATCGTCCAACTACAGTTTACGAATTTAAGCGTCCAATATTTTATGAGGAACTCGGTGTGACTTCTCAAGAAAAATATTTATCACAGCAAGCCAAGACAGACGTTGTCAGGCGAATTAAAGTTCGATGGGATAAATCTATCACAGAGAAGCTAAATGCCCTCAAAATTGATTCTGTGACGTATAACATTACTCGGATTTATACAAATCCCGATACAAGAGAAATGGAGTTGAGTTTAGCTTATGTCGAATAACTTCAATGAATTAATAAAAGCATTGAAATCAACTAAGTTACCGGTGTTTAGAGACAAAGCAGCTAAAGAGACGAACTTTCCATATATCGTTTATTCAAATGTGAGCAAAAGTAAAAAAATGGCATCTTCAAAAGTTCATCGACGATTGCCGTATTATCAAGTTTCACTCTATACAACAGGAACAGAAAAAGATTTGTCAATTTTGGAATTAGCATTTGAAAAAGCTTGTATCCCTTATGCTGATTTTGTAGGTATACAAGGTGATGAGAACGACGATACCGTGACCAATTATTACACATATGTGAGGTGTATGGAAAATGGCCAATAATGCGAACGGATTTGCTGATATGGCGGATTATTTAGGAAATCTTTCAAAGGTAGATCCGAAAAAAATATCAATAGAATCTTTAGAAGAAGCTGCTAATTTTTACATGAAGCAACTATTGCCTAAGATACCTAAGTCGTTATTAAAGAAAAAACATATGAAAGATCATGTAAAAGTTGTAGTAGAAGATGATCGAGTAAAAGTCAAATTTGAAGATACAGCCTTTTACTGGCGTTTTGCCGAAAATGGGACAACAAAGCAACGCGCTCAACATTTTGCAAGTGGAACATATGAGCAAAATAAGCAACAGATTGAAGAGATTATGACAAAGAAAATTATTAAAATGTGGGAAGGGTGATTTAAGTGGGAAAGCAAGATACTTTCTATTTTGAAGGATTAGACGATATATTGATTGGTATGATGACTACTCCTGATACTGTTGGAGAAGCACCAACTTATAGCGAGATTGTTCGTTTACCAATTGCTACAAAATTGGGAATAAAGGGAAATGGAACAGCTCTTGAAAAATGGGCATCTAGCAAAATGTTTCGGCGCGTAAGTCGAGAAACAAAACATGAGTTAGCTCTGGATCATGTAGGAATTCCAATTGCTGTTATGGACGAATTGAAAGGTTTGATTGCTGAAAGTGGTGTAACCTTTGGCAAAAATACTGCTCGTGAATTTCCTTACTTCGCATTTGGTTTTATTGGAAATATTGAAAACGGTGGAAAGAAAGCTGTTTGGTATCCCAAAACACAGTTGTCCAATGTTATTGATGAAGAATATGCTACTGCTGATGATGAGACGAAAATTGATGATGTAACTGCGAACTTCATTTCATCTGGATTGAAGTATAACAACGTAATGTATTCAAGCTTTGATTCAAATAGAGACGGAGCTTCTCTCGAATTATTTAATAAATTCATTGCTCAACCTGTATATGATGAAGAACAGTGGAAAACATTGGCTAAAGTTGGAGGTGCAGGTTAATGGCTCGGTTATCTGATTATGGAATTCACGTTGAAGACTTAAAAAATTCTGCTACTGTCACTATTCAAGGTGTAGAATTCCCTATCTCATTTACTATGCAAACAATGGAATTTATAGCAGATGTATATGGTGGAGATTATTCGCAATTTGAGTCTGATATGAATACCATGCTATACAAAAAAGAAGGAAAAATTTCTTCTGCTAACTTATCGCCTAGTGACTTAAAAATCATGCGTGCCTTGATTTATGCAATGTTGCGCACTGGTGGTTTAGATGAAAATCCAGAAACTATTTTTAAATTCTTAGGAATGAGTGGAGAGGTGTTGTCTGCTTATAGTACCTGTATGGAAATTTTTGCTAGTCAGACATTTCAGGTAGAAGACCTAAAAAAATCCAAGAAGCCACAAGACTTTCAAAAAGCGCAAGCAAAAAGAAAGAAAAACAAAAAGAATCGGAAGAAATAGGAACTCCTTGGAGTTTTTATATTTATGTTGCTCTCACTCTATTAAATTGGAGTGAGAGTTTCTTTTTGAAATCTACGCCTAACTTGTGGCTGAAATCATACCTACAGTGGTTACAGCAAAATACTGAGTTTGAGCCACCTCAATCTATAACTATGGATAAGAGTCCGTGGTGGTAGGAAAGGAGCGCTAAAATGTCAGGGAAAGAATCAGATGTTGTTTTAAATTTTAAAACGAATGGCGAAGTTAGCTATTCAAAAACAATTAAAGAAATCAATAAAGAAATGAACTTAGCAGCTACCGAGTACAAAAACCAAGTGTCTGCCATGGATAAGAATGCAACTCAAACAGAGAAATTAACAGCTACTAAGAAAAAATTAGAAAAACAACTTTCTTTAGCAGAAAAGCGAACCCAGATGTTAAGGGAAGAGTATGAAAAATCAGTTAAAGAAACTGGTGAATATTCAGACCAATCTCAAAAACTCTATAAAAGACTTTTGGAATCTGAAACAGGAGAAAATAAACTGCGTTCTGCATTAGAGCAAACTAATGATGCATTAAAAGAACAGGGAAATGTTTCTGTTGATACCGCAAAAAAACTTCAAAAAATTGAAGAAGCTGGCGAAAAAGTTAAAGGTGTCGGTGAAAAAATGTCTATTGGCGTAACTGCACCAATTGTTGCTGCAGGTGCTGCAGGACTAGCAGCTTTTAGTGAAGTAGATGAAGCTCTTGATACTATTATTACTAAAACCGGAGCAACAGGTGATCAAGCTGATAGACTATCGCAATCCTTCGAAAATGTTGGTTCAAATACTCACTTGCCTTTACAAACGGTAGGAGAAGCCATTGGTGAAGTAAATACGCAATTTGGATTCATGGACAAAAAACTGGAAGATTCAACTAATTATCTACTACAGTACGCTGAAATCAATGATACAGATGTTTCACAATCGGCTATTTTTGCTCGCCAAGCAATTGAGGCTTATGACATGTCTTATGATGATTTAAATTCTGTATTAGATGTAACAACAAAGACATCTCAAAATACAGGACAATCTGTAGATGATTTAATGCAAAAGGCGATTGATGGCGCCCCTCAAATCAAACAATTAGGATTGAGTTTTGGAGAAGGTGTTACGTTGATGGGGCAATTCGAGCAAGCTGGTGTTGATTCTAGCGCAGCTTTGAGTAGTCTATCTAAAGCGACAGTTACCTATGCTAAAGATGGAAAAACTTTGTCACAAGGACTTGGAGAATTGCAAGATAAAATTAAAAATGCAAGCTCAGAAACTGAAGCAATTAATGCAGCCGCCGAAATTTTTGGTAACAAAGGCGGTCCTCGAATGGCTGATGCAATTAAAAGGGGGACTCTTAATCTAGAAGATTTAGCAAAAGTCGCCTCAGAAAGTGGCGGAGTAGTTGGTTTTACTTATGAAGCTACACTTGATCCTATTGATAAGGCAAATATGGCCATGAATAACGCAAAATTAGCAATGGCATCTGTGGGAGAAAGTGTACAAATAGCTTTGTTGCCTTTTTTTGAATTGGCAATAAATGCATTGCAACGATTTAAAATTTGGCTTGATTCACTTGATCAAGGGCAAAAAAATATGTTAGTAACAATAGCTTTAGTAGTAGCAGCAATTGGTCCACTATTAGTGATTTTAGGAACACTTATGGGTTCAATAACTAAAATTGTTGGTGGAGTTAAATCTTTTATAGGGATTTGGCAGACTTTATCTGGTTTTCTTGCAACGAATCCGTTTGTTTTAGTAATCGCAGGAATAACTTTATTGATTGCTGGATTTGTATTGGCATATAACAAAGTGAAATGGTTTCATGATGGAGTTAATGCATTTTTCAAAGGCATTTCAGATGTCGCCGTAGAAGTTTTTAAATTTATAGGTGGCTATATTTCTGGTGTTTTCGAAGGAATAGTGGTTAATTTCATGAATTTTTATAATGCGGGAAAGAGGATATTGACAGGATTTATTGACTTTATTACTAGTATATTTACAGGTGATTGGTCAAAAGCATGGCAAGGTGTTGTGGATATTTTTGGAGGCATTTTCGATGGTATTGTTGCTGTGGGAAAAGCTCCTATTAATGCCATGATTGGTTTGATTAATGGTTTTATTGGTGGACTGAATAATATCAAAATACCAAAATGGGTTCCTGGTATTGGTGGCAAATCATTTTCTATATCCAAGCTCCCATATTTAGCTCAAGGTGGTCATTTAATCAATGGACAAGCGATTGTTGGTGAAGCTGGACCAGAGTTACTAACTGCTAAAAATGGAAAAACTACTGTGACTCCATTATCTGATGAAGAAAAACGTAGAGGTATCGGTGGAAAAGTTTCTGGTGGTAATATCGAGCAACATATCCATATTGGCAAAGTTGATGCAAATAATCCATCGGAATTAGATCGAATGAACCGTAAATTTGCAAGAGCTAATCGACAAGCTATTTATGATTTGGGAGGTATTCCGGAATGAGTCAACGATTCATGAAACCAGATGAGCCAAATTTTATCTGGAAAAACTTAAATGCTACTCTCGATATGAATTGTATTATCGAGAGTGAACTTCCTGAGGTCATGCCAGCTAAAAGATATGAAACATATACTGTTCAAGGTAGAAATGGTGAATTGAATGAAACTTTTGGTGATTATGAATCTTTTGATTTAAAAATAGAGAATATCACTGTTCCCCATTCTAAACTTCGAGAGGTCAAAAAGTGGCTTTCTGGAAGTAGTAGACTAATTACGCATAATGATCCAGATAAATATTTAGATGCTATCTGTAGCATGAGTAAAGAAATTCTGTTCGAAAATGAATGGGGCTATTTTTATACCTTTGATGTTACTTTTCGCTGCCAGCCTTTCAAAAGAAAAGTTGGCGAAACACCTAAAAACTTCAATGTGTCTAAAGTTGAAATTTATGATCATGGAGACGAAAAAGCCCAACCATATCTTGAAATTGATTCAAAAGGTGGGGACATTTCAATAAAAATTGGCGATCGAATGTTAACTGTTTTAAACACTGTAACTGGAACTGTGGCGGTTGATACTGAACTGGGTAAAGTTGTTCAGGAAGGTTTATCGCTGTTTACAAAAGGCGATTGGCCGATTTTGGCACCAGGAAAAAACACCATCGAATTATCTGGTAAGTTCAATCAAATTCGATTTTGGAATAGGAGTGTGTATCTGTGACAAAAGAATTTATTTATGCTTATGACAAAATGCCAGATGATTTATCTGTGAATGGATTTTCTCTGGTTGATTGGGAAGACTTGCCAGAAATTAATCGAGTGTTAAACGGTCAGTATCGTTTTTATGGAAATTACGCTAGGAATGGTCAATATCGATCCTATTTGAAAAAAGGAAATTTTTTAAAAGCAAAAGTTCCTGATGGTTCATGGCAATATTTCGAAATTTACAATATCAAAAAGAATTTGACTTCGGTATCTGTTACGGCTCGTCATATTGGATTTATGGCCAACAAAAATTTCATCGTGGAATCATTTACTAGCAATGGGAATGGTACGCAAATTATGAATAGCTTAAAAAATAATTTGGCGTTCAAACAAAAATTCAATTACCTGTCAAATGTCGGAACCACTCATCAATTCACTGCGAAGCAAGTCCCACCAGTTGAAGCGATTATTGGTTCGAACAACGGAAATCAAAATTTGACTGGTGTTGCTAGTGCAGAATTGGACATGAATAATTACAATTTAAATCTAGTGAAGCAGATCGGTGCAGATAACGGATTTCGCATTGATTTTGGTGTCAATTTAGAATCAATCGAAGAGGAAATAGACGAGGAATCTATCGTAAATAGTCTGTTTCTAGTTGGTGGTGTTCCTGATAATGACTATGACCAGGACAAAGAACCAATTTCGTATGGCTATTTAGAGGTGGCAGGCGTAACAGATGAAAACCGCAGAATCGGTAAAAGAGAAAATGCCGATTGTAAAACTATTGATGAGCTTATTAAGTGGGGGAAAACACTATTTGATAACGACAGAATCCACGAACCAAAAGCCACTCATCAGGTAAGCATGGTTTCGCTTGAGCATACGCTCGAATACGGTGAAATGTATCGAAAGCTTTCAAATCTAAGCTTTGGTGATGTCGCTCACGTGAGAGCGAAAGAGCTAGATATCGAAATAAAAGAAAGGGTCGTTGAATATACCTATTTTCCAACGTTAGGAAAGTATAAAGACCTCGTTTTAGGCAATGATCTATCTCTTTACACATCGACAGTTAATTCGCAAACTCAAGAACTCAAAAAGAAAATTGATAATAGGACAGAAACATTAGTACAGAATGTACTAAATGCAACGGCATGGATCACTGGGAATTCTGGTGGACATGTCGTTTTTCGTCCAGAGAAAGCACCATCCGAGATACTTATTATGGATACTGATAATGTGGCTAGCGCAAAGCGTGTTTGGCGATGGAATTTGAATGGTTTAGGTTATTCAGATAATGGCGTAAATGGCCCATTCGGTATTGCAATAACTTCTAAAGGAGAGATTGTTGCTGATTTTATTAAAGTCGGTACAATCAACGCAGAAGTATTTGAAACTTCCTTTAATGCTTACGGTGATGTTCTGAAACTTGTTAAAGGTACACTGCAAATCTGGAATGAGAACAAAAAAATTATGGAACTAACTAAAAAAGGTATGGAATTCTGGAATTCTAAAGAATCAATTGGAACGATTGGTACAACTGATTCTGCTGGTAATCCTTTTCCTGGAGCTTCTACTCCCACACCTATTGAAGATAATTCTTTAGTTATTCGTACAAATGGAGACGGCAAATATATTTTGATTTCTCCTAAAGTCGGTAAAGGATTAGTTTTATTAGGAAATGGTAAAGCAATTTATTTTGGAGACTTAGATGTACAAGGCAAACTCACAGTCAACGGAAAAGAAATCACAGGGAACAACAGTGGAGGAAGTGATCCTGGAACTATCCCTCCTCAATTGACGACGGAAGCTGAAAAAAGAGCATGGAAAATTTGGACAATGCTGAAAGCTCGTGGCTATTCTGAATATGCAGCTGCAGGTATTCTAGGAAATATTCAAGGGGAAGTTGGAGCAAGTATGAACCCTGATACAGAACAACTTGGTGGTCCAGCTTATGGGATTGTTCAATGGGATGGTTCTGCTTATCCGTTAGTCGGATCACCAACTTGGCACGGACGAGAGTATGTTCAGCGTTTGATGAACACCGCAGGGATTCAAGAAGATTATCGAAGTATTGAAGCCCAAGTAAAATTATTAGATTGGTGTATGTTCAACGGTCAATGGCTCGGAAAAGTAAATCCAACCACAGTATCAGGATTTAAATCGATCAATGATGCCCAAAGTGCAGCGTATGCTTTTGAAATGAACTTTGAACGTCCAGCTTCTGCACATCCAGAACGCCAAAATTATGCCCAATCTTGGTATAACAAATTACATGGATTAACTAGTCCAGAACCTGGAGGGAATTTCATTTGTCCAATTCAAAAACCAGTGACAGTTACTTCAGAATGTGGATGGAGAACTAGTCCAATAAATGGCGGCCAAGAATTTCATAATGGAATTGATCTTGTAAATGGAAATCCTAATACACCTGTTTTTGCAGCATTAGATGGGGAAGTTGTTCAGGCTGGTGCTAATTATTATGACTGGTATGGTAATTACGTGGTTATTAAACATAATAATGGGAAGTGGACAGGTTATGCTCATTTGTCTCGTATTGATGTTTCTGTTGGACAAAAAGTCCAGAAAGGTGCTCAAATAGGCTTGATGGGAACAACTGGTCCATCTACAGGAGAACATCTACATTTTCAAATTATGAAAAATTATTGGCCACAGCCAGTTGTTGATTTTGAGAATCCAAGAAATTATATCCAATTTTAAGGTGGTGATTCTATGAGTAAATGGAATGTCGTTTTAAGTACAACAGAAACATATAATTATGTGGGGATGATTCAAGTTCGACAAGGAGATGTTTCAACCCAAAAATTGGTTGTTGAAGTGGTGGAACATGGGATATTAAAAACATTCGATGGCCTAGTGCCATTTTTTATTAACACAACAAAATTTGGCGAAAACCAACCTGTTGAACAAAAAGTACAAGAATACAGTCCAGGACAAGCAAGGCTTGTTTATACGTTAAGTGAGCCTGACTGGCAATGGGGCGGTGAAAACACCGCACATTTCAGTTTCCGATCACTTAATGGTGATGGAACTTGGAGTGAACAATTTAGCACACAGGATTTTACCTATCGAGTCATTTCTGGAATATCTAGAAGCCAGTTACGTGATTCTGGCTATGTGTGGACCTTTGAGGATTTGCTAAGAAAATTCAAAGATTACATGGTTCAGGGCAAAAATGACTGGGAGCAGTGGTTAGAAGATAATCGTGAAATACTGGAAAGTATCGATCCAGGTGGTACGATCATTAACATTCTGAATGAAGCGAAAGGAAATTATGAGAGTTTAGCTGATCGCTTAG
>NZ_JBFOFI010000011.1:0-56127 GCF_040887215.1 Enterococcus sp. C63 | reverse complement strand
AGTCAACGATGGTTTTGGAAGATAAAACGACTGAAATAAGTAAAGAGCCCGAAAATCCACGTCCGATGTTAGTAGCATTTGGCAATAAATTTTTAAATTTCAATTCATTAAAAGAGCGGAATCAATCCGTAAAAGAATATATGACAGAAAAATGCCAAGAAGAGAATGGTATTAATGTGGATTTAGATGCTAAATTTCGCAGTGTAGGAAAAATTGTCAAAGTGTTTCAAGATACAAATAGTGAAAAGCAATATGCATTATTGGGTGAAGAAGATAGTCGTGGCGTGAAAAATGAAGTTCTATTTGTTGTTCAACTGATTGAAGAAGAGGGTCAATATAAAATTGACAATTTTCGCTATGAACAACTTCATGTACATTAAGTTCTTAATTTAAACAATTTTTATGTTCATTTATTTTCTATAACCAAAACGTTGACGGACGTTTAAGCGTACGTTATAATCAGGGGTGAATAAATAAAAAAGGATGTGAACATAATGGAAGTCACTACACCGACAAATGCTCGTAATAATATTTATGGGTTGATTAGGCACGTTGTTTCTGATAATCAACCTGTAGAAATTATCAATACAAAAAATGAGGATGAGAGTGTCGTTATGATCAGTAAATCTGATTGGAATGCTATTCAAGAAACATTATATTTACAAAATACAGGGGTTCTTGATCAAATTAAACGTCACGAAAATGAAGGCACAGAAGAGCTAGGTGAAATTGATTGGGATTCACTATAGAGATTAAGAAAAATGCCAAAAAGGATTTACCAAAATTGAAATCAGCTGGATTGCATAAAAAATTTGATGAACTGATTCAAGTGATTCGAGAAAATCCTTTTCAAACTCCACCACCATATGAAAAATTAGTTGGTGTTCCATATTATTCAAGAAGAATTAATATACAGCACCGATTAGTTTATAGCGTAGATATAAAAGAAAATGTGGTAGTTATCCTTTCTGTTTGGTCACATTATGAACGTGGATTGAATTAGAAAGATATATTAACAACATAGAACTTAAAGAAAGAGGAAAAGGAGGAAAAACGACAAGAACAATTCATTGCAAAAGAAAAAGTACAAGATCACGATTTAGAGTTAGAAAAAATTGAATAGAAAAGGGTACGCCTTTTCTAAGGAGGGGCGTATCCGCTCCTCCTTCTTTTATCTTTATGGGAGGGAAACTATGAATTATCAAAAGTACAAAGAATTAGGAAACTTATTCAAGGAGACATTCCAAACGGTTGTTTCTGATAAGAACAATTTATTTGATTTTTTTAATCAGGTTCAGATGTTTCATAAATACGATATTTATGAGCAAATATTTATTTACGGACAGAAGTCGAATGCTACCCATATCGCTGATTTTGATACGTGGAAAAAATTAGGACGATTTGTTAAAAAAGGAGAAAAATCCATTGCTGTTCTTAGCCAGTCAACAGGGAAAATAAATATAAAACATTATTTTGATTTTTCTCAAACAGATGGAAAGGAACTTGATTTTCCAGATTATACATTAGAAAAGAATGATTGGAATCTTTTAGTTAGCCAAGAGATAGAAGATTTAATTGATGAAATAGTTGATTTTACTGAAGAACCAGATATTCGTAGACTATCTATAGAAATTGGGTTATTCTTGGCAAAAAATAAGAGTATTGGTTCTGAAGTGATTGATATAACTGAACAAGAATTCACTATGTTACAAAGTTTACCTAACTTTTTTAAAGTAATGAATTATGCAAATGAAGTAAACCGACTAATTAGCAAAGAAATTTTAGTTTATAAAAGAGAAAGGATGAATGAACATGAGTTTAAAATATTACGAGAACGAGACAGGACAACTGATACCAGAAGTCGAGTATCCCAATTATCCACTGGGGAGATTCGGGAAAATAGCCGTAGCCAAATTACAGGAAGAGAATCCAGTAGAGTATCAAATCAAACTAGTCGAGGGCGATTTAATGAAGTGGGGACACGAGATCAACAAAAAAGTGTGGAACAGAGTAAGCGAATTGACAGAAGCATTGGAAGAAACCAATCCACTGACACCAGCTCAACAAGCGAATTTCGAGGAAGCGTCGAAGATACGAATGCAATTTCGGGAACAAGCAATCGAACTCGCAATGAGCGAGATTCTATAGATGGAAAATCCAATTCAGATATAAAAGACTTTGAAGAAAAACAATCTTCGGAGTCTTTTTTTGTTGAAAAAAATCCTGATTACGAAGAAATTACTCCGGATTTTACAGAGGAAGAACTAAACAACATATTGAGACGTGGATCAGGCGTTGAAGGTGGAAAAATACGTATTTACCATTTATACCAACGAACTCTCTCCAAAAAGGAAAGAGTTTCTTTTTTAAAAGAAGAATATGGTTGGTCAGGTTCTACTCTAGATATTCAGGGTTCTTCTTTTTCGATGATGGATTGTCGTCCAGGCAAGGGAATTACGGTAATTAAGAAAATCAATAATGAAGACTATGAACGTGTAATGAAATGGTCAGAGGTTGAGGAACGTATCGGTTTGTTAATTCGTCAAAATGAGTATCTAACTGAAGAAGAACTTAAACTTGTGCAATCAAAGAAAGAAGAATCAGTTAAAGAAGCGTTAAGTCAAATGGATACTGAAGCAGAGGAATTAACGCTATTTGATTTAGAAGAGATAGAAACAGAGGAAAAACCTGTTGTAACTGAAGGATATGGAACTGAAGTCGCATTTATTCCGAAAATAGAAGCTAAAAAAGAGATAATCAATCATGGTAAAACAATATTTGAACAAATTTATCGGAATAAAACAAATGGTTTTTCTTTTGAAAATATAGATGTTACTCAATTTTATCCAAGTAAAGCAAGAGAAAAAATCAAAGCTAATCTTGAAGCGATTCGGTTATCGAAAGAAATTAGTCAGACACCTGGGCGAATAACTACTGACAAAGAACGAAAAATTCTTGCTAAATATGTTGGTTGGGGTGGTTTGGCTGCGATTTTTGATGAACGTGATGATCAATATTTAAGTGAACGAAACCAATTAAAAGTGTTGTTATCTGCAGAAGATTACCGAGCAGCTAGAGAAAGCGTATTGACTGCTTATTATACTGATCCACGTATTATCCAAGCAATCTACAAAAAAATTGAAGCCATGGGCTTTAAAGGGGGTACAATTTTAGATCCTTCGACAGGAACAGGGAATTTCTTTTCTGCTATGCCAAAAACAATAAGAGAAAATTCTACGCTTTATGGAGTGGAATTAGATCCAATCACTGGCAAGATTGCGCAACAATTACACCCTGATGCCAACATTGAGATTACAGGGTTTGAAAAGACTCCGTTAAATAAGAATAAATTCGACTTAGTGATTAGTAATATTCCTTTTGATAATTTCAAAATTGAAGATACTAACTATTCTAGAAAATATTCGATTCACGATTACTTTATCAAAAAAGCCCTTGATAGCGTAAAAGAAGGCGGAATTGTGGCGGTTATTACGTCGATGTCGACAATGGATAAATCAGATTCTTCTATTAGACGTGAATATGCCGAAAAAGCTGATTTATTAGGTGCGGTTCGCTTACCAAGCAATGCCTTTAAGAAAATTGCAGGAACAGATGTGGTGACAGATATTCTTTTCTTCCAGAAAAACTCCGAGCGAGAATTAAAGTATTCTCCAAGTTGGGTCTTTGATGGCACAGATCCAGAAATACCAGAAGTGATAATGAATAATTACTTTATTCGTCATAAAGAGATGGTCTTAGGTGATTTAGCTATCAAGAATTTCAGAGGTCAAACGTTAACTGTCAAACCACGTGAAGGAAATTTAATTGATCATTTAAATCAAGCTTTCTTGAATTTTGATGGTCAATTAACTATTTCAACGGAAACAGAAATGATTGATTTAGTTTCTGTAGAAAAAGAAGGGTTAGAGAAAGAAATTCCAATGTTCAATTATGGAGTCATTGGTGACGAAATTTTTTTCAATGATGCAGGAGAATTAGAAAAGTATACGGGTTCTAAAAAGTCCATAGAACAAATGAAAAAATTGATTGAAATTAAAGAAGCTTTGCTTTCTGTCATTGAGTTACAACGAAATACAGAATATACACAGGAAGAATTACAAGCTTCTTTAAATCAGCTTAATGCTTGTTATGATGAATTTGTAGCTACCTATGATTCGATCAATAAAACAGGTAAAATATTTGATCGTGATGAATATTATCCGTTGTTAAAGTCAATCGAAGAAGTTCAGGAAGACGGTACAGTTCGAAAGGGAGATATCTTCTTTCGTGCGACGATTCGAAAAATAGAAGAAATTACTCAAGTGGAAACAGCCCAAGAAGCTTTACAATTATCAATCAATCGTCAAATGAAAGTGGATCTTGATTATATGGTCTCTATTTATCCAAAAGATAAAGAAATAATCATTGACGAATTAGAGGATTCAATTTTTATCAATCCCACGAAGTATCAAGGAGATATTTATGGTGATGTTTGGGAAACACGTGAAGAATATCTCAGTGGAGATGTGAAACAGAAATTAGCAGAAGCAAAATTGGCGATTGAATCGTATCCAGAAATTTTCCAAAAAAATATTTCGGCATTGGAACAATCACAACCAACACCACTAAAAGCTGGAGATATTGACTATTCATTAGGAGCTACATGGATTCCAACTGAAATTTATCAATCGTTTATGTATGAATTATTTGAAACGCCTCAATACATGCAGAGAAATGGAATTATTCAACTAGAGTATGATTCCTATGCTTCTAAGTATTTTATTCGTGGAAAAAGTAGAGACGAAAATGCGTTAACAACTAATAAATATGGAACAAAACGAGCAAATGCGTATTTGATTTTGGAAAATAGTTTAAATCTTTTAAAAGTGGAAGTACGAGATCGAGTGATTGATGATGACGGTAAGAAACGATACGAACTCAATCCAAAAGAAACGATGTATGCACGTACGAAACAAGAAGAGCTACAAGAAACCTTTAAAAGTTGGGTAATGAATCATAGTGAGGTATTGGAAGAATTACATGCAATCTATGAAGAACGGTTCAATCGAATTGTGCCGAGGACTTATGATGGCAGCCAACTAGAATTTCCTGGTCTGAATCAAAAAATCACCTTACGTCCTGCACAACAAAATGTGGTTGCTCGTATCTTACATGAAGGAAGAGCGTTAATGGCACATTCTGTAGGTGCAGGAAAAACACTTTCCATGATTACAGCAGGAATGATGATGAAAGAACATGGACTAATCAAGAAACCATTGTACGTTGTGCCTAATCATTTAGTGGGAGATTTTGGGACAGAATTATTGCGCTTTTATCCTGCCAAAAAAGTATTGATTACCACAAAAAAAGATTTTGAGAAAAGCAAACGCAAAGAGTTTGTTTCTCGAATTGCCGTAGGAGAATATGATGCAGTTATTATCGGTCATAGTCAATTTGAAAAAATCACGCTTTCTCCAGAGCGACAAAAGAAAATGTTGCAAGAAGAAATTGATCGAGTTTCTGAAGCAGTGGCGGAATATCAAATGAATAATGAAGAAGAATCTTGGTCAATCAAACAGATGATTTCTTTTGAAAAACGATTAAACGAAAGACTTGAGAAATTAAATAAACAAGACAAGAAAGACCACATGATTTATTTTGAAGATTTAGGAGTGGACTTCTTATTTGTCGACGAGGCACATGTTTATAAGAACCTTTATTCTTATACGAAATTATCCAATGTGGCAGGAGTGAATGCTTCCAATAGTTTACGTGCCAGTGATATGGAAATGAAGGTCAAATATCTGTTAGAAGAAAATAATCAACGAGGGGTTGTTTTTGCGACAGGGACACCTATTTCTAATTCGATGTCTGAAATGTTTACGATGCAGAAATATCTTCAGCCAGATGTATTAGAAGCATATGGTGTCAGTCATTTCGACGCATGGGCGTCAACTTTTGGCGAGATTATTTCTTCTTTAGAGATTACTCCTGAAGGTAGTGGTTATCAAATGAAAAATCGCTTTGCCAAATTCCATAACTTGCCTGAACTGATGAACATGTTCAACTTGGTTGCGGATATTCAAACGCCTGATATGTTGAAACTTCCTGTGCCTGAAGTAAAAACAGGAAAAGCTCAAATCGTTGTTACTGAGCCAATTCCATATCAAAAAGATAAAGTCGAAGAATTAGGGAATCGGGCAATGGCGATACGAGAAAGAAAAGTGACTCCAGACGTCGATAATATGTTGAAGATCACGAATGAAGCCAAACTTATGGCTTTAGATCCACGTTTGCTTGAAGATTATGATCCAGAAAAATATGATTCTGAAGATTTGAAGAAAACAAAACTGGCTACTTGTGCCAATAAAGTATTTGCGATCTGGAAGGAAACGAAAAACACGCATTCTACACAAATGATTTTCTCTGACTCTGGTACTCCAACTCCTAAAAAATTTAATGTTTACGATGAAATGAAATGGTTGTTGGTGGATAAAGGAATCCCTGAAGAAGAAATTGTATTTATCCATGATGCGAAAAATGACAAGCAACGAGAAGAGATGTTTGAGAAAATGAGAAAAGGCTCGATTCGCATTATGTTGGGAAGCACAAGTAAGGTTGGGACAGGAACGAATGTCCAAAACAAATTAATTGCGGCACACCACATTGATTGTCCTTGGCGTCCTTCAGATATCCAACAACGTGATGGAAGAATCATTCGACAAGGCAATGAAAATAAAGAAATTCAAATCTTCCGTTATGTGACCAAAGGAACATTTGATAGCTTTTTGTGGCAGATCCAGGAACAAAAGCAAACGTATATCTCTCAAGTGATGTCTGGTAAAGCTATTTCTCGAAGTGTTGATGAATTGTCTGAAACGGTACTAGATGCCTCAGAAGTTAAGGCATTAGCAACAGGTAATCCATTGATTGCAGAGAAGATGAAACTGGATAATGAGATTAGTCGTTTGCGGATGTTGCAATCTGCTTTCTTAAATGAACAAGAGAGTCTAAAAAGAAAGGTAGAGCAAAACTATCCGAAAAAAATACAAGAAATAAAACAATCAATCACTCAATTAGAAAAAGATATCGAATTGTCAAAACAACATTCCAGTAATGAATTTCAAGTTCAATTAATGAACATGACTTATGATTCTCGAACGGAAGCTACGCAAAAACTTGAACAGTTGTGTCAAGCTTATAACCGTTCTGAAGAATTTATAGAAGTGGGTGCGTATCAAGGTTTTAGTATTTTCTTAAAACGTAGTGAAATGCAATATGGACAGCTTGAAATGAAGTTGCAGTCTGAAGGTGGACGATATACAACGTTGATTGATCCACAAGCAGGTATTGGCATGGTTCGTCGAATTGAAAATGTTGTCCAAAAATTGCCTGAACAGGTATTAGAAAAACAAGAACAACTAAAGGAAACAGAAGAAAAGTTAGAAATAGCTAAAAAACAACTTGGTCAGCCCTTCCCTCAAGAAGAGGAATTGAAAGAGAAGGTAGCAGAACAAACTCGAATTAATACAGAAATCGAATGTTCACTAAGTAAAAAGACAGATAGGCATTCAACAGATGAAGAAATTATGGAAGACGAAGAAACGAACTACTCTATCGAGGAAAGTAGTGAAGAAGAAATAATGGGAATGTAAATGTATAAAAAGAAGACTGTATTATTTACAGTCTTCTTTTTTATGCATTCTTCTTCTTGTTTTTCCATATTCGATCATTTCTGACTTTAGATATAGTTTGAAGGTAGTTCGTCCATTTTTTTGTTTTGAAAAGAATGGTCGAACGACAGAGTTAAGTTTTGCAGTTGTATCAAAGCTTGCTTGAGTCTGTTGTGTATATATTGGTGCTTCGTCTTTTGTCAGTAAGTTGTCTTGTAAATATTCTCTCAATAATTCAGGATTTTTATCTAAAATATCATAAAATTCTTCTTTTTTCATTGTAGCACCCCCTGTATTCTCTAGAAAAAAGTATACTTTATAAGGTTAAAAAAATCAATCTAACTATTTATAAAGTTAACTTTATAAAGTATAATAAAAATATAAGTTAGTAAGATAATATAAAAATAAAAAGGAGAAAAAGTCCATGAAAGAAAGCTATTCAATAAAAGAAATCTTAAGCAAACTAGAAGCTACAGAAGACGGAATATTGTTGATTCCAAACTCGGATGTAGCAATTGTCGACGAACGTGATTTGGAGGTCTTTGAACTTCCGGAATCATTAGAAACTTCAAAAGTTATCTGTTTTTGGACGACAGATGAAATTAGAAATTATTTTAGTATTACGGATAATAGAATTATCTGGTTTGATAATTTTCTAAGCGAAAGTGCAACAGTTTTTGAAGGGAACGTAAAAGAAGAAATTGAAATTGTGATTGATGAAAGAACATTTGAGCCTAAAATTTTATCCAAAAATATCAAAGAATACGAAGATTTAAATTTTTATCAGGAGACAGGGATAGATCAAACCTTCGAGCTTTGAATTAGTTAAAAAGAAGTATTATGACAAGAAATTTCCCTTCTTGTCATAATATAAAGGAGGAAAATAATTTATGAAAAACTACAAAAAAATCAGTTTAATTTTTGTTTTATATTTAGCTGTTTTTTTCTCAGCAATTCGTATGGATGATTATTTATTTGACGGAAATTTGAATCAGGAGCTATCGACACTAAAAAGGCAACATAAAATTGATGATTTTGAAATAAAAAAATCTACTCAAAGCTTTGTGAAAAAGAAATACTCCATGCAACTTTCATATTCTTCAGAGGATACTCATACTTATCCTCGAACAATTGAACTCATTCGATCCCCATTTTCGAGTCGAAAAGTTTCTATTGAGTTTGAAAAATAGATGAAAGGAGAATATTTATGTTTTCAAATCGAGAGTGTTTTTGGGGAATAGATCTAATCCCCGTTGATCAATTTAATCAGCAATATTGTTGGCCGCCTACTTATATCAAATATGATTGTTCAGAGTTAGCTAAACATATGAAATATGTGAAAGAGAATCATTTTTATGATACGTATGTTTGGGAATGCTCAAAGTGCAGAAAAAGATATGCTTTGGTAAAAGGAACGACACATTTTGAAGAAATAAAAACAGAAGGAGAGTAGCTTTGAAAAGAATTATTTCAGGTATTGTCGTATTTATTGGTGCGATAGGTATTGGAATTGGTGTATTTCAACCGCAAGAAGTGAAGCAAATCACTTCGATGATCGATCAAACATTTAACAAATTATCTGATGAAGAAGATGAACAGTTTTCAAATCAAATAGAAGTAAAAAATCAGAATAAGCCAACTTTTTCTTCTAAAGACTTGTCTTTAGATAAGGGGAATTGGCAAGTATTTTCTGATTTAGATTCGCTAAATCGAGTAGGTGAAGCGAATACGATGTTACACAAAAGTATGATGCCGACTGAAGAAAGGGAACGGTTATATATCAAGCCAACAGGCTGGAAACAAAAGAAGATGAAAAATGGCGATTATTTATATAACCGCTGCCATTTGATTGGTTACCAGTTGACTGGAGAAAATAATAATCCAAGAAATCTAATGACAGGTACACGCTCATTCAACACTCCTGCAATGGTGGAATATGAAAATAAAGTGGCAGAGTATTTACGAAGAACAGGAAATCATGTTCGCTATCGAGTGAGACCAGATTTTCGAGGAAATGAACTGGTCGCTAGAGGTGTACAAATGGAAGCCCAAAGTATAGAAGATAATGGAATTTCTTTCAATGTTTATATTCATAACACGCAGGAAGGCTATGTCATTGATTATCAAACAGGAAATTCTAGGGTTCAAAATTAATCAAGGGCGTAAAAATAGAGGTTACTTCCGCAAAAAGTAACCTCCGAACAATAAAAAAACTACGCCCCATTCTAACAAGATAATGGAGAGAAATCAAGATGAAGAAAATAATTAGCTTTTTATCCATGGAATGGAAAATTATTTTGTCTGCAGGGACAATGATTTACTTATTTTGTTCGTGGGATGTATATGTTGTAGAAGAACTACCGAGAAATTGTAAGAAGTCATTGGAAAATCTTCAGATAAAATATGTAAAATAATAAAAAAGATAGGGACTGCTTAGTGATGAAGTTTTAAGCAATACCTATCTTTTTCATTTGACATATAGATGTTATACTCAAGACGTAGTAAGTTTACGATAGCATTTTTTGTCTGTTTCTAAAGCAATTTTAGAGGTTATGTTTATACATAGTTTTTTCATAGTATATCATTGGAGAAATTGCCAATATAAGAAGTCAATATATTAAATGAAGAGGAAGTGAACTAGTTGTTAGTAGAAGCTGTTCATGTTCAACCAGCACATGGAAGGATAAATGATTCTGTCTACTTAAAAAATAAGATATTTACTTTTCGTGTAGCTGAAAAATTAGAAAAAGAGATTCAAAAGGGAATGCTTGTGTATTCTAAAGATGGTCAATTGGTTTATGTAAAAAATATAATTACAGGTAGATCTGAAGAAGAAGAAAATGAGTATACTGCGATCATTAGTAAAATCTTTAACGAAAATTCTGGCATTCTTCCTGTGCGAAAAGGAGAAGGAGTGCCTAAAATACGATTCATAAATAAAAAGACAATTTTTGAAGGGCTATTTTTGGAGTTAAAAGATAAGACTTTACACAAAACCAAACAAAAGGTTTATTTTAAAGCACCACAAACTGTCTATAAGAAAATTGGCATAGGAGATATTGTGATCTTTTCTGTTAAAGGTAAAAAGTACCATGTATTAATTATTCAAGTCTATAAACCGACAGAATTGAATAAAGAAGTAACTTTCACTCAACCGAAATTTAAACCATTTTTTTTGAAAAAAGTTGCGAAAGGGTTCAAAAAGACAGACTATATCACTATACCAAAGGAAGAGAATATTGTAACTTCTAATCAAAAGAAACAAGAAAATCGTAAACGTCCATTTATAATAAGAAAAACAAGTAAATAAGAAGTTATAGCTATAAACGAATATTTAATTTGTGCATTTGAGGTAGAAATGCTATAATACAATTGCGAAATGTGAAGATTTTGTACAATAGAAGCACAAAGACAAGCCTACTGCGAATAGGCTTGTCTTTTTTTCATTCGTTGCGACTCCGAATGTGTGGGTTAGCGACAACTTGCTCAATTATCGTCTTTCTCATCTAACCAATGAGAAACTAGCTCAATGACTATCCCAACAAAAGTTGGTGCGATAATTAATGTGAAGATTTTGTCTAACAATAGAAGCACCCCCTTTGGGGGCAAGTTGCCAAAAAAAGTATAACATTAAAATATTGGATGTACAAAAGTAGCTTAGAGTCCAATAGAGTATACCTTGTTGGACTTTTTGTGTGTTCGTGTGTCATTTTTCTAGATAAATGGCATAAATTTTCAGCGCTAAGTGACAAAAGCAACTAATTTTTCATGATAGATTTTTAAATGTCTCAATCTATCTCCAAAATTAGTTGCTTTTGTAGCTATAGTTGACTATAAATATGACAAATAATTAGAAAAAACTGTGCCAATTAAATATAAAAATGATAAAAAATGACAGGCTACTTTTCCTACTGTACATTATGTCACCTAATTATTAATATAACATAGTTATCTATTTAGAAACAACTATACCTTTATAACAGAAATGTAAGTTGTTTTGATAGCAGAACATATTGACAAACCTATACCTTTCATTATATGATTTTTATAAAGAAAACGTTTTCTGTTTGTTTTTCTATAACAGGGGGAAGTTCTATGAAAAAATTTACTTTAGGAGTAGCTTTGTTAACTATCGGGTCAATTGTTTTATCGTCAACTACTATAGTTTATGCTTCAGAAAATTCCCAAGTGGTATCATTAAACGAAAACAATACCACTGAAAATGTAGTTATTGAGTATACTGAAGATGGTATGGTCGTAACTAAATATGAGGATGGTTATAGTGCGAAAGATTTTGCAAATTCTTCAGATATCATGACAAGAGCTGCAGTTGCAAGATGGGGCAAAAAGGAATATACAAATATTGCTGTAACCACTGGAGTAGCTGCTAATGCTATTAATGCTGCCTTTTGGGCAGGAGGAAAAGCTAGTACTGCTATGTTTGGTATTCCAGGTTGGGCAATTGGGGGCTTGTTAACAGGTGCAAGTTGGACTAAAAAAGGTGCTTCTCCAGGAAATGCAGTTGCAAAAGTATGGGACAAAAATGGTAATGGCTGGATTGGATTTTATTACCAAAGAGGATATAATGCAGCGGGAAGAGTTGTAGCTACTAGATATTCAACGTTATAAGTTAAGGAGTGATGTTTTTGATACCTAAATCATTAAAATCATTTACTAAAAAGAATCCACAAATAGCTACTATTCGTATTTTTATATTTGCTATAGCTGTTGCTATAATTGTTAATATGCTAAGTGGAGGGCAATTATACAAATCTGGTTTATTTTTAGTGTTAATTTTAGTTGTCTTAGACATAATAAAGTCTAAAAAAAAATAAATTGATATATCTTATAAAAATAGGATTGTTTGAATATTACAAAGTAACAATTTCACCGAAGGTGAAACAAGCGAAACTTTACAAAAAGTGGCTAGCATTTTGCTAGCCTCAGACTGTAGACAAAAAGGAGTTGGCAATTAAGCCACTCCTTTTTGTCTACAGTCTGAACCACCCTTCAAAAGGGTGGGCTATAAGCCCTTAACTGCTAGATAAATGGCATAAATTTTCAGCGCTAAGTGACAAAAGCAACTAATTTTTCATGATAGATTTTTAAATATCTCAATCTATCTCCAAAATTAGTTGCTTTTGTAGCTATAGTTGACTATAAATATGACAAATAATTAGAAAAAACTGTGCCAATTAAATATAAAAATGACATTGGTTCTATAATGGACAATTAAATTGAGCAATATTAAAAGTAGAATAGAATTATTAGTGAGTTTAGGGTAACATACACATTGGGGGAGAAATCATTTAGAAAAAGGAGTTTGGCAATGAGTCATTCGTGCACGTTAGATTCATTTATTTCAATGTATAATTCTAAAAATTCAGATTTTAGAGATTCTTTTTTGAAATTAATAAATAATTCTGAAAAAAGTAGTATATCTAAAGAAGAAGTAAACGATTTTTTCAGCTTATTAATCAATAAAAAACTTTTAGATTCATTAAATATAGAGCAGTCCAAAGGCTATTATTTTAACTATACAATTCAAACAGGTATAAGAGAACAATTCGATATTTTAAGGTTTAGCCTTGATAAGGTATTAAATATAGAATTGAAGAGCCAATTACCTGCTAAAGGATTAGACCAAATCAAAAATCAGTTGGTACGACATAAATTTGTATTAAGTACTTTAAATAAAAAGATAGTTTGCTGTACTTATGTAACCACTGAAAACAAATTGTATTTATTAACAGAAGATAGTAAGCTAGAAGAGATTTCGTCTGAGACGTTGGCTAGCATGATACCTGATGATTATATCAATGAACTTGAAATTGAGAAGATAAATTTTTCTCACTTAATTATTTCTCCGTATTCACAACCTAAATTGTTTAAGGAACATAAATACTTTTTGACTAATGAACAGTTTTCTATACGTACTGAAATTTTAAGTAGTCAAAATAGAGTTTTTCAAATTAAAGGTGGACCTGGAACTGGAAAAACAATGTTACTCTTTGACCTTGCAAGAAAATATGTGAGTGAAAATAAGAAAGTAATAATTATATTCTCAGGTAATAAAGATAATTGTGAAGAGTTGTCAACTATATTAAGTATTGATATTAAACCTATTAAGAACGTTAAAATTCCTGAGTTAGAAGACTATGACGTTGTGTTGATAGATGAAGCACAGCGTCTATGGGAGGAAACTTTTACTGCCATTTTTGGGTTACAAAAACCTAGACTTATTTTTTCTACCGACCATAATCAAACATTAGCTTCTCATGAAAAAAAACGCAATATTCAAAAACGATTATCTGAAGATAAAAATGTTGAAACGAAAAAATTAAAAGAAAAAATTCGAACAGATCCAGCAATGAACTCATTTATACAAAAATTTCTAGACTTAAAAGCTAAAAGAGTCCAAAAATATGAATATTCTAAAGTAACAGCAGAATATTTTTCTACCAAGCAAATGGCAGAAAAATATATAAGAAGTTTAGTTGAAAATGAAAATTTTGTATCCATTGAAGTAACTGATTACACTACAAAATCAACGTCTGTAAAGAAAAGAGAAAAGGTGTACTGGAAATCTCAAACAGCTCATTCAGTTATTGGTGAAGAATACGATAATGTGCTAGTACCTTTAGATAACTATTTTTATTACGATGAAGATAGCAAGCTTGTTTCAAGATATGCTGACCAATTTTACTATCCGTATAATGAAGATAGCTGCATATTTGAAGCTTTAACTAGAACAAAAGATAGATTAGTATTAGTAATCATAAATAATCCTGCCTTATTTATAAACGTACAAAAAATATTGACATGGAAAAAAGATGAGGAAAAAAATTCATAAATCGAATTCGTTTATTACTCTTTAGACGGTTTGTCTGGTAACATTGTAATCTTTCGAAATTTTAGAAATAGCGACTCCATTCTCAAGATCCTGAACGATGCTTTTATAAACTAAGCGACGTTGAGGATTTTTTGTGTCTGCACTGTATAACTTAGGACGTCCCTTGTAGACATCATTCGCTTTAACAATCTTAATGCCTTGCGCCTGGCGTCGTTTAGATTCTGTACGTTCCTGTTCGGCAATCATGGCCAAAATTTTAATGATTAAATCTTTAATGAATTTGTCTAATAAAGGATTACCAATTGCTTCAGCCATGATTGGTAATCTTGTAATGATGAGTTGTACATTTTTCTTTTTTAGATAATTAACAGACGCAATGATCTCATCATAATTCCTTCCAAAACAATCAATGGCTTCTACAATAAAAATATTTTGTTCATGGACAAAATCTAAAGCTTTTTGGAAAATCGGTCGATGAGTAATTGTTGCTCCAGATTGTTTCTCGATGAAAATTTTTTCTGCACCAAACTTTTTCATTTCTTCAATTTGTCGTTGTTCATTTTAATCAATCGATGATACTCGAATATAAGCAACTTTCAAAATTTTTACCTACTTCCTCAAAGTATTTAAAATACACCCTAATTATACATTTAAAAAGAAAAGTTACAGAAGTGTGTCACTTTTCTTTTTAAATGTCATAAATTTTTAGTTCTATTTGACACAAACTATAAATATTTAATCGATCAGAAAATCGTTCAAAATAATCGTGGGATTTTCTTAGTTTTTATTTTAAAACGAAGTGTTCATAAAATCGTCCATTTCTGTACACGTTCTTTTTTACCTTTATTTTTCAAAAAACCATTTCATTTTATGTTCATAAACCCATAACAAAATCTATGTTCACTTAAACATAACGAATAAAGTTATGTTACAATAGAATTTAACAAGGAGTGATTTTTTTGAAAATAGGATATGCTCGAGTATCTACCGGTTTACAAAATTTAGATTTGCAAGAGGATAGTTTAAAAAAATTCGGCTGTGAAAAAATTTTTACCGATCATATAAGTGGGATAAAAAGTAATCGACCAGGATTAGAAATGGCGATCGATTTTGTTCGTTCTGGAGATACATTTGTCGTTTGGCGTTTAGATCGTTTGGGGAGAAACATGGAAGATTTAATTTCAATCGTCAATCGATTGAATGAATGTGGTGTCAGTTTTCATAGTCTTCAAGAAAATATTACAATGGACAAATCTAGCTCTACTGGACAACTCATGTTTCATTTATTTGCAGCGTTTGCCGAGTTTGAACGAAACCTAATCTTGGAACGCTCTGCGGCAGGAAGAGCAGCTGCACGAGCAAGAGGAAGGTTTGGTGGTCGTCCTGAAAAATTGACTAAACAAGACTTGGAATTACTAAAGACTTTAGTGGATAGTGGAACACCGATTAAGACGATTGCGGAACGTTGGCATGTTTCTAGAACAACGATTTATCGTTACTTAGATAAACTGGAGGGAAAATAATGGAAACGAAAACTGTGAAATTGGATAAAAAAACCTCCTTAGAAATAGTTACTTCTAAAGATTTCAAGGATTATATAGTAATTGATGTCAGCTGGAATAAAAAAGATATAGAAAAGCTTTTTACTAACTGACAAGGTGATTTCAAACGCATTATTTTTGAAAAAATACTTGAACTGATTTTTTTATTTTCTAACATAATAAACACACTCTTAAAACTTACAAGTTTGCCGTTTAGAAGCTTTTGTCGTTGTCGTTTGCAAAGGATAGCAATGTTAGGATAGTTTTGAAGAAGTTCAATATGCTATAATTGAGAGGTAGAAAAGTGAAAAGATGGTGGCTAATCTCTTAAAAAGGGGTGATGCCTATGGTTCATAGCTTTATCCCTAGAAGGGAGTAGCACGTGTCAACGTTTGAAGCAATTCAACTGATGATCGCTTTTGCGACGTTAGTTTTGCTGATAATTGACCATAAGGACAAAAAATAACCATCTAACACTTTGACCGAAGAGTAGATGGTTTGAGTAAATCATTTATTTTTAAGTCACCGTCTTTTTAACGGTTCTACAAGGGGCTATGTTAGTGCATAGCCTCTTTTCTTATCCTAAGTATAGCAAAGTAAGGTGAGAGTTGCAAATACGTTGGAACTCTTTATATGAAAAAATGAACTTATGTTATCGCTCGCTTTTTGTTTATGATTTTTTTATGATGTATTTGTATTTAATAAAAAAGGAGTGTTTTTTATGGTGGATTTTGATAAAAAAGAAGAAAAAATTGCGGAAATGATAGAAAAGTTAGATGTAGAATTAGAAAAAATTGACTCTCTTAATGAAAAGAAAGATAAAAAACATGAATTCAAAAAATGGTTTGCAGAGAAAAAAGCTATTCATGAAATTAAACGTTTGTTGCATGAAGTAGATAAATATGACAAATATGATGAAAAAGAAATGGAGAAAATTGAAAAGGCTTTTGATTTTATGTAAGAAATATTGAAACGTCTTTGTTTTTTTTATATACTTTAATTGTCAACGATGTTCTGTCGTTGTTCTCACTCTTAACCATTTAAATATTTTTTGCAGTCTTCTGTTCAATTATGAACAGAAGTTTTTTGCTTTTTCTCATAAATATTGAAGGTCTTTTTTTATTTGAAATAATCTTATTATATGAGTTTCACGATATTTGAGAATATCTATAATGCTCGTAAATATTCAAGTGTAGTTCAACGAAATATAAAAGTATAAGTTATATTGTATAGGTATAACTTATACTTTATTTTTTTAGTTATATTTGTTGCCAAATTGGATTTATAAGAACATAAAAGGTATAAGTTATACATTAAATATAAAAGAATAACTTATACCTTTTTTACGATGCGATCATTGCTATAATTCCGGTATTTTTATTTAAAGTATAAAAAAAATGTTGATTTAAAACTTGGTATAACTTATACTTTAAATATAGAATACGTTGAAAGAGGGTAAACAAATGACAGCAACTACTTATACAGTCGGAAATTTTAAAGGAGGCGTTGGAAAAACTAAAATTGTTACAATGTTGGCTTTTGACAATGCTGTAATTAATAAAAAAAAGACATTAGTAATTGATATTGATCCACAGGCAAATGCTTCTCAAATTTTAGCGCGGACTGTGAACATGGAACATATTGAAAAAACTATTGTAAATGGAATTAATGAAAATGATCTTTCGGTTTGTATTACTCCCATTATGGAAAATTTAGATTTAATTGCATGTGACACAAGTTTTAGATCGTTCTCAAATTATGTAATTACAAATTATGAAGATGAAAAAGATCAAATTATGGTGTTGGAAAAGCTTTTAGCACCGATTAAAGATAGATATGATGCTATTTTTATTGATGTTCCTCCTACTATTAGTGCTTATTCAGATAATGCTATGGCCGCTTCAGATTACAGTATTATTGCTTTTCAAACACAAGAAGAATCTTTAGATGGTATAGGAAAATATATTGGATACCAAAAATTTATGATAAACAAGTATAATATTGATCTTGAAGTTATTTCTATCATTGCATGTATGCTCGAGCCAGATGACGATTTAGATAAGAATGTTTTGTCTGATGCAATAAACTTATATGGAGCTGCTGTTTCTAAAAATATAGTAAATTTTCAGAAACGGCTAAAACGCTATTCAAGAGAAGGAATATCTTTAAAAAAATATAAAAACGGAAATTACGATCAATGGGATTACCGAGCGCATGAAACTTTTATTAAAATATTAGCAGAATTAGAAAATCGCAGAAAAGTTTTTGAAGAATAATTATAGGGATGTGAGTAAAATATGAGCGAAAGAAAAGATTTTGATATTGATATAGATTTTGACACAGAGTATTCCGGATTATTGCAACCTGGAAATAAGAAGAAAAAATCTGTTTCAATAAATCGTGAAAATGATTTTGAACAAACATTATTTAACAAAAAGATAAAGCCATTACCTAATACAAATAAAAAAAGAGGCCGTCCTGTAGAAATAACTGATGACAGATATAAGGTCACAAAGCCGAAAAAAATATCTCCAGCCCTTGAGTCAAAACTTAATGTAATGCAGGATTATGTAGAAGAATTACAATCAGTAAAAGGAAGAATTACATTTGAAAAATTAGTTGATACATTAGCAGAAGCCTATATTACTCAAAAACTTGGAGTTTCTAAGGAAGAACATCTACGTGCCGAAATAAAGGAAGCTTTTGAAAAGCTATAATTTTTTTACAACATTGATATATTAAAGTATAACTTATACCTATTAACTAATATAAAAAGAATAAGTTATACTTTAATGCGTTTTGATTTTGCATGCTCAATGTTAATCTATCAGCTTTTTTATTATAAATAAAAAGTATAAGTTATTCTTTTTATTTAATTAAAGTATAACTTATACTTGATTTATTTGCTTATAACTTATACCTTTATAAAAATTGTACTTGAACAACATTTATAACTTTGTTATATTCAAATAAATTAGACATACAAAAAAAGAGACGGAAATAATTGACTTTGGTCGGATCAATTATTTCTGAATCACATGACACAGACTCATGTGTTCGCGCTCGTCTCAATAAATAATTAAGTGGTCTACCAAACCACTTAGTTGTTTTACAAATGTGCTTAAAGTATAGCACATTTAGAGCGAGCAGTTCAATAGATAAAGCGATATTTTTCTAGGTTTTTCTAGGAATTTAAGCCGAATATTGGAAGAGAACACAGAACCATTTTTAGAATTGGCATGTGTTCTCTTTTTCAATACAATTCGGAGGAAATTTTAGGATGGAAAACTTAGATCAATGCTATGCAGCTTTGTTGAAACAAGGCATTCGTACATACAAATATCGAAACAGCACCATGAAGCCTGTTGGTTATGAGAATACTAGCAGGAATGGTGCAGTCTTTGCGTACCGCAGTAAACAATTGATGAACGCAGGACGTGGCATGGTTATTACGTCTGAAGAAGCGATTTTAGAAAATCAGTCAAAACTGACTCATTGGACACCGAACGTTTATCGTTATGGGACTTATGCAGACGAAAATCGTTCAATCGTTAAAGGGCATTCGGAGAACAACCTTAGTCAAATCAATACTTTTGTAGTAGATATCGATTCTAAAGAAAACCATCAAGGAGAGATTTTCTTAGCTTGTGTGGATGAATTAGGGTATATGCCAACAATGATTTTAGAATCGGATCATGGCTATCAAGTTTACTTTGTGTTAAAAACACCTGCTTATGTGACGAAAAAGAGTAATTTCAAAGTCATTGAAGTGGCAAAACGTATTTCTACAACGATTCGGACACAATTGGCTAATCAGTTACCAGGTATCGATGTAGGTTGTAATCATTTTGGCATTGCTCGATTCCCAAACAAACAAAATATCGTATTTTGTGAGTTAGAAAATCAATATTCTTTTTCTGACTGGTTGAATTGGTCAATGAAAATGGCGTCTAATCAAAAGACTGAAGCAGAAAAAAGTGCGAAATTGATTGTTTTTCCCGAGAAAAAAGAGTATCGCCAAGTCGATGAGCCTTGGTTTGATTTGTTGCTACGAAAAGCAGATATTATCGGGGGAGAAGGTCGTTTAGGACGGAATAACGTGATTTTTACACTCTCTTTGGCTTATTATTCTTCTGGTTACGGACAAGAAACCTGTGAGTATAACATGTTTGAGTTTAACGAACGCTTAAATGAGCCGTTGTCTGAAGGCGAAGTGCGAAAGATTGTCAAAAGTGCGTATTCTGGCAATTATCAAGCAGCCAATCGTGACTTTATTTTGGAATTATGCCAAGAATGGATTGCTTCAGACATTCAAGAAAACGAGTTGTTTATCCAACGTCGTGGATGGTGGAAGTTCAAGAAACCACGAGAGCAACGAGAATATAGTCATAAACATGAGTGGCAAGAAGATATCATGCGCTATTTGAGCGAAAAAAGTGATCTTCGTATGCCTTATTTGAAACTGTCTAAAAAAGAATTGGCAGAACAATTAAATATGCCACTAAGAAGTTTGGATCGTGCATTAAGCGATTTAAAGCAAGAACACAAAGTGTTCTACCATGTCAAAAAAGGGCGTAGCGGCGGACTTTTACTTGCTTCAGTACGTGTGTTAGTCGCAAGTTTGATCCAAGCGAAGAAAGAAGAAAAAGAAGCCTTTATTCAAGGGATCATTGCGCAGTTTAAGCTAACCATCGATGAATGGACAAGCAACATTCAACAGCTAATTCCTGAGAAAGAAGCCCAAGAAATCAGGCTATTCAAGGTCGATACAGGTTGAAAAAATAAAAGACGTCAATTGCCTTTTACAATATATCTTTGATACTTTTCTAGTTTTCTTTTGGGGTTTAGTTGTTTCAGTGCTTCTTGCAGGTATTTTTCTTTCTGTTTATTTGAGGATTCTCTGCTATTATTACGTTTGTAATGATGTTTGTTTATTTGAAGGAGGGATTTTTATGGTTATGAAGTTGTATGTGTACTCTCATGCGGTAAATGTGTATATTTTGCGGTATTTAGCTATGCCTGTCGAACAGTTTTGTGATCTATATGGGTTCAATCAAGGAACTGTAGCTAGTTGGGTATCGAGGGAACGTTCAGTAGAGACATTGCCTGCGTCGTTTATTTATGCTCTGAGTTTAGCTTCTAGTCGGAATATGGGGGAGATTTATGAGGAATTGTTAAAACTACAAGATGATTATTATCGCTATCGGGAACGTGTGGGATTTAAGAAGGGTAAGAAAGTGAAAAAACGCTTAGATTAATTTTTGATAAATTTTATTATGTTACAATTGTTACAAACAAAATTGTTTATTTTATCATAAATTGTAATTAGAAATTCATTAGGGAAAATCATAATCGTTGGGTTTAGTTTCAAAATCGTAGAAAATAACTAATAAGTATATGATTTTGAACATTTGTTCGCTTGACGAGTTTATGTTATTCTATTTTTGTAAAGATTTTTACAAGGAAGACGATTGATGTTTGTTTGTGATTGTTTTTAGAAAAAATCTACTAGCTTCTAGATTTATTAAAATAGCTGTTCAAATTTATTCATGGATAAATTTTTTTGTGAGTAAAGGAGAGTGAAAGTCTGTTGTTATTGACTTTTTAGGAAGGAAAAAATAAAAATGATGAATTTATTTGCAGATTGTGAATGAATATGTTATCGTTTTTTTAGAAATTTTCAATTTAGAATGAATTTAAAAGTGAATATACTTTTTTTGTTGCGATATGTTGTTGTGCAATGTAGAGCCCAGCAAAAAAAGGAGTGGTTTAGAAATCTCGCTGAGAAAGAGTTGGCGCTCTTTCAAAGGTCATAGATTTCTACCCCGACCGTTAGAGAAGATAACGGTGCTGCTCCTTTTTGCCGCAGGGTCTTCCTGCAACGTGAACAATGATACCATAAATTTGTAGTAATGAACAATCATGTTTTTTGACTTGTATTAGTTTTATTAAAAGTTTATGGAGTAGTGTATCTAATTTTATTAGATATAGTGCGTATATTATTCTTCCGTTACGAGGGAGGCTCTGATGGCATAAAGAGAGAGACTGTTATTATCTTTGAAGGTAGTAGCTAGTCTCTCTCTTTTTTGTTTGGTTCTGCATTGTTCAACAACAAGTTGAGCAATAACGCTTAAAAAGGAGTTTAAACATGTCTGAAAGATTTTGTACAGTAGAGGATCTGAAGCGTCAAGCAATTACGATCAAGCTCTATAACAACAGTATTTGGGCTAATTTAGGGGACGGACGGTTTATTAATCGTCAAACAAAGCAAATCCGACCAATTTCCTTGCTTTATCGTTCCACTCGAACAGTTGTGGGCGTGAATCATCAAGTGATTGCAAAACGTAAAAAGAAACAAGAAGGACTCTTGTTTTTGGAGAAACCCTACAGGATAAAACACATGTAAAAACAGAAAGATTTTTCTTGTTTGCAAGTAAATCTTTTTACTTGTGAACACTTTGATCCTTGAAAACTGAATAAAAAGAACACAGTTTAGGGGTGTAAGAAAACCGTCTGTTTTCTAAATGAGGAGGTGCAAAAGGATTTAGAAGGAGATACGAATGTTTTCTTACCAGTCGTAGATATTCTCGCTGTCTAATCTACGGTCGTGTTTGGAAGGACAGTACCTAAAGACGTAGTGAATCTTTGGGATGATTTTGTGAGGGCAAATTGCGGAGAAATAAGTAGCACAGGTAAGAGTTACCTCGGTAAATACCTGTTAGCAGGAGGATTTCTGATACTTGAAACATTTCGAGTGATTTGTGGTTCACAGGTTGAGCATTTACCTAACATGCCAGGTTGTCGTTTTACCTAACAACGAACACTAACTTTTATTTGATTTACTTGTAAACAAGAGGAATTTTTTACTAGGAGGAATCAAAATGACAGAAATTCAACGATTGATTTGTTTTTTAGAATCTGGAAAACGCAAGGAAATTTCAATGACTGAATATGTTTCTTTGCAAAAAAAGAAACATAAATGGTCAGAAAGGCGTTATCGCCAGTTGTTGGCTGAATTATCAAGAAGTCAGGCAATTCCTCCAAATTATGTCACTCAAAACGGACAGGTTGTACGAATATTGAAATTACGAATTGCTTAGGTTTAGAAAAATAGAGGGGACACCTACTAATAGAGAAGGGGACACCTGAATATGGGAACAAAGAAAAAAAGGATCAAGATTGCGCTCAGTGAAGAAACGATTCTAAAACTTCAGTGGATCGTCAAAGAAGACCAGAAGAAAAACAACAAGAGAATTTATCCTTGTGACTCTTTAGAGCGAATAATCGATAACGAATATGTTATACGTCAAGCATTTCGAGACAATTAATTAAGAAAAGGAGTGACTGCCTATGGTAAAGGTTATGGGGAAATATACTGGACGTGTGTATTATTCCTGTTCAAGCAAAGAAGAAGCCAATGAATGGATTCTTGCGAAAAAAATCTTTGAGCCATTAGTACTTCTTGTTCTTTCTAGAAAAGAAGAGATTGTATGAAAACAAGTTATAATTATCACCCTCTAGTCGATGGGTTTAGTCGGAATTTCAATTTACAAGAAGAGCAAAAAATGATTCGTCGTTTCGAAAAAGATATTTTAGCTGAGATCAAGAAGAGGAAGGATCGAAAGCTTCCAGTAAGTCAATATATTGCGAATTTTTCCCCTAAAGAAAAACGTTGTTTTTTCGGTCTTTTGAAACGGTTTGAACGAGTGAAGGTCTATTACCAATTGGAAGAAGGGATGTCGCGCCAATATTTGATTATGGCGTAAGGAGAAAGATAAAAAGGAGGTATTCTTATGTCAGAATATGTGATTTGTCGCCAATTTGAAGGGAATTTATTGACATTAGAAAGCATTAATCAGTTTCCTGATACGACTGAAAAAGAACATTTTTTCACAGTACGTGAAATGCTAGAAAGAGAAGGTTTTGACCCAGATGATTTTCGTATTGGAGAAATTCCTACAGAGTATGTTTATTATTTTGAACGGGCGGTTGAAGAATCGGGTGTAGATTATTTTTCCGTCTATCTGAATGAAAAAGGTACACTCATACCACAATTTACCACGTTGCAGTGTGATGAGAATGGGAGGAATACTTTTGATTGTGCGACAATTCAAGAATCAATTGATCGTCATGAATGTTAAGGAAGAGAGGGAAAGCAAATGAAAAATTATGATCCGAATAGCCAATGGGGAAAACATACCATTAAAGTTTCTTTTCAACGTTGGAATTATAAAGGATTTGTGATGTTTAGAAAAGGCGGCAATTGCAAAGGATTAAGTGTCTTATCGTTAGATGAAGAAGATTTGTATTATCAACCATTGACTGATAACCCAATCGGGTTTGGATTACTTCCTGAAGATGATGAAGGTAATGAGTCGTTCAAAATGACTCTGACAAATGACGAAGGGGACGAATTGTTAGTGGAAGATGTATGGGAAGAGTTAGGTGACTACATTGTAGGTCTTGAAATTATTGCTTTTGTAGCAGATAAAGAACAGTAAACGGAGGAATAGCCAATGAAATTTTTCAAAGTAAAAGCACCATACTATTATGCGTTAATCTCAGCAAGCAATGAAGAAGAATGCGCAGACTTGTATGAACAAGTAGTAACAGATATCGAAGATCGTGAAGAATTTGTACGGTGTTTGCAGGAATTAGATCAAAATGAAGCGATTGAAAAAGATGCAAAAACAATCAGTGAAGAAACGTTAGAACCAATCGGTATGGAAGAAGCTACAAAAGAAATTTTTAGTATTATCAATGAACAAAAATCTTGTGTGTTAAGCATTGACTCTGCACTTGTTTAAGGAGAAGACGATATGAAAATAAATACAGGTAGCACAGTTTCTCTAACTACATTTCGGCTAAAAAAAGGGGATCAAAATGAATTAATTGAAGCGAAAATTCCAAGTTTTGTACAAGAAAGAATTGATTATTATGCGAAGTATCTTTCCAAAGGGTTAACTTATACGGACTTATATCTATTGGTTACAGCCGAGCCAGGAGAAGATGAATTACAAATGATGTTTGAAGTTTGTTTTGGTGGAATCTACTTAGATATGAGTTATGAATTTAGGAAATGGTATCGAGATCCAAACAATTGGAAACAGCGACAAGTCGATTTAGCAAATGCAGTTATCCATATATATCAGCAAAAAACAAGGAAAGAACGGATGATTATATGAATGGGTATTTTTTTATATTTTTAGGACTAGTTGGTTTCGTGATATTTCTTTTGCAAGATCGACAAGAAGTATGTGAGAGAAATTCTGATAGAAAAAATCCATGAAAATGGAAAAAGAGATTTTACTGTTTTTGTGATGTATGGCAAATCTAAAGGAAGGAAAATGAGTGTAAAATTCACTTAAACAGGAAAATAACTAACAAATTTCAGTTACTTTCTTATGGAAGTAATTGAGATTTGCTAGTTATTTACTAGTGGAAACTAATTTCATTTTTACTCCTTTCTTTTCATGAAAAATCTTACGAGGGAACACCCCTCGTAAGTAATAAACGATTATGATCCCAAAACAATATTTTATGAATGAAAGCGTAACATTCTATGGAAAATTTGTTATAATAAGCAATGAAACTATGCTTATTTTTCTTTATATGCGAAATAGGTATTCTCTTTTTTTGCTAAGCCAAAAATATCACCTATTTTCAATGATTTAGGAGCATATTTCAATTCTGGAATTTCAAATAAATTTTTTTCTTTGTCAGTTACTTTTATTGGTAACTGGATTTCTTCTCCTGATTCAGGAGAAAGAACAGCAATATTTTTATCTTGGAAAAGTACAGTAGTAATTTGAGTCTTCCCCAAAATTTGTAAATTATTATCTATCGATTTTGCGCTTAGAAGCGCTTTTAACTCGTCTAGTGAGAGATAATTAGAATCACTAGTCACACTACTTGACGTAGTTGTGATTGTGGAACTACTTGTTTCTGTTTTTCTAAACAGAGAAAAAGCAATGATAAGTACAGATATCAGTACGAAACTGAGTGATAAGATTATGAGGAATTTTTTCTTCATAAATAGTTATTCTCCTAAAATTGTTTTTTCAATAAAGAAGCAGAAACGACTTATTGTTGTTTCTGCTTTTTAGCTTGTAAATTTGCTGCGTAGGCTTCTATTTCTTCTTTTAAATATAAGCGAATAAGTGTAGGCCCAGGTTCTTCTCCTATTTCAATAAAAGGTTTAATTCGACCTAACTGAATAGCACGAGAAAACGCAGCATGACTTTGACCAGTTATTTTTGAAGCTTGTTTTCTATTAAGTAAATTTTCTTCAATCCATTTTTTCTGATCAATCAAATTATACATGAAAGCACTCCTTTCAATAGGTGTTAACTTTAATATATCAGAAATCAAGAAAAAATTCAAAAAGACATAAAAATATAGTTGACAAAAAGGTATTAACTTTGATACTATATTTTTGTAAATAAAACAAATAAATATAAAAAAGAAAGAAGGAATACAAATGAAAATATTACGAGTACTTGCAATTGGAGCGACTATTGGTGGAGTTGCATTAGCAACTGCTCACGAGAAAGTAGCTGCGGCAGAATGGACACCACGCACAGTAGAACAAATCAAAGCAGATATGAAAGGTAACGAATATACGATCGTTTGGGGAGATACACTAAGTGGAATCAGCCAAGCAACAAACATTTCTGTACAAAAATTAGCAGATATGAACAAAATTGCGAATGTAGACTTAATTTACGCAGGCAATAAACTAGTTTTTAATGGAAATGTAGCAACTGTTCAAAACAACAAAGGAGAAACAGTTGCACAATCAGTAATACAAAATGAAGATAAAGTTGTTGCAAACCAACCAGTTGGACAACCAGTACAAGGTACAACAAGTTCAGCAACCCAAAATACAACAACACCTTCAACTGATAACACAGTAACAGGTAATACACAAACTGGCGGTCAAACAACTGGAAATACAGAAACAACAACGCCAAGCACACCAGAAAACAACGGTGGCACAACTCAAACACCAACACAACCAGATAATAATGGAAATCAAACTGGTTCAACAGGTAATACAACAACACCGTCTCAACCAAATACAGGTGGAAATCAAAATAATTCAGGAAATTCCAATGGAGGAACAACGACACCTTCACAACCTACTAAACCAGAAACTGATGGAAATCAAGGTGGTTCAGGTTCAACAGGCGGAACAACTACTCCAAGTAAACCACAAGCGCCAACAATTGTGAGTGGCTATATTGGAAATAGTGGAAAAGTGTTTGATACGGCATCAGAAGCAAATACTTGGGCTACTAATGAGTTATTAGCAAATGATAAGTACGAAAGATATGTTCTTATTTCTATATTCTATAGTGATGGTTCAGAAAAATTCTCAATTGATTTCCGTTAATTGTTTTAAAATTAAATATTAGATATTAAAGAAGAAATAGCTATTAGTTGTTTCTTCTTTTTTTATGTTTATTTTAGAGGGTGATTCAATGAGTTACTAATTATATTGTTGAATTGGTTAAAAATTATAGGGAGGAAAGTATAGATGAAATTTACTCGATTGAAAAACGTACGGAAAAAAATGACTACTTTTATGCTCTTGTTGAGTTTAACAGGAGCTATTAGTCAACCGTTCAGTGTACTAGCTGAAACAGAAATATCAAGTCAAGCGGAAAGTAGTCAGATGGAAAAAAGCAATTCGTCAAACGAAAATAAAAATATACCTAATTTTTCTGTTCAAGAAGACCAACAGAAGGAAGATAAATCTGTAGGCAAAGGTATAGAAGAAAAAACAAAACAATCCATTACTATGGAAACTGAGGATTCTAGATCTGATCATGCGAATGCAAGTAAAGAAGAAACAACATCTGATTCACCAACAGAACAATCAGATCAAGCGAATAACCAATCATTAATGCCTGTTCCTGCGAAAAACGAATATCAATTAAATCAAGAAGTGAAAAACATATTTGCAGATAATGGTTATGAATTGTTAGAAGACGGTTCAATTCGTAGTACGACAGGTACTTCGTATCGTTCTAATTTATTTGAAGTATTACAAAAAGTAGAATTAATTAAAGCACAAAACCAAGCACAAGCAAGAGCAGTATTGGGAAGTGCTTTTTTTGTTATGCCTAGAGGAACAGGAGTTGTTTATGTTGACTCTAATTATGGTGATTCTGCTTTTCATTGGTCACAATCGAATGGAAATGTAGAAACTGGTTATTATGCTAAAAAAGATGGCAATGGCAATATGCTTTGGTGTGTGGAACCAGGAGCGCCTCTAAGCTGGGGTGCTAATCCTGGTTATACTACTTCTGCGGTAACCAAAGCTGAATATATCAAAGCCTCATTAGCTGTATATTGGGGTTGGGAAAAGCAAAAATCTATTGTGAATGCTTTCTATACAGAAAAATTAGTACAAGAAATTACTACAGGTGTAACGACTTCTGGTATTACGGATGTAAGTGGTCAGGGAAGAGTGAGCCAATCTGGGTATGAGGCATTCAAAAGAGCCACTTTAGCTAAAGTTGATACTTTCTATAAAAAGCCGTCATTCGATGGAAAAACGTATACAGTTAAATTAGGAGAGACATTAAGTTTAACTGACTCTAATAATGTTTTAAGTTACTATAAGTTAATGGTTAATAATGCAAATGTAACTACTTCCATCAATGGAAATACATTAAAAATTACTCCAAAAAATAATAGTAATGAATCAGGGAACTTAAAATTTGTGTATGATATTGATGTTTCATATCAAGGTGCTACTATTTTATATAACGCTCCTTGGTTGCAAAATGTTATAAAAGCTAGAGCTGGTGATCCAGCTAAATCAACCGTAAATATTAAGGTTTTAAAAAACGGAAATGCCAAAATAAAGAAAGTAGATGCGGATACAGGTAAAGCTATTTCTGGTGCGAAATTCAAACTTTCTTATGGTGGGAAACAAGTAGAAGTGGTCACGAATGCAAATGGGGAAGCTGATCTGAAAGACGTTCCACATGGGACAAAAGTGACGATTCAGGAAATTCAAGCTTCTAATGGCTATGTAATTAATAAAACACCACAAACAGTCACAATCGAAGCAAATAGAACAATTACAACAACTTTTAAAAATAAAAAGCAAGTGGGTCGTTTAAATCTTGTTAAAGAAGATAAAGAGACAGGAAATCAACCACAAGGTTCAGCTAGATTAGATGGTGCAATTTATGGATTATTTGAAACAAATGGTCAGAAAGTAAAAGAAGTGACATTGAAAAAATCTGGAGAGAAAGTCACTGGTTCTTTTGAAAACATGCAAATTATGCATGACTATTATGTTCAAGAAGTTAAAGCGCCAGAAGGCTATAACCTTGATTCAACAAAATATCCAGTGAATATTGCTTATGCTGGTCAAGAGAAAGAAGTAGCTGTTCAATCAATGACAGTGAAAGACCAAGTAATTAAGGGCGGTATTGAAATTGTTAAGATTGGTGACAAACCACTTGTGAAAAAAGTATTGGATAAAATGACTGATAAGTCTGATAATGTGAAACCTAAACTAGAAGGGGCAGAATTTACAATCACTTCTAAAACGACAGGGAAACCAGTCAAAGTAATCACAACCGATAAAGACGGAAAAGCAGGTACAGGTAAAACATTGCCACATGATTCTTATATCATGAGAGAAACTAAAACGCCCGAAGGATATCTAACGATTGATCCAATTGAATTTACGATTTCTGAAGAAGATCAAAAATTCTTTTGGGTATTGGAAGACAAAATCATTGAAGCTCGGTTACACTTAGTCAAAGTGGACGCAGAAACAGGTAAAACTATTCCATTGAAAGATACTACGTTCAAAATTTGGGATCGATGGGCAAACGATGGAAAAGGAGATTATGTTTCAATGCGTGTTCCTAACTCATTAAAAGTTAGTGACGAGTTTAAAACGAATGATGAAGGGGAATTAGTCACAAGTGATAGTCTAGCGTTCGGGAATGATCGTTATGAAATTCGTGAATTGCGTGCGCCAGAGGGCTATTTACTTGCGACTGAACCAGTTGTTTTTTCTGTAACTGAAGCTGATGCAGGTGGTGTGATTACGATTAAGTTCGAGAACATGCCACAAAAAGGGCAAGTGAAAATTCATAAAACTGGAGAAAAAGGGATTTCTACTGTCGAAAAAGAAGGCGAATATGGTAAATATGTCGATATTCAATACGATCAAGTGGATTTAGCAGGTGTTAAATTCAAAGTTCGTGCGGCAGAAGACATTAAAACTCCAGATGGAACAATTCGATTAGCCAAAGGAGAATATATTCAAAAAGACGGAAAAGATCTTGAATTAGTGACAAATGATTTAGGAGATACTCTTTCTGATCCTAATTTGTATATTGGAAAATATGAAGCAATCGAAACTGAAGCACCAAGTGGTTACGTTATGCAAGAAAAACCAATTCCTTTTGAAATTAAATATAAAGGACAGCTGGTTGAATTATCTTCGACTGATGTAGAAGTTGAAAATCCATTACAAAAAATCAATGTATACGGCTATAAAAAACAAGAAGTCGTAACTGATTGGGAAGATGGAAAACCAACGATTGAGCTTGAAAATGCGAAAAATGGTCAAGTGTTCGGTTTATATGTTGGCGAAGAAGGACTACAAATTGGTTATGATATCTTACCAGAAGGTAATGCTCTTGCGTATGCAAAAGTAGAAGACGGCAAAATTTCATTTGAAGGATTGACCTTACCTAATATTCCAAGTAATTACTACTTACAAGAAGTGAATGCTGGGAAAGATCATGTATTAGATGAAACAAAATATACGTTCCAATATGTTCCATCAAGTAACGAGAAAGAACATAATATTCATGTATTTGCGGACGGATATGCCGAAAATAAAGAAATTCTAACGAAAATGTCTCGTAAAGAGATTGAAAACAAATTAGCATATACTGATGTTGAGCTAATCAAAACGGACAACCTAGGAAACAAACCGCTAGAAGGGGTCGAGTTCCAATTGATTCGTGTAGATGGTAAAAAAGAAACAGTGATCGACACGTATAAGACCGATAAAGACGGAAAAATCGCTGTGAAGAAGTTACCAACTGGAAGCTACAAATTCAAAGAAACAAAACCGTTGGATTGGTACTATCCAAATACAGACGATTTGAGCTTTGAAGTAACGCCAGAAACGAATGGACAATTGATTACGTTAAAAGCGGTCAATAAACGTAAGCCAATGAAAATTACTACACTTTTAGCAACCGTAGACGGTAAAAAAGAAGCTGACCCGACTGTCGATAATACATTGCGTGATAAAGTAGAAATCAAAGGTGCGGAAGTTGGTCATACGTACTATATCGAAACGCCATACGTTGATCCAGCAACGAAAAAGGTGATTACAACTGTTGAGTCTACGTATACGGCAAAATCAGAAAATGAAACAATCCATGTGGATATTCCAATCGCAAAAAATACGATGAAAGACGGTCAAAAAGGTGTTGCAACGCACTATATTTACTACGACAAAGAGAAAACAAAAGAAGTTGGTAAAGAAGACGATTTGAAAAATAAAGATCAAACTGTCACATTCAAAACGCCTAAATTCTTACCAAAAACGAATGAATCAAGCAACGTACTAATAAGTATGATCGGCTTGGTTCTTTTTGTTTGTGCTAGTGTTGTAGTTTTTGTTCGTCGTAAATCACACAAATAATTAATGAAATAGAGATAGTTGAAAGGACTATCTCTATTTTTATTCAAGGAGAGTGAGAAAAATGTTTTCTAAATTTCTGAACAATTATAATAAGAAGAAACAAGTTAGAAATCGATTCAAAAATATCCATGAAAAATGTTACTTGGACATTAACAAAATGAAGAAGAATTCTGTAAATCATGTTGATCAATCAAAGAGAATGAAAAGAAGTGATTGTTTTATACAAGAAGACGCTTCAAACTTTCTTGTTATACCTGAATCGAGAAATCCTAAATGTGGAATAATGCGCTATTATTCTGAAAGTGATTGAATTCTTTTTTTGTTGAAAAAAACTTTATTTTTCCTGGTTTATAAGGATTTGAAATAAAAAAATGAATGTCTGCTAAAAAGAAAAATATATCTCTACAGAATTCATCTAAAAAAACTTCAGGATGTGCTAAAAAAAATGCTTCAGATAATAAATAGCAAGGCACTTTATCTATATTTTTTTCTTTAGCAAAGTGAACTCTATTGTTTCCATCTATTACAGAAGGTCCAAAACTAAAAGATTTTGGATAGAAAATCAATATAGGCATATCTAGGAATTTTGAAGATTTATGTGTTGGCTGATATAAAATTTTAGAAGTAGGTTCTAAGTTGTGTTTAGATAAATGTTCTGAGGTCAGTTTAAATAAGTTAATATTAGCTATTTGAGGAGATATTTGGTCTTTGTAAATAATTTTTTCAATTAAATCAATATTTACACAAGTCCAAGCTAAGAAAGTTGAATAAAAAGTTAATCTTATAGGAAAATGTTCTATTGTTAAATCTAATGTACAAAAATGTTTTTCTGCTTCTTTTTCGCTTTTAATTAATCTTTTTTTCCAAACGTTCAAAAATTCATCTTGAATAGAATTATTGCTGAATATTGTGAATTGGTTGATAAATTCAAAGTATCTATCCCAGTCAATATAAAAAGTGTCATAATCTTGTTTTGCGTAGTTTATTGGCATAAGTATCAACTTCTTTCTATATTTTTTCACTTTTTATATATAACAAGATAAATAATGTTTCTCAAATATTCAATAATTTTTTAAGAGATAGTAAAAAAATATATGAAGGTTCTTTATTGTTGAAATATTTTGGTTAAAATGAAGGATAACTACCATGAATTTTCTTTAAGTATATCCGTTGTTTTAAATTGTTTGTTTATTGCAGAAAAAGAAGGGTATGTTCCCCGACTACCAGATTCTTGGTGGATTCAAATCCGACAAAAGATTCCTGCAGAAACTATATCGAAAGAAGGAAAGGAAGAAGATTTGTAGATGAAGAAAACAAGTAAACTATTGTCTGCTTTGTTGTTATTAGGACAAGTTGTTGGTTATACACCAGCTGTTTTAGCAGACGAAGAACAATCAACTGTATCGACAGAACAATCAACGGTAGTGAATACTGACAATTCTACAACAGCTAGTACAGATACAACTAAGGAAGAAGATACAACGGATTCTTCCATTGAACAACCCGAGCAAAAACCAAGTGAATCAACCGATCAATCTACTGATTCGACGACAGATAGTTCACAGACAACAGAGTCCAAACCAGAAACAACTACTCCTGGTACGCCAGACTCCAGTCAACCAGAAAATCATACGCAAGATACGACTAAGCCTTCAGAAACGAAGCCTGTGGAACAGCCAACTACCAAACCAAGTGAATCAGTGAATCAAGAAGTGACACAACCAACAAAACCTGCGGAAGTCACTCCTTCACAATCAGTTGTGGCACAGCCTTCAACCGTTGGACAAAATACACAACCAAAAGCAGAAACAAAGGCACAAATTCAACAAACTGTGCAAGAAGAATCAAAAGCTTACCATCAAGCACCAACTGCGCCCATTCAAGAATTAGTTCCTTCTAGCAAACAGGATAATGAAGGAAACATTCATTTTGAAAAAGACGAGTCTGTCGAAAGTTTTATTCGTAAAATTGGCGAATCTGCTCGTAAAATTGGACAAGAAAATGATTTGTATGCTTCCGTCATGATTGCCCAGGCGATTTTAGAATCAGCTAGTGGTCAAAGTCAATTAGCCCAAGCACCGAATTACAATTTATTTGGAATCAAGGGCACACATAACGGAAAAGGCGTCTCTTTTGCGACACAAGAAGATTTAGGGGACGGAACACTCTACACTACCCAAGCTACTTTCAGACAGTATGAGAACTATGAGGATAGCTTAAATGACTATGCTCAACTATTAAAAGAGGGCTTAACAGGAAATAGCCATTTCTACGATGGGGTTTGGAAGACCAATGCAAAAACCTATCAAGAAGCAACGAAGTTTCTAACAGGTCGTTATGCAACAGACACTAGCTACGATAAAAAATTGAATGGATTGATCGAAACCTATGACTTAACCAAGTATGATAAAGAAGTAGCGGGTCCACAACTAAGCAAAGAAGGTTATATCGTACCAGTAAAAAACTACACGATTTCTAGTTCATTTGGAACACGTGGTGGAGAATTTCATCGAGGAATCGATTTAGCAGCACCACAAGGCGAGCCAATCTATGCCAGCAAAGCAGGAACAGTCGTTAAAGCAGAGTTTCACCCTTCATGGGGGAATGTGGTAGCTATTGAGCATGAAGACGGTACAACAGCTTTATATGCCCACCAACAAGAATATCAAGTCAAAGTTGGTGATAAAGTGGAACAAAATCAAATTATTGGCTATGTCGGTTCAACTGGAAACAGTACAGGTAGCCATTTGCATTTTGAATTATGTTTAGATCACAGTTTAAATCAATCACAATTGGTTGATCCAGAAACAGTCTTATTCTAAGGAATAGGGCTGTTTTTTTAGGAGGAATAACATGCGATTATATATTGTTCAAAAATTTTTTGATAATGAATATCTTGAAGATCATATTATCTTTTATGACGAAGACATGATGATTCAGTATTTAAGAGAGGTTAATCAATCTAGTTTCTTTATTTATAGAGGAATCGATGTTGATCCGTTTTTTAAAGATATAGAACCCCCTTTTTTTGATCCTCATAAAAGTATTTCAGAACTTTTTGATGAATTTAGAAAAAATATTAAGCCAGAATATCAATTTTTGGCACAAGAATTGTTTTATAGATCCTGCCCTTTTACTGTTAAAAGTAATTAGAAACAAAGGAGAGATATATTGATAGTAGAAGAAAAATTACGAATTTGTGTAGTTGATGAGGGAAAAATCAGTCGGAAAATTCCAGAAGACTTTGGGCGTCTATTTTTACAACATTACATGAAATCCAATGGTTGGACAGTATCGGGAGCTGCTTTTGCTAGTAGAAATAATATTCTTGTTTGGAAAAAAGAAAAGGAAAATAAATCACTTCAGGATTTGTTGCCAATTCATATAATAGATTCTAAAATCTATGAACTTCTTGAAAATAAAGCGAATTGGCTAGATATCAAAGTTTCACTCGTAGTGAAAACTATTGTTCAATGAACTTGAGTTTATAGGAGGATTATTGATTGTGGATAATAAACAACTGAATATTAACAAAGACAATACAAATGAAGTAATAAATAAACTATTGCCAGTATCAGAGTCAACAAAACAACAGATTTATATTGGATATCAACGTTTATTGCTTAATGCGATTATTCAATATATTTTTTATGTTTATCCCAGCGAGAAACATACTATTTTGCAATGTTCGTATATTTTGAGTCAAGAAAACTTAAATCAAGTATTTTTGCATTTGGCTAGCTCTCATCCAGCAAGAGTAAGTTATGAAAAGTTTTTAGAACAAATTTCATTTGCAAAAGAAGGTGAAAATATCAACAGTATTGAAAATAATAAACTATTTCAACAAACTAAAATTGGTTTAGAAACAATTGTAAGAGGATTTGATCTAGAGACAGTTTTATTCTGATGAATAAGGCTGTTTTTGTTTGATATAAATAAAAGAAGGGAGAATTTATATGTTATTTTGTGCAGGTCTATTTGTGGGTGCTATGTTTGGAATAGGAATCATGGCACTATTAGTTGCAGGAAAGCAAGAAGATCAACAATTTAAAAGAGGATAAAAAACAGATTTATCTAATTTTTAGGAGGAAGTTTTATTTTGGAAAACCAAAAATCAAATTTATATCCTGTGAAGGATTTATTATTAGAAGAGAAAGATTATAATTTTTATGCCTATAGTAGAGACGTTATCAAATCTCGTGTTTCAAGAAAATTGAGAAAGAAAAAGAATGGCATAATTGAAACTGAATATTGTTATTGCTTACCTGACAATGCTATTAAGAATCAACCAATTTATCAAAAACAGTTACCAAATGCTCGATATATTAAGAATTTGTGTATTTTAGATGATCGAAGAAATGTCATTCAAGAAGTACCTATTTTGAGAGTGATTCAATCTCGAAGTGGGGCATTAAATTTTGGAATTGATCGACAAGCTTTTACGGAAAATTTGATGAAACAAACTATAAAAGAATAAATAGGTATTATTTGATTTTTAGAATTTTAGTTAGGAGGATGTTTCATTTGGAGAAACCAGATGAATTCAAATTGTTAATAGAAGAATTGCGAGAAATAGTTAGTGAAGTACAACAATTGCCAGATTTTATTAGGAATTTGGAAAATCAACGAATAATCGGCAACAAATATAATGATTTAATGGTAGATAAGGAAACAAATTATTTTGAGCTAATTGCGCATTTGTTGGCATTTTTTGTTCCAGAGTTAGATCCTTCAGGCGAATCTCCAAATCAGACAAAAGAAGAACGAATCAAAGAAATGGATATAATTTGTTCTAAATTGAATCAGTATTTCATACGAAATGTCCTATTTCGCCTTCAGACGACATTGGATTCAAAGGAATTTTTACAATATATGACAGTGTGTGAGAATTTCTGTCTTCAAAGTGAAAAATTAATAGGTAAGAAGAGTTAAATGAAAAGAGGTGATCATGTTGTTATTAGAACATGTATTGAAACAAGTCATTCAAGAGACCTATCCAGATAAGAAAATCTATCAGGACTTTACAATTAGGATCGTTCCTAAAGAACTAAAATCAAAACATGGACAATACATTCAAAATGATCGAAAAATCGAAATATATAATTTGAGTCGGGCACCTGGCGCAAACTTTTTAACTGCTTTGCATGAAGTGGCTCATCATATAGAAGCTATGGATCTCGGCGAAACAGCACATAAAGAAACGTTCTATGCTCGTTTCTATCCTTTAGTCTGTACAGCGTTAAATAAAGGATATCTCAATCAAGAAGATCTTTTAATGGATAGTCAGGACTCTTCTGATTATAAGAAACTCTGTCAGTATTATGGCAATTCTTTTGCAAAGGAGTTTACAGAGTCAAAAGAAAAAGATACGGTGGTTGTTTTGGGTGCTTATCATGCACGTGCCTTATTAAAAAGACGTGATTTTTCTTACTTATCTAGTCAACATATGTGGGTAAGAAAATTTGAAAACGAAGCACAAGCCATGAGAGAACGACAAATTTTGGAAAGTTTTCACCAAGATTTTGAGTTGAAAGTCGTTTCCTTCTTAGAGCCAATTTTCGTTCAAACGTATTATATTGCTGTTCCTGGTGCTTATCAATATCGTGAAATTTTACGAAAAGAAGGTTTTATCTGGAATGGGTATGGCTACAAAAATGCGTGGATAAAGAAAATTCCGAGTATAGAATACCATAAAGTACGTGATTTTCTAAAAGAACAACGATTGTCAGGAAAACGAGTACCCGAATTACAAAAATAATTGAATCAAGTGTTTTTCAGATAGAAGATTTTGTATCTTCTATTTTTTTTATAAAAAAATAAAGGAGAAATGAATATGGCATTATCTGTAGAACAACGAAAAACAAAAGAGGTCGCAATGGCAGTTTTAGAAGCCAACGGCCAAGACTATGATACGGCATTAGATCAGTTCCACCAGAAAATTATTTCCGAAAATCAAGAACTGATTTTAAAAAGCTTGAAAAAACAAGCAAATAACAATCAATTTCAGAAAGGAAAATACAATGGAAAATAATCAAATGAATCTTTTAGGGCAAAGGAAAACATATGGAATTTCTTCATGGATGAAATTTAGTTTAAGTGCATTAGTGGTTATATTGCTCTTTCAACTATTATTTCCGATTGAAGCATTTGCTGATATACAAAGTTCAGTAAACCATGCTGGTGATTCAATCACAAAATTAGTACGAAATATCACTGCTGCAATTGGAACAGCAATTATTGCAGGTGGATTTTTAGCTAACATGATGCCAATTATGGAAGTTAGTCAAAAAGCAAAGATGATTATTATTCGTGCTGGAGTTTCTATTCTAGGTATTTCATTTGCGGCACAATTAGTGGATTGGATTATGTCCATTAAATAGTTTGAAAATGAAAGTTGGTGAGAATGTTGATTGAAGTTAAGATTGAAGAATCTAATGCCGTACGAATTAGAAAAGAACGCTATTCGTATGTGGAATTTGAACAACTTTCAGAAGAATTACGTCCAGAAAATTCGGTGACTTATCTCTTGGTACAAGATAAAAAAGTCTTGTATCAAGGAAAATATCAATGTGTTTCAGGTTTATCATTTCATGAATCCATTCATTATAGTATTGAACAAATGATTCAAGCAGGTACATTAAAACAGCGTAAAGGACAGAAATTGTTGGAGTTGTTAGATCAAGAATTAGCTTTTCCTGGTGGAACACAACCTTCGTCTACTTCAGTTTCTTTCACACCGTCTTCTGAAAAGAAGAACAAAAAGTACTTTTCTCTCAACCTTGATTCTTTGCAATCTTTTTTTAAGATTCATTGGAAAAAAATAGGTATAGGAGGAAGTATTTTTTTTCTTCTTTTTATTGGTATTTTGTGGAGTTCAACTCAAAAAATCAAGACGAATCCAATCGATTCTTATCAAACATTGGTTGATAAGAAAGAATATATTGTAGCGTTGAAAGAATACCCACAAAAAGAAGAAGTGTTAGTAAAGCAACTTTATCAGGAAAAAAATAAAAAAGAGTTATCTAAGCTATCAAAAGAAGGAAAATCAACTCTTGCTTTCTTTTATTTACTCTTTTTAGAACACCAGTGGAAAAAAATCACAGAAATGACTGATTTGCCTGTGAATGAAGAAACACAAGGTATGCTTGGTTTTGCCTATTTAAAGCAAGGAAAAATCGAAGAAGCAGAATTGATCAATCAAGAAATCAAAAGTGACATTTTGAAGGAACAGATCGATTTAGTAAAAAGAGAGGAAGCTTATCAAGCCATTCATGACAAAGATCTCAAAAAAGCAGAAAAAATCAATCAAGAGATTCATGACGAAACCTTGGCGGAGGATATTTCTGTGGCTAAAAGTATTGTGAATCTACTTGAAAAATATCAAAAAGACAAAGAGAATACGACACTTTCTGAATCTGAACGTAAGGAAGCAGAAGAAAACTATAAACTTTGGGAAGAAAAATTACAACAATTAGGAGGAGTTTCAAATGACGAATCAAACAACGAACAATAAAGGGAATGGGTTTCAATCGATTCCGAAAAAATGGTGGTTAATTGGATTATGTTCTTTTTCTATTTTTGGAGGTCTAGTAACCTATGGTTATCAAGCTGTGAATCAACCAGAAAAATCTGTTACAAAATCAGAAACGGTTTCTTCTAGTTCAAAGGAACCTCCAGTAAAAATATGGGAAGATCAAATTAAAAAAGAGAGTAAGAAAGAAAAGTCATCTGAAAAGAAGGAAAAAAATACGGTAGATAAGATTTTAGGGATTCTTACAGGAGAAAATAACGAAGATGATTTAAGTATTTTTGGATTTAAAGTGTCAGATAATGACAAGAAAGATCGAACAAATCTCATTGGGGAATTAGCTAAAGCATTAGATGTACAAGAAAGCAAGGAACAAAAACGAGAAACTAAACCAAATAGTGAAAATAAGAAAGAACCTTTATTCTTACTGACAGATAAACAACAATCGTCCAAAGAAGAAATGATTGATTTATCGAAACCTATTTTGCCAGATAAAAAACCAGAAGTCGTTTTACCTGAGAAACCTGAAAATCCAGGAATAGACGAAGAAAAACCAGTCATTCCAGATATACCTGTTTTACCAGATGATCCCAATGTACCCGTCATACCAGATATTCCTGATATTCCAGTAGATCCTACTCCCGAGCCAACACCTGATCCAGAACCAGTGCCGCCAGTTACACCAGAAGAACCAGATCACACATTAGATCAACTCATTACTACGAATAAGCTTGCTTTAACCACTGTTAAAAATAAAGCAGAACAATTGAATCAATCATTGAATCAAGTAAAGAAAGAGTTAGAAAACTTAACTATGATTGAAGAAAAAACTGCACAAACTGCAGAACAAGCAACGAATGAATGGCAAACAGTTTCTGATCTAGTCAATGAATACAATCGTCTATCACAAGAAATCAAAAAATTGATTGAAGTCGATGGACAAGTATTGCCAATCAATTATGAGTTATATCGTGAAACGTATGAACAATTGACTCAAAAAGTAACTGAAATCAAAGAAGCACAGAACAAAGCCAATCAAACGACCACACAAATGAGTGAATCAGTTCAACAAGCACAAGAAACAGCCAATCGTTTGCCAGAAATGAATCAACAATATCAAGAGTTACAGACACAAGTTTCGACAACTAAGGATGAGATCCAAGCGACAGTATCTAATGCGCAGTCGAATGAACAAGTGAGCCATGCAGTACAGAATGAAATCACCCAAGCGACACAAGCTTCAGAAGCATTAACTACAACAAATCAAGTGGTAGGCAGTCAAATAGAAGAGAGCCAACAAACCGATTATCAACCTGTTTTGGAACAAGCAAGCCAAACTGTCGAAACAGTAACGAATGAAGCGAATCAACAAAATAGCGCTGTAGATTCCGTTTTAAATGATTTTCAATCATTGCCTACTGTAGAAGAGGTAGAAACTCCTTCTACGCCTGAAACAGCTCCAGAAACGCCAGAAATGACTGATTCATCGTTGAATGAACAAAATCAATCGGAATCCTTCCTGAATACAGATCCAAGTGATCAATCTACCAATTTGTCAGAAGGATCTTCTTCAGATAGCGGTACTCAAATAGGAAATGGAGGAATCGTATAATGAGTAAAAATGATTATTATTCGTTAGTTATTCGTCGATACATGCAAGAATTTCTGGTTCTTGCATGTATTTGGTTTTCTTTACCAGTGATTTTTTCTGGTTATGATCATTTGAAATCTTATAAAATTTTTTTTAGAGGATTAGGATCTGGTGACTTAGGCAGTTTGTTTCTGCTTGTTGGAATCTATTACGGGATCTTTTTGATAGTAAAAGTATTTTTTTATTATCTAAGAGGGAAATATCATTTATTTTCTTTTATTCGACGCCAATTTTTAAAATGGTGGGGGTTCTATTTACTGACAGGTACATTCGGTTATTTTGATGGTTTTATTGCAGGAGATCGTTCTATTTCTGCTTTTCGTTCCTTCTTGATTTTATTTGTTTTTACATTTTTAGAAATTCGTTTAAATCAAGTATACGATCAATCCATTATTACAAATTATGATTTACCTAAAAAGCAGAAATCATTGAACTATCTGACTTATATAGGTTTTGAAAAAGTAACAGAAGATTTGATTATGACCACTCATGAAAATATATCTGTTGAAAATATTTTTGATCATTATCGTGTCAAACGTACGCCTTTTACTTTGGTTGTTTCAAGAGGTTTGTCTAAATGGACTTTCTTTTATCGATGTGTGTGGAATTTACTATTTAGTTTGATGGTTGTTTGTTTGAGTATCAATGGAATGATTGAAGAGAAGAATGTTTTACGGTACACAGGGCTTATTATAATAAGTCTTTTGGTGGTTTTGTCTGAAATTCCAACTTTATATGAAATCGTTGAGAATTTGAAACAATGGTTTAGAGAATATCGCAAGGGAGGAAAAAACTAATATGGTTTTAAGTAAAGAAGAAGTACAAGAAGAACTTCGTAAGATGGACTTACGAGAAGTTTATCGGCGCTATTGTGAGCGTACAGGATTAACTGAAGAAGAATGTCATATGATCAAAAATTATGATAAAACGCATACTATTGAAGAAGCGATTCAACTTCGCATTGAAAGTTTGAAGGAATACCAACAAATTCGTCAAGAAAAATGTAAAGAGATAGAAATGAATCAGTTGATTGATTTACTAGAACATGAAGAATTGGCAGATAAATATTTAACAAAAGAATATGAACAGATGGAACGAGAGATAAATAATACAGTGGATGAAACAGTTTTATCACAACCCTATACTTTTGATTTATGTTCTCAAAAAGAGAGGGAACAACTATGGGATTACTAAATAATTGGAAAAAAGATTTGGTTGGCACTCGATTATGGCGTGATCCTGCACGAACACCATATAAATATATGGAGCGTTATCTAGGACAAAAACGTGTTTTAGTCCCTTTGTTTGTAGGACTGGTTGTTTTCCTTTTTTTCTTTTCCAATTATCTCGTTTCTTTACCAACTATTCTAACAGAAGTTTTTTCAAACGGACTTTTTGGAGAGTGTGATTGGAGTCGAGCTTTTCAATGGAAATTTTTCTTTCAACTTCCAACTACAAGAACAGGATGGATCTATTTTTTTCTCCTGTTCTTTTTTTGTACGTTCTTATTTGGTCTGAAACTATATCGTATTCGAAAGAGTTTTATGCCATTGGAAGACGTGATGACTGCGGCAACGTCTCGTTGGGCCGATGGAAAAAGCGAACTCGATTATCAGTATCCAGTCATGCCTACAGATGATATGGAAGCCTATGATGGCCCATCAGGAATGGTCGTGGGAACGTCTCCTCGAACAAATGAAGATCGAGAGTGTCATCGAGTTCGAGAATATATTTCTAGTGAGCCAACGAATGTGGCTATCGTTGGGGAAACTCGTGTTGGTAAAGGGGTTTTTGGAGTTGAAAAAGCGATCGATGGCTACAGTCGGACAACAGACATGAAGGAAAAACGTTCAATGAATATTCATGATCCTTCTGGAGAACTTTATTTGAAATGGAAAAAATTACTAGAAAAAAGAAAGTATAAGGTCAAGCTGTTAAATTTAAATGATACAGCTGTTTCAGATACCACAAATCCTTTATCTTTGGTTGTTCATTACTATAAACAATATCTTTTTGGAAAAACAACAATTGAGAGAGATCGAGGACTCGACCAAGCCCAATCTGAATTGGCTACGTTATGTTATACCTATTTTCATGATCCACATGCGAAAGAACCGTTTTGGCAAAATGCGGCAACTGCTTTATTCACTGCTGGATCTTTGGCATTGATTGAAGAATCTTTATTGATTCAACGAGAAGAACTTTCCAATATGTATACAATTGTGAATATGATTGCGGAAATGAACAGTGATCAAATTACTACTGAATCTCATTCCGTCATTCAAAACTATACAGATGATTTAAGAAAAAGAAAACAATTATTCAGTAAATACAAAGGAAAGTCAGTATTAGACTTCTATTTCCAAGAATTGCCTTTAGATCACCCTGCGCATTTGGCTTATTTAGATATTTTAGCTTCAGCACCTGCAAAATCAACCATTGGGAATGTGGTAACACATATGTTAACGAATTTAAAAGCATTTCGTAGAACAGGAAATGCCAAGTTAATGGCTCAAAATTCAATCAATTACATGGATTTAGGGTTTGGCGAACAACCAATGGCTGTCTTTGTAGTTGTTTCTGACCAAGACAAATCGAATCACGAGATTGCGGCTAATTATTTCGATCAAAGCTTTAAAGAATTAACAAAAGCAGGGTTAAAACAGCCGAATCGTAAGTTGCCACGACAAGTGGTGTTTCTTTATGAAGAAGCAGGAAATATGGTAAAAATCCCTGAATTAGCAACGAAAATGACCGATGGGTTAAAAGTAGGACTTAGTCATGTGATTGTTCTACAAAACTATGAACAATTAGATAAGTATGGTGATGATGCGAATACGATTATTGCCAACTGCGGAAATACCATTGTAGTGAAAACCAAATCAAAGAAAACAAGAGAAATGATTGTCGAAGACTTAGGGAATCGAGCAAACCTTTCCCTTTCACGTCAAGGAAAAGTCGCAGACAGTGAAAAAACACTCACCGATTCCATGGAACGTATTCCTATGTTAACGAAAGATGAATTGTCTCGTTTACCTTTTGGACAAACGGTAGTAATTCGAAGCATGAAAACTCATGATTTAAAAGGGAATGTCATTGAAAATATGTATCCTATTTACAATCGTGGGGAAACTAAAATGCTAGAATCATGGAAATATCTTCCGTATGAAGAAAGTACTTGGGAGGAAATCGAAGAAGAGTATCGCCATGCACCACATACTCAAATCAACTTAAGTCATTTACTTTATATGGTTGATCCTTTCATGATTGAAGAAAAAGAAGAAAGAAGACAAGCGATTCTTGAAGGAAGAGATTTTGAAGCAGAGAAAGCTTCAAAAAATGAAGGAGGAAATCAGTCAGAAAAAGAAGATTCTGTACGTGTTCCGCAAGAAAACCATGTCGAACCACAAGTTGAAAACTTACGTTTGAAAGAATTAGATACCATTTTTGACGACTATTTTACGGAAGACGTTCAACAACAACGCATACAAGAATTGGATTCAGCTAGTCCATTAAGTTATTTCTTTAAACAGAAATTGAAAAAGGACGTACGAATCTTTTGTGAATCACAGGAAAATCCACAACGAATAGAGGAAGAATATGAACAATTGCTTCAATCAGGGACGATCAAAGATATAAAAAAATGGTTAGCCAATGTTGGTAGAGAGCCTCTTTATGAACGGATGATTCAAAGCGTTGAAAAAAATGGTTTTACTCAAATAGGAGGGGAGGAAAAATAAATGCTGTTTATTCTAGCCAATGTTGTGACTAATTTTCTCTCTGGAAATGGTGTAACAGTGATGTCTAATGAACAATTGTTAAAGCTGTTAAATCATTACTCTGATTATTTAACACAAGGAAATATAGGTTGGGATTTTTTACGACCAATAGCCATGAAAATTGCGGAAGGTGGTGCTTGGGTTTTAGATGGACTGTATGGTGTGATGGAGAACCTTTTAAAGTTGTTAAATATTTTTGACAATCCAGCTTTCAATGAGTTAATGCACAAAATCGATCCACTAAAAGGATTTCTTTTGTTAATGGCAGTAGTGGGCTTTTTTATTTTATTAATGTTTAACAAAGTCAATGGCGCAACACAAGCACCATTAAATTTGTTTTTGATCCTTTGTTTAACATTGATGGCTCCTACGTTATGGTCAACGGCTTCAACCATGACACAGGGTGTATTCAAATCCATTAATAAGGTAGATCAAAGTCCAGGTGAGTCGATTATTTTGGAAAATACCACCGATTTGTTAGCTATGGCAGAAGAAGGATGGAATTTAAAAAAGGGTGAAAATCTGAACCATTATAAGCATGCCAAGCAAATCGATATGAAAGAAAAAATTGATGAGCCTGATGATGTGAAAAATGGAGAGGTTTTTAAGAAAAAAATCAAAACAGACTCTAAAGGAAAGGATTCAGTGGTGGATATTGAACAACCAAGTGGTTTTGCGGCTTGGTTAATGTCTGAATTCTTTTCGCCAAATTATTATCGCAACAAAGTACGTTTTTTTAATATTTATCTAACAGAATTGGTAATGATTGTGGCTTTAGCAATTACTTCTTTTAAATTTGCGATAATCATTGCCAAAATGTATGGCGATTATGTTTTATTAGTCAAAGGTGGATTGGCAGATTTCATGGGTATGCAACGAGTGAAAGCTGTTTTTTCTGAACTAGTTGGTAGTTTTGCTTTATTAGTCTATGTGCCGATCCTTTTTCAAATCTATATTGTTGCGACGGTTTATATCAAGTCGATGAATTTTGATTTCTTTACTTATATTATTGCGATGGCAGGTGCTGCATGGGCATTGATCGATGGGCCAAATGGATTCCAACGTGTGACAGGAATCGACGCAGGTTTGAAAGGAACTGCTGGTGTGATGATGGCAGCCTTCAGTGGGTCAAAACTTGTACGAGGGATCAAAGACTTTGGTGTGAGTGCAGCGAAGTCCGCAGGTGGGGCATTAGCCGACGTTGGTGCTTTTGGTTTAGGAATGACTCTAGCTACTGCAGGCGCAGGAAATAATGGCAATGGAAAAGGAATGAAGGGAATTAACGATATGATGAATGGTGGTTCTAACTCAGAAAATAACGAACAGGAAGAAGACGATTCTCAATCGAATAAAGGGTTTAATGAACAAGAACGAGAGAAAGAACAACAAAAAGATCCAAATGATTTACAAAATCAAGAATCCTCTGAGAATGAAGAATCGTCTACAGAATCAGAAGACGTGGGAGAACATACGCAAGAATCTCAAGAGACTTCAGAAGAGAATTCAGGATATTCCCCTGAATCTTCAGATTTTGATAGTTTGGAATCGCTCGAACCAACTGAAGAAACGATTGATTCTGATTTCCCACTAGGATTCAATGAAATGGCACGCCAAGAGTCTGAGAAACCGGAAGAAATGACCAATTCAGATGATTTCAATTCTTATTCATCTGAAAATGAAGAAGCTCATTCATCAGCTACTAGTGAAAAAGAGGCTGGGTTCAATCAAGCATCTGACAACCCTAAATCTTCTAATACTGAAGAAAAACCAAAACGAACATTTTCTGCGAAGTCTGATCGATTAAACCAAGAGTTGTCTCAACATAAGAAAAGTAATCCATTAAAACAAGCAACTAAGAATAAAGTATTTGGCTATGGAAAAGAAGACCCTAGACGTTATCATACTCCTTCTTTTATAGAAAAACGTCAAGATGCCTATGAATTAGGGAAAGACTACGGAGAATATCGTCGAGAAAAGAAACGAATCAAAGGTGAATTGAAAGAAGCTAAAAAAGATTTGGAAAACGAAGAATAAGAATGGAAATTTTTAATAGAAGAACCTTCTGATAAGAAGGTTCTTCTTTTTACACCATTAGAAAGAAGGAATGAATATGTTTACTCGACCTAACCGAATCACGGATACGATGCGTGTCGGAGGTGTATACACTCTAATGGATGCCGCGGTATTTTTTGGTGTATTGCTTTATGGTTGGAATTATATTGCAGCTTTAGTTTATCCTCCTTTACGCTTGTGGTTTCGTCTATTTCTTGTATTGGTAACTATTTTTTGGATGTTGCCGTCTCCAATGAAACCAAGTCAAAAGAATATTACCACACTTGTGGATCTTTTAAGAAAAGATCTGACTATTTATCACCCAGATACGATCTATCTTTCGCAACAAGAAGCGTTTGAAGAGAATCAACAACTAATGGAGGCAGAAAAATGATTATCGATGATTCCTTAAAAAAAGAAACAAAGAAGAAAAAGAAACACAAACCAAATTACAAAATCTCAAACAGCGTCTTAAAACTGATGAACCATATTTCTATGATTGAAGAAGATTGTATTGTCACAAGAAATGGATTTACAGATTATTTATTATTAGAAAACTATTCGATTCGTAAAGAACCAACAGAAATTCAGCGCCAAGGGATTCAAAGTTATGTAGATTTTTTCCGAAGTACTACGTCAGACATTAAATTAATTTTTATGGGGTATGCGGCGGATACAACCCAACAAATTGACTATTTGTATGATCGATTTCCAAAAGAGGGGAGTGAGTACCTGAAAGAACAGCGTGAACACAAAGTATGGGAACTCGAACAGTCACAATCATTGTTAGAAGATATCGTATATATCCAAATTTTTGGAGAAACAAGAGAAGCGTTGGAGAATGCTCGTTCCGAAGTGTTACACAGCGTGAATAAATATATTCATATTCATCCAATCTCAGTGGCGCAAAAGAAAAGTTTACTTTATCAGTTATACAATTTAGGCGATCGCCCTCCGCAATTTGATGATTCTTTATCTGATCCAGATTATTGTAATAAAGCAAAAGAAGATTGGAAGTTTATGAGTGAGATCATGCCACAAACAGGAATTACTTTTAAGGGAAATTGGTTTAGTCAAACAGGAAGAAATTATATCGGTGTCTCTCATTTATATAAATACGCAAAGAAAGAATTTTTTTATTGGGGAGAACAAATTTTTCGTCAACCTGGTGTGATTACCACAGTTGATATTTCTCATTTGGGTTTATCCAAAATCAAAAAAGAGTTGAATAAATCCATTGGAGAGAGTCGTGATAATGCGAGAAAGGGATTCTCAGAGGATATTCGACAAGAAGCGGGGATTGAGTATCAATTATTAAAAGAATTGATGGAGGACATGATCACAGGAAATGAGAGTGTCAAAGAAGTGACGACACGTTACTATATTTCAGGAAAAACGAAAGATGAAGTTCAACAACAAGCAGATAAAATCAATCAACGACTTTCTATTAGAGGTTATAAAGCTTCTTTCTTTTTGGGAGAAGAAGATACAGAGTTATTGGCACTTTATCGCTCCCATAAAGAACAAAAGCAAGCAAAAAATCGTCAAGGGAAAGAGTTGACGACGAATGATTTAGGGGCAAGTTATCCATTGAATTATAGCCAATTAATTGATCCGAGAGGTCTTTATTTTGGTCGAACCAATACAGGGGGATTGGTTATTTTAGATATGTGGCACAAGGATTATATGCGACTTTCTTATAATTTTGTGTTGATCGGTATTCCTGGTTCTGGTAAAAGTTCAACGTTGAAAAAGATCGGTAGTCACAATCATTTATTAGGCAACTATACGTATTATTTTATGGCAAATGCCGAGAATAATCGGTTCATGAAAGCTTATGGTGGTTTGTCGTTAGACGCTTCTGGTCGTGATGGAACAGTCAATCCTTTCCAAATATTTGCGACAGTGATTAATGAGTTGACTGGCGAAGTAGATGAACAAGAGAGCTACAACGTTAGTAAGAATAAATTGAAAATTATCTTCGCAAATATTCATGGAGAAAATGATCCTGAGCTAAATACGTCATTGGATATGTATATTGATTTGTTTTATGAAAAATGGTTTTCTGATCACCAAATGGTATTGGAAAATGCCACGCAATATGAAGCGATTCAATATCCTTTATTGGAAGATTTTTCTCGGTTTATTCACAATGAATTGTTTGAAGAGGAAAGGAAATTTCACTCTTCCCTATCAGAGTTTGAAGCAAAAAGATTAGATAAAATCTATTCAGTTAGCCAAGCCATGTTGCGATCAGATGGAAAAATTTTTAATCGACATACGACTTTAAATTTTGAAGATTATTACTCCGTCTCATTTGATTTGAGTAGTTTGTTAAATAAAGGAAAAGCTGTATTCAATGCTCAATTTTATAATCTTCTTTTCTTAGTATGGAATCTTGCGATGACACGAGGAATGAGAGAAAAATATTTTGTAGATAATCATTTGAAACGTCCAGAAGAAGCGATACGAAATTTGTTAGTGATCGATGAATTTCATAATATTACCCGACAAGAAAACATGGACGCCATTGATTTACTTGATCGGTATGAACGAGAAGCACGTAAAGCTTTTGGAGGTTTAGGCTTAGCTACGCATGATATTTCAGATTTATTTTCTAAAGGGGCGTCCGACAACTTTAAGGAGAAAGTACGTAAACTTTTGAAGCTGTCGACCTATACTTTTATCATGAAACAAGACCCAAGTTCGATTGATGAATTAAAAGATTCATTCAAAGAAACACTACGTGAAAGCGAACTAGAAAGTATTCCTAATCTCAATCAAGGGCAAGCCATTTTAGCCATCAAAGGAAAAGGAAATTTCCAATTGAATATAGATTTATCGAAAGAAGAAATCGAAATTTTTGCCGGTGGGCATTAGTTTAGACGCTTATTTTTTGAGAGGAAGGTGAAACTTTATCGTTACTTTTATTCAAAAAAAATGGAAGAAAACGAAACGATTTTTTGTCGAGCATGCGGATCAATTTTATCGTATAGCTCTTTTTTTAACGTTAGGAATGGTCGTATTTTTTGCAGTACCTTCCATTCTTTTAGGAACAGAAAAAGATTTGGCGGACACACCTATCGGTGTAAATCATAGTCTTTCTTTGAATGATCTAACCCTTACACAATTGGAACGAGGCTATAACGAAAAGACACATTATGCTGAAATACTATTGAAAGCAGATGGAACAATGCCAGAGGGTGGAAAGCTAGAAATGATTGCTTCTGAATCAAAAACAGAACAAGAAATTCCGCATCATTTGATCCGTTTAACAGAGAACTATTATTTGATTCAGCTCTTTCAGATTCCAGAAAATTGGAAATCAATCGTCATTGATATTGGGATTGTTTCTCCAACAAATCCTGATTTCGATCCAAAAAGTATTCAAGATTTATTTGAAAACTATGGTCGAAAAGAAGTCGATCCAGATGAAGAAACCGTACAAGGTGCTTTGTTTATGAATCGAAAAAAAGTACCAGAAGATCCACAGGCAAAACCACAAAATGAGGACAAGTATTTGGCAAAATGTTTAGAGTTACAAATCAAAGAATCAGAAAAATTGATCCAAACAAATAAGGATTTGATTCGTCAAAGTCAAAAATTTATTGAAGGAATCGAGAGGGAAATCAATGAATTAGAAAGCGAAAAGAAATACGAGACGAAGACAGAAATTGAAGAAACCAATCAAGAAATCCAAACGAAACAATCACAAATTAGTGAGTATGAGACAAAAATTACTGAAGCAGAATCTAACAATGAGGAATTGCAGGAGAAGATCCAAAAGCTTCATGAACAAATTCAAGATTATCGTAAAAAAGAGGATTGAGTTTTGTCGATTTATCTCAAAGTATAGCTCACAAATAATGTTAAACTGCTCACAAAAATTGTTTTTTGGTTAACAAAAATTGTGTAACCCTCACAAAAATTGTGAAAACGGCTATTTTTGTGACACACGCAAAAAGCCCGACACTGTCGGGTTGGGGACGATTTTGTCCCCCTTTTTGTCTTATGCTCTTGCATTAGTAATGGCAAATTACATTTTAGAACGAAAGAGAGGGAGATCATTGATTCGATTCGTGTTGTGTTTATTGATCCTTTTTGTTTTTATAGGTTGCATTTTTTATGGAATCTATTATTTTTTATCGAACAAAGGAGAAAATTTGAAACAATTAATTTCCATTTTAAAAAATAAACGGAGGTAAGAAAGTGACAGAAGTTCGATTGAGAAATGTAAATGATTTAGAGTGGGAACAATTTAAAATCTATTGTAAAAAAAATAAAAAAAGTCCTTCCGAACAACTGAAAAAATACATTCGAGAAGCTGGACGATTTGAAGCAGTACTCGAAACAGAATTACGAATGAAGGCGATAATAGATGATGTGATTGCCCACTTAGACTTAAACACACAAGCGTATTTATTAAATGTTCAACAAGGACTAATCCCTTTAGTCCAAGAACCAATAAGGGAGGAAAACATCAATGACATTTTCAATTAATCCTAATCATCGTACAGAAGATTTATTAAATGAGCTGTTAGGGAAATTTGGTGGAACGAAAACTGGTGTGGTGAATATTTTAGCGGATCGTTACTTAGCACAAGAAAAAATGATCGAACAACTACAAGAAGAATTAGATGAAGAACGTCGCTTGCGAAAAAGTTTGTTGCGAAATTTAGAAAACAAAATGAATGTGGTGTACGAAATTGAAAACACACGACTTCATTACGAAGATTTTCCCAAAATGAAATCGTCTGATCAAGAGCCCAATCATATTTTAAGAGAAGCAGAAAATCATTTAGAGATGAAACGGAATCAAGAGATTTTTCATCATTTTGAACAGCGAGTGAATGATTGATGGGGGCGTCTCCTGGGATTATTATGACTGGAAAATTTGCTCGACCAGGTTCGTCTGCATTTCAGTCTTACATCGATTATATGGATCGAGAAGAAGCTGTTCGGAATGAAGCTTATGAAGCCTATTCTGCTTTTACGAATAGAGAAGGGACGAGTGCGGCGTATGAAGGAGACGAAGACGAAACATTAGAAGGGTACATTCATTATATGGCGAATCCTGTCAAAACGTCTCGTTTATTTTCCGCAGATAAACACCAATTAAATGAAGAAGATTTAAAAAGAATGAAAGAACAATTTACCGCCGCCGCTAAAAATGGAAGTGTCATGTGGCAAGATGTTTTTTCATTTGATAATCAATGGCTGGTTCAACATGGTTACTTAGATGAACGAACGAATCAATTAAAAGAAGAAAAAATTCATGAAGCCATTCGATTAGCGATGGCTACGATGTTATCAGAAGAAGGAATGACAGATTCCGCTGTTTGGACAGCTTCTATCCATTACAATACAGATAATATTCATGTCCATGTAGCGACTGTCGAACCTTATCCGACTCGAGAGAAGAAAAGGTTTGTCGATCCAGAAACAGGTGAGTTGGTTACTGAGGTCAAAGGATATCGTTCACGTAAGACCATGCGTAAAATGAAATCAGTTTTTGCCAATCAATTGTTAGGGTTACAAAAAGAACGTGCGAAAATTGATGCGTTGCGTAAAGTAATGATTGAGGGAATACGTTCCGAACAAGGACAAGAACAAATAAACCATATGGTTATGGATTTACAACGTGTGGCAGAAAAACTACCCGAACAAAAAGGTTACCAGAAATATGGTTACGCAGAAAAATATGGATTTAAAAAAGAATTAGACAAAGTGATCCAGTCTTTTATCGACCAAAATTTTCCTGAGTTGTATCAAGAAATGATGGATCGACAAGCATATATTCAGTCAGAAGAAGAGTCTGCATTTGGAGAAGGTCGGAATAGTTCTGAAAATAAATTGCATACCTTATACACACGTCTAGGAAACCATATTTTAAAAGAAATTCAAGCGATGGATCTCGTTCCTAAAAAAAGACAAGTCAACGGTTCATTAGGAGAGATGATGATGGAGGATCAGTCAATTGATCGTGACAAAATCATAGAAGAAAATCAGAAAAAACCGACTGAAGCTTTTCAACTTGCACTTGAACGAATTGTAAATAATCCTGCACGACACCGAGCCAACGAGCCTCCAGTTTTGGAAAGTTTGTTGGCTTATATTCGTACGGAAGAAGAAAAAATAAATGTAATTGAGGAAGAACTCGATGAACGTGAACAATACAAACTAGAATTAAAAAATGAATGGAAACTTCGCACAAGTAATAACCAAAGAATGACCATTCAGGAAGTGGAAGAAAGCAATTTTCCTCCGGTGTTGAAAAAAATGATTTTAACAAGTTCGAGACAAGGAACGATCACAGAAGAAGTATTCGATGAACAAACCGAATACTTTATCGATCAGTGTTTACCAAAAAGTTCTGAAGTATCAGAATACCAAAAGGAATTTGTAAAAAGTTTGAAAGAATCAGTGAAGAAAATTGAAAATAATCCTTTCCAACATAAAGAAAATAAACCACCAACAGCGGAAGAATGGCACCGTTATTTTCAATCATTGGAACAATCCATACCAACAGAAGATTCTTATAACCATTTATTCCAAGATCAGGCTGAAGAGGTGCGTTCCATGTATCAACGAACAAAAGAATCATCTGAAAAACAAGCGAAATGGACGAAGAAACGGCGTTTTCCATTATCCAAAAAAGAACGTGCCATGTTACAAAAGCAATGGCAGAAAGAAGTAGCCAAACGAAAACAAGTGTATCAACTGCAACGTGTATTGCGAGAGAATACAGAACAATGGCGAAATGAACGCTTTTATGAACGAAACATTTTAGATCTATCCGTTTGACGAGTGAACAACTTTTATTGAAGTTGTTCTTTTTTTATTACTAAAGGAGGATGTTAGATGAGTTATTATTCACCAAATCAAATAAAAGAAGCACGTAATTCAGATATTTTAGAATATATGATCTCAAAAGGAGAAACTTTTCAACGCCAAGGCAACTATTATCGTCATACAGAACATTCTAGTTGGGTATATGATAGTCGTCGAAAAGTGATGTTTTTCAATAAAGAGATCGATCAACCTGCGGTCGATAACTGTATCATATTAGCGATGAAACTTTATGATTTTTCTTTTGAAGAAGCCATTGGCGATATTTTAGGCAGTGAAGTCAAGGTGTTGTCTGAAGCTGATTATCAAGTGAAGGAGAATGAACCGTTAAACTATCAACGAGACATTAAAGAACAGTCCAATTTTTCAGAAGTGTTTTCTTATTTGACCAAAGAACGAGAAATCGACCCAACGATTGTGACCTTATTTAATCAAGCCAATCTAATTGGTGAAGATCGCTATCAAAATATTATTTTCAAATTTTTTGATCGAACCCAAATCATGAATCCTACAGTGGTGGGCGTGGAATTAAGAGGAACACGTTATTTACCAGAAGAAAAACGGTTGATCAAGGATCGTCCTTATTTTCTTTTCCAACACCCAGGGAATCAAAAAGATGCGATGTTTTTTGCTAGTTTAAACTCGAAAATTCCTACTGGAGAATTAAAAGTATTTGAAGCACCGATTGAAGTGATGAGTTATCTTTCTTTATATAAAGAAAATTATTTTGGTGCGAAAAAAGTATTGGTAAATACTGATTTTTGTGCTATGTCAGGGTTGAAGCACCAAGTCGTAGAATCCTATTTTAGAAAAGTATTAGAATCCAATCGGAAGATGGCAGAAGGGAAGAAAACGATCGTCCCACGTATTTCATTGTGTGTGAATAATGATGAAGCAGGAAGAGATTTTGTCGATCGTTTTAAGAAGTATTTGGCACAAAAGGGATATTCAGAAACATTTATCAACTATAATGTTCGTCAAGAATTGCCGGTATCACAATTGGGGAAGTCTGAATCCTTTGACTACAATGATCTATTAAAAGAAACCAATCATTTGAAAACTGTCGATCAATCCATGATGGTTCAAGAAGACAACTTGATGGAACGATCTATATTGGCTAAAGAAGACAACGTGGTGGAACGATCCATAGTAACTAAAGAAGATAACATAGTAGAACAATCTATGATAGCCAAAGAAGATAATGTGATGGAACAGGCGTAGAGGTATCTGAATGAAATGGAAATTAATGGTGTTTGGTTCAGGTCTTCTTCTATTGCTTTTTCCTTTTTTTATTATGCTAAATATGATGATACAAATGATTGGTTCAGTAGGAGCAACAGAGGAAACAAGTTCTTACTCAGAAGGAATGTTTACAGGAGAGTATACGGAAGATTTACCTATTTTTGAAGAAATCAAAGGAAGAGGGCCTATTACAGATGAACATGCGAGATATGCGGTAGGAGCGGCAGTTAAATACAAACTATTACCTTCAGTCATTCTTTCGCAATTCGGATGGGAAAGTGCTTATGGACAATCTTATTCTGGAAAAAATGACCACAATTATTTTGGGATAACCTGGTATTTAGGTTGTCCTTACCCTAAAGGAAGTGCAAGAGGTGTCGGAGGAAGTGAAGGGGGAAACTACATGAAGTTTCCTAATGCAAAGGCATGTTATGCATATTATGGGTATATGGTGGCTACTCAATCCAATTTCAATGCGTGTGTGGGAAATAAAGACCCTGGACAATGCCTTTTAATTCTAGGAAGAGGTGGGTATGCAACGGCAGGAATTACCGAAGGAAGTGCTTATTATCAAGGAGCTATGGGGATCATTAAATCTTATCATTTAACAGAGTATGATGAATTTGCGATCAAAAAATGGGGAAGTATTAGCTCAACTCCTAGTGGTGGAAGTACTGGTAGCTTAGGTGGCGGATGGTACAATCCATTTCCTGGTTCAAGTTTAGAACGAAGTTCATTCTTGGGAGGACAACTTTTTGGAAAAAATCCTGGTGGAGAATTTCGTGTGAATGGTTTTCACAATGGATTAGATTTTGGATCGGTTGATCACCCTGGAAATGAGATCCATGCGGTTCATGCAGGAACTGTCGTATTTGTTGGTAATCCAAGTATTGCGGCACTGGGTTCATGTGTCATTGTGATAAAGGATGGTGATTTAAGCATGGTGTATCAGGAATTTGGTTCTTCTCCTTCAAATGCACGTGTGAAAGTGGGAGATAAAGTCAAAGCAGGACAAGTAATAGGAATAAGAGATACGGCACATTTACACTTAGGATTTACTAAGAGCGATTGGTATGCCGCACAAGCTTCAGCATTTAAAAATGACGGTGTTTGGTTAGATCCATTACCTTATTTACAACAAAGTGGAAAGTAGGAGAGAAGATTGAAAAAAGTGATATTACTCAGTTTACTAACGGTTCTTTTTCTTTCGGGCTGTCATAAAAAAGAAGAAAAGACAGTAGAAGAAACAACTACCAGTC
>NZ_JBFOFI010000010.1:0-114247 GCF_040887215.1 Enterococcus sp. C63 | reverse complement strand
CGAGGCACTAAGCCAAACAGTACTACGACAGAAAAAGAAGAAGTCGTGACAGAAGAAATTCCTTATCAAACTGAAACTATTGATGATCCAAGTTTAGATTTAGGGGAAATGAAAGTACAAGTAGAAGGAGAAAAGGGTAGTCAAACGATTACGTATCGAATTACTTATGATGCTTCTGGAACCCAAATCGACAAAAAAGAAATCAGTCGAGTAGTCACTAAAGAACCAGTAAAAAGAGTAATTTTACGTGGGACGAAAGTGAAAGCAGTAGACCGAAGTGCCTTAGAACAATTGATTCAAGAAGCAAAAACCTATCAAGAAAACCAATATACTGCTGATACTTGGAAGGTATTTACGGAACAACTAGCTAACTCAGAAACAGTAGTTGAAAATGAAGCTGCAACGCAAGAAGAGATAGATCAATCTGTTGTTAAACTAAATGAAAGTATCCAACAGTTAAAAACAAAAGTAGTGAATAAGGAGAACTTACAACAGCTGATCAATCAAGCAAAAGGATATAAACAAGAGTCGTATACTACTGATAGTTGGTCCTCACTTAGTGCAAGTCTGCAAAAGGCAGAAGGAGTAATGAAAAATGCGCAAGCAACGCAAGAAGAAGTCAATCAAGCGGTTACGGAATTACAACAAAGCATTCAACAGCTAAAAGTAAAGGTAGTAAATAAAGAGGAACTACAAAAGCTTATAGATCAAGTAAAAGGCTATGAAGCAGCTTCTTATACTACAGATAGTTGGGCACCATTTAGTACAAGTCTGCAAAAGGCAGAAGGGGTAATGAAAAATTCACAAGCAACACAAGAAGAAGTAGATAAAGCAGCCTCTAAGTTACAACAAGCCATTGATCAATTGAAGAAAAAAGAAGAAGTTCCTGTAGTTAAATTGGCTTCTATTGATAAAAATGTTGATCAAAAAACAGCCACTATTCATTATAAGGTGACAGATATAGATGATACGTTACAATCAATTCAAGTAAAAGTATATCAAAATCAGTCTTTAAAAGTAGAACAAGCTGTTGATTTAAAAACACATTTAGTAGTACTAAATAACCTTGCTTATAATACTCCATATACTTTAGAGACAATTTACACGTATAGAATTAATCAACAAGCAATTACCAATAATCAACAAGAAAAAGAAACGATCGAATTAGTGCCTAAGAAACTAGAAATCACTAATTTCAATACATTAAAGCTCTTCAAAGTTAATGATAATGGCTCTTTGAAGAATATTATTGGATTAAAAGAAGTACCACAAGATTTATCCAATTATATCGTTCAAATCGATTCAACAAACAATAAAGATATTCTATTACCGGTTCATGAGATTCAAGAAGTCACTGAAAATGGGGAAGCAAAATATAAAGTAACTCTTTCCTATCCGGAATTGGTTACCTATGACTCAACCACGAATGATTTTACTGAAAACTATGCGTTTTATATCAATAAAATCACACAGAAACAAGGCGTGTATACAACATTTAGCGATTTAGTGAAAGCAATTAATAGTACCCCAGATGGTACATTTATAATTGGGGCAGATCTTTCTGCTTCTGAAGTAGTAGCAAACGGAGATAGTTATATCACAGAAGCCTTTGCTGGAACACTAGAAAGTGAAGCTGGAAAAGTTTATACGATTTATAATCTGAATAAACCATTATTCAATGCTATTAATAATGGTACAGTTAAAAATATTCATTTAGTTGATGTATCTATAACCGGAAATCAAACTGGAGTTGGATCATTAGCAAAAACTGCAGACCATGCGACAATCCAAAATGTTCATGCAGAAGGAACTATTCGTGTTCCAATAAATGCTGGTGGTTTAATATATACAATGAACAATTCTTCGAAGTTACTAGATAGTTCTTTCTCAGGATCATTGATTCTGACAAGTAGCGAAAATTATTTCATTGGTGGTTTAGTAGGAATACTAAATGGTCAATCCGTGATTGAACGAAGCTATGCAAATGTTGATATGATTGTCTCTGCATATCGAAATGACAATAAGTTAGGTGGACTAGTTGGACAAAGCTATAGTGATACCTGGATTAAAAATTCCTATGTATCAGGTAGTATTGTCAATAATGGCTCTGCAGGATTTATTGGGGGAATTATCGGTAGTTCTTGGTATAATGGTAAAATGGAAAACGTTATTAGCTCTGTATCTGTTTCAAATGGGAATATGATTCATGGGGATACAGGATATACGTATGCTCCATTTACGAACATCTATTATGTTCAAGGAGCAGCCGAAGGAAAAAGTTATGCTAAATCTACTGATATATCTGAGGAACATGCGAAAGAGCTGATTGCTCAATGGGGAATAAAGATAGTTGAATTAACTCAAGCTGCGACTATGACTGATTATAGCCATTTATCTGGTTATCAAAAAGAGCGAGAAACTGCTTATCGAAATGTGGAAAAACTTATTCCTTTATATGATCGATATACGGTATTACGTTACGGGAATTTAGTAGATACAAGTAGTAAACTCTATACTACGTCAGTGTTATCTGTGACACCAGCGAAAGATCACCAAGTGATTACAGATGTGTTTGAACAATTATCCGATATCAATCAACTACTGATCCACTATTCAGATGGTACGGTAGAGTGGTTAGCCTTATCTAATGAATCTAGCTTTAAGAATACGAAATTAGTGGAGTTTCAATTAGGAGATAGTCTCATCTATACACCAATGCAATTCCAAAATAATTTCGACTCTCTATTGAATCAATTAAAAACAACTTTTGATGGAATAGAATTTCTATCTATAGATATGCTTCAAAAATTTGGGTTCATGTGGACAGAGGATGAAGTACAAAAAGCACAAGATCAAGCAGTTGCTAATTATAAGAAAAATAATCCAGATACTGAATTAACTTCAGAAAAAGAACAAGAATTGCGTACACAAGCAGAAAAAGATCTTCAAGAGTCGAAATATAATAAATTAAGAGATATGTATTTATGGGAATCCTTTGATGCAATCAAAAAGAACCTGAATCAAGAATTACGTTCGATCTTGGTGAATAGTACAGTTGTTGATATGAATTCAGAGGGTATTTCTAAATACTTGCTTACTAAATTAAAAGATCAAGCTCAAAACTTACTTTTAGGATTAACATATGTCAATCGGCTCTATAATATTAATTATGGTGATGTGAATACGAAAGAGTTGGCGATGTATCGGACCGATTTTTATGGTTCTATGGTTGATAACTTAGATTGGTTGATTTCTTTCGGAAATATGAGTTATGAAAGCCTGCAAGTTAAAAATAACTACAGTACTTTTGGGACACAATTCTCAACGGTAACTGGAAAAACGAATTTGATCGATTACTTGGATTATAATCGTAAGTTATTTGTACCTGAAATGGATGAAAATGACTGGTTTAAAGGAGCTACAAAAGCCTTTGTATATGAGGCACCCTCAAAAGAAGTACCGGATGCAGAAGTAAAGATCTATCCTCGGTTAAAAGGGAAAAATCGTACAGAATATCGTAACTTTATCTTACCATTATTGAATTTAACTTCGAATAATGTATTTATAGTAACGAATATGTCGACAATTACTTTTGGTTTATATGAACGCTATATCGATGAAGCGTTGAAGAAAACACCAGAAGAGTATGCGGAAAAGGTAAAAGAATTTGAAAAAACATTGGCTCATTATGGTGATTTATGGGCAGGTTACTATGATACTTGGTATCGGATTGTGGACGAGAAAGTAAAAAGCCAGCTCTATACACGAGATATTCCAGTTTGGGATGGTTATTGGATCATTGATCAGACAAAAGGATGGCCATATTATCGTCGTTGGGTTGGAAGATATGATACCAGTGTTCCTGCAATGGTGGAGTTTTTTGGGGCTATTGGAAAGTGGTATGATCCTAACGGAAGTGGTGCGTATGCGAATGGTAATTTAGTACATTTTGTTGTAGATGGATCTGTAGGTGATTATGGCACTTCTACATTGACACACGAAATGACGCATAACTTTGATGGAGGAATTTACTTCAATGGGTACGGTCGCCGTGATGGAGAATATGCAGAAAACTTTGCGATGGGCTTATTACAATCACCATATACAAAAGATTCTTCTGTTTATGGATTAAATATGGTCTATGAATGGCCTGAAGACAGTTTACGTTCTCAAAACTATAGTCCGTCCATTTTTGAAAGTGCTCAAGATTTGTATGAGTATATGCATGGTGTATTTGATGTTACGTATTTGTTGGATTATGTAGAAGCCGATGTCACTTTGCAAAAATCGAAAGACGAGCTTAAATATCTATATCGTAAGCTTACTTTTGAAAATGGCACAGATAAAGTTGTGGAATTTACCGCAGAAGAATGGGAAAAAATGAATCTAAAAACTGTCGATGATTTAATTGATTATAGCGTAGTATCTAGACGTTATTATGGCGGAGCTTCTGTTGGAAATAACGCATATTATGAAATTTCAATGTATGCGCCAATCTACTCTGCATTACAAAATAGTAATGGTGCTTCTGGAGGAATCGTCTTTAGAAAAACAGCTTATGAATTGTTAGCTGCAAAAGGTTGGACAGATGGGTTTGTACCATATGTATCTAACCAATATAAACAAGATGCTCAAAGACAAGGAGAAACATTCTCTGATGTATTTATCATTAAGAAGATATTTAATGGTCAATATAATAATTATGAGGAATTCAAGAAAGCTATGTTTAAGGAACGGAGCGATAAGAAAAATAAAATTAAATCGATTACCGTGCAATGGAATAACTTGACGCGTGTAATTAATAACTATACTGATTTACAAGCGTTATTTATGGAAGCTTTGGAGTATGACTTGGTATTAATTAAAAAGAATCAAAATCCAAGATATATGGATGATTTGAAAGCTAAGATCATGCAGAGCTATCATTTATTAACGAATGATTTTAAAGAATCTATTTTCAAATAAAAGAATGTACCATTTCCTTTTTAGGGAATGGTACATTTAACTATTTTTTATAGGGGAAATACGTATGAAGCAGATTACTAAAAGACTAGAAACATCTTTAACTACTTTGTTGACTAGAAAATCTTTTGAATCTATTACAATTAGTGAGTTAGCTTATAACGCTAAAGTTTCGAGAAGAACGTTTTATCTTTATTTTAAGGATAAACATGAATTTATTTTATTTATCGTTGATAGACACCTGCAAAAATGAAAGAAGCATCTATTAAAGATCGTCAAACTCTATTGAAATCTACTCAATTTTCCAAAAACTTAGAAACTATTTTATACTCTAATGAAGCTTTCTTTTATGTTGCTACTTACGTAGGTGAACATCGATTGATTTTATCTGGCTTAACGTCTAAGAACAGTACACATGCGTTTTATGATCAATTGTATCGGATAATGATTGAAGAATTTCATGAACGAATAAAAATATTTAATGGAAGTTATATCTATAGTATTCCGATTAAATATATTGATCAGTATTATAAAAGATTGTTTTAACCTTGATTTCTTCTTGCTCTAATCTTGTTCTTGAATCAAGGTTTCTAACTTTTTTAATATGCGTTCTCTGCTCTTAAACAAATAACTTCTTCTTCAAGAGACTCGTCTTTAAGTTTTTTTAGGAATATTTAGCTTGGAATTCATACTAATTTTTCTGCTTCTTTTTTGGCTCTCAAGTGAAGAAGCACCGCCTTCTTCATATTGCTCTATCCATTTACTTAGAGTTCTATTTAAACCGATATTAAATTTTTTTGCGGTTTCTTGGATAGAAAGACCATTTGTTTCCATATATTCTATAACATCAATTTTAAATTTTGTAGTGTAGCTTTTGCCACCTCCAACCATGATAGTTATAAATCCTTATCCAATGTCTAACCAGTGTACGATTTATTTGATATTTATGTGCAAGATATTTGTATCCGTTTTTGTTATTTAAATAATCTGAAACTACTTTTTTCTTAAAATCAAATGTATATATCTGCAAAAAAAACCCCCCTTTTAATTAGATTTCTAGTCTAATTAAAAGGGGGGCACATCATTTAAGGGGCTAGCGAATTGCGAGCCATTCTAGGGGTTTTTACTTTTCTATTTTAGATTAATAAAAATAATTTTAAAGAAGTTTATTTTATCTATTTAAATCAATCAAGATTTCTTTAAAATTATTATCTATATTTGTATAAGATATATAGTATATATTTGGAAAAATCGTATTATTATTTTTCAATCTCTCATCACAAATTATAATGTTATTCTTAAATTGTAAAGGAATATCCTCCAATGAATAATATATATTATCTAGTAAAATTCTATTAGAAGATAGTAGGTACTCTTGGATTTTTTTTCTATAGATTAAATATATATTTATATTTTTAGAGACTACTATAATCATTTGTTTCTTCTGATTGATTATGGATATAATTTCTATGCTAATTCTATTTAGTTCTTCTTTAGAAAATTTAAATTCTTTGTCACTAAAACTCTTTATCCAGTTATTAGTAATATTTAGAAATTTATTTAGAAATATTTCATGAGTATTTTTCTGATAGATAGGGCTGGATAGAAGGAATTCCTGCTCTGAGAAAAATAGTGGAGTTATAAATCTTAAAATAGAGCTTTGTATTATTGTATCATTGATATTGTTAACTTTAAGATTTATATCTAAAGAAATTAATAAATCAGGTATTTGAGGATTGGTTTCAATCATTTTATTCATCAATAAAAGATGGTCTTTTTCAAATAAAACATAATTGTTTACATTAAATGAGATCATTCTAAATACAATGGATAAAAAAGCGATTTCATGATCATCTAACTCAATACCTATAGTTGATATAATACGTTTTATTTCCAAAAACATTAAACTGGATTTAAGAAACTTTAAGTATTTATCGCTAATAAAAATAGGATTATTTTCATGTCGTTCTATAGCTAAATAGATACCTCCCAGAAATAAGCGCTTTTCTAATTTATTCATTTTTATATTAAATGGTATTTCAATATTATCATATATAGATATATTAAAAGGTACTTCAATCCTTAATAAAATTTCAAGAAAAGAATAGCGGTAGTATAGTTCACTTTTAATAGCTTTTCTATTTTCAAAATAAGCATTAACTCTTTTTTTTAGATGATAAGCCTTTGTTAATGAAATATATTCTGAGTCAGCTATATCATAGTAACTGTATTCAATGTTTTTTAATTTTAAAGTACAGAGCTTCAAAAAAATTGAATCCCTATAGATTAGTTCTGCCACATCAAAATATTCTGTATCTTTTTTAAAATATATTCTATATATTGGACCTTTGTGATAGATTTGATTGATATACTTGCTACACGTATTGCAAATAAAACTAAAATCTCTTTTAAATGTATCTATAGTGAAAGGTATTTCAAGTATATTCAGATTTATTTCAGTAAAATAGAAAAAATATTTTAAAGTTTCTGTCTTTCTGATTATGTCTTTTTCAATATACTCTTTTATCATAAATATTCTCCTCCAATGTCGTATATGCTCATATTTTTAGTTAAATTATATTAATATATTACAATAAAAAGATTTATTTTTTATTATTTTATCTTTTGAAATTAAATTTTTAAAAAAAGTGTGCATATTGAATTTTTATTGATCATATGATATTTTTTCTGTGACTTATATTAAGTAAATAATCTTCAATAGGAAAAGTGAAGTGATTAATATCGTGTAGCGAATGTAAGATTAGTCAATGAGTATTTTAAGTTTTATTGATTATATGATAAAGAAATAATACAGAAATATTGAAATTGTGAGGAGAGAATTATGAAGAATTATTCTGTTTTTTTGAAAGAAAATGAATATTTTCGATATTTTGAAGAAAAGTATAATAATAAATTATTTTCTCAAAAATATCCTTTAATCTCTAAGAGAATGAAGATTCTATGTGAATCAATTAAAGAAAAAATTTACAATGTTGAACCAAGTAATTTTTTTCGTATACATGCAGAAGTATTAGGACTAGATGCACAATTACAAATTCTGTTATCATTTGTAGATACTGTTCAGCACGATGAAGATTTTTCTGAAGCAATGATTTTGAAATGCTCAAAGGAAGACTATACTGTTTTTATGAAGGAATTTTGTGAAATGGATGTAAATGATATTGTCAATCATTCACTATATTTTTCGGTAATTTAGTTTTATCCTTTTGTATACTTAATTTAGCTTATCTAAATATCAATGTATTTTTTGGTAATTAAACATTAAGGTAATTTGAATTTAGTACTGCATGGAATCTGACTTTAATAAAAAAGACTTGCATTTGTACCCCCAAAAAAAAATTAGATTTTTTTGAGGAGGTATTTTTTATGGATAAATATCCTTTTGAGCTTAGATTAAAGATGATTTGTGATTATTTGGATGGTAAAGGCGGAAGTGATTATATGCCAAAGAAGTATTCCGTTAAGGCTTTGTCACAAGTTAAGCACTTGATCAATATCTATCAAGAATTTGGTGAAGAGAGCCTAGTAAGAAAGTGTCAAAATAAAAAATATTCTGTTCAATTTAAGCTGAATAAGATTAGAGTTATATCAAACAAGTGAGCTATCCTATCGTGAAGTTGCCAACACACTTAACATGAACAATCTTAATTTATTTATGGAAGTTTGTCTACTTTTGTCTACTTCTGCTCAAAGAAACGGTAATACATGATTATTAACGAAGAAAAACGATGGATTGGAGGAGCTGCTACTGCAGATATTAACCTTGTATTTGTGAAAGATACATCAGATAATAAATTAAATGTTTTATTATTCCAGGAAATACTGAAGGAAAGATTGCTCTCAGAGTAGTTCAAAATGGTCATATCTATTTAAATAATGTAGAAGTAAGTGATGAAGCAAGATTAGAAGCATATTAATGGCTTTAAATATGTTTCTAGAATTCTAAGAGATACACGAGCTGATATTGCGCATGTAGCAATAGGAATGCTAGCAGGTTTATTAGAAGTAGCTTTGGCTTATGTTAAAGAGCGCAATCAATTTGGAAAAAAGTTTGCTGCATTTCAATTAGTTCGAGAAAAATTAGCTATTATACAAGATAATTTATAAGATTGGCAGAATTACAAGAAAAAGATAAATTTTAAATTTATAGAAGAAAGCTCTACTTTAGATAAAATGCATTAAGATTAAAAAAAGTTTCATTGGTAAGAGAAATGGTTGGTGGGAATGGAATATATTTAACAAGGCTTTGTTTTTTTCTTCTCTTTTCTTCTTTTAAATAAGGAAAGATTTTTTTATAAAGGATCTGATAGAATTCGTTTGATTGCTTATCCACAGTAGATTCATAACTATTTGTCACTTTACGCCAGATGAAACTGAACGTTTTGGCATCTACTTTGGTTTTTGTAACTTAAAATCATATTTTGATGGTTAATTTCAAAATCGGACTTTTTTTTCTTAATGACTGTAATTAGTTTCGTGCACAAAGCGTGCGAAACAAGAAACCCGCGTGTTTCTATGCGTGGAAGAAGTAGCTTTAGCGATAAAAAACTCCTTTCGATATACTAGTGAGTGGCTACCAACCGCTCATCAGATCGAAAAGAGTTTTTTCATGTCATATGAGAAAGTAATGAGTCAGCGTACTGATTTTCTAAATAAGTTATTAAAAACCACGATATTATTTGTATGGAAGACTTAAATACACAAGGTATGTTTCGTAATCATAAATTAGCGAAAAGTATTTCTGATGTTTCTTGGTTAAGTTTTGTGACTAATTTACAATGAAAGACTAATTGGTATGGAGCGGAAATTATCAAAGTTGATAAATATTTTCTGGTTAGTCAAATTTGCTCAAAATACGGACATAAAGACGGCAAGAAATCTCTCGAAATTCGAGAATGGATTTGTCCTATTTGTTATGCTCATCATGACCGAGATATCAATGCAAGTATCAATATTCTGAACGAAGGTCTATGACTAAAACAATTAGCACAGATCCAATAAAGAACTGTAGGAACTATGGGGGTATGGTAAATACAAGACATCGCTATTAGTGACAAAAATAATCTATCAAGTATGCTCTTTTTCCAAGAAGATTCCACTTCAAGCATTAAAAATCGCTAGCTTTAGCTAAGTGGTCAGTAATTCACAAATGATATTTCCTACCCTTACATAAATAAATTCCATTTTTGAAAGAAAATATTTTCGTGGTTAATATCTAACTAATTTTAGATAAGGCATATAACAATTTCTTTTGTAATAAATCTATTGGATTTCCTCATTTCAAAAATTAGTTAAAATATACAATTAATAATAAAAAAAATAAATTAGATAATCTATTCTTTATTTGACTGAGAGTGTAAAATATTTTGTGTAAATAGAAAAAAGGAAGTCCCTTCTGTAGAATAGAGTTACCACAACACATTCACAGAAAAGAGGACTTCCATATGAACGATTTTACTACAGAAATTCTAAAGACTCTAGCGAACAAAGGCGATTTGAATGAATTATTCCGTGTCCATTTGGAAAAAGCTGTCAATACGCTTCTCAAAACGGAGTTAACGGCTTTCCTCGATTACGAAAAGTACGATCGCATTGGTTTTAACACGGGTAATTCTCGTAACGGCTCCTATGACCGTACGGTCAAGACCGAGTATGGGGAACTTCATATCCAGATTCCGCGCGACCGCAACGGCGAGTTCAAGCAACAGACTGTTCCTGCTTATAGACGGACGAATGATACCTTAGAGGAGACCGTCATTCACCTCTTCCGAAAAGGTATTACCATGTCGGAAATCGCAGACTTGATTGAGAAAATGTATGGGCATCACTACACGCCCCAAACCATGTCCAACATGACTAAAGTGCTGACTGAAGAAGTAAATGCATTTAAAGTTAGAACTCTAAATGATAAGTATGTCGCTATTTTCATGGATGCTACTTATATTCCTTTAAAACGGCAAACCGTCTCCAAAGAAGCAATCTATATTGCCATTGGTATACGAGAAGACGGCACTAAAGAAGTACTAAGTTATGCAATTGCCCCGACTGAATCGACCTACGTTTGGAATGAGTTGTTACAGGACATTTACTCCAGAGGGGTTCATGATGTCTTACTGTTTATTACTGATGGCTTAAAAGGCATGAAAGATACGATTCACCAGATTTATCCTAAAGCTAAATACCAACATTGCTGTGTTCACGTTTCCCGTAATATTGCTCATAAAGTACGTGTCAAAGATCGAAAAGAAATCTGTGATGATTTTAAGGCTGTTTATCAAGCTAGCTCAAAGGAATAGGCAAATACCTTTTTAGGGAGTATGATTGAGAAGTGGTAGAAAACTTATCCTAAAGTGACGCAGTCACTGATAAAAAATCAAGATTTATTGATTTTTTATGAGTTTCCGCCTAGTATCCGCCGAAGCATTTACTCAACTAATTTAATCGAATCTTTCAATAAACAAATCAAGAAATACAGCCGCAGAAAAGAGCAGTTTCAAAATGAAGAATCACTAGAGCGTTTCCTAGTATCCATCTTTGATACATACAATCAAAAATTCTTAAATAGAAGCCATAAAGGCTTCCAACAAGTGAGGGATACATTAGCTTCAATGTTTACTGAGTAACCCATTATTTTGCAGAAGGACGAGTTATTTACACAAAATTATTGACGCTCCCATTTGACTTTTAGTGGAGTACTTTTAAATCGTAAAAATATAATATGTATTATTTTACCTACATGTTAAAAATCCAGTCTTACTTTCCTGCTAAGTAAAAAAAGTTTTACTACTTTTTTCGTATTTGATATATAAATTTCTTTTTTTAATAATTTATTATTTAATCGTTAAGACAACTATACTGTTCTTTTTGTTTTTTTACAAACACAACAATATTTAAGAGAGAGAAATAAAGAACGTGAGTAATTTTAACATTGTTTGGAGATTTCATAATAGTGAAAAAAATTGAAATTTCACAGTTATGAGTTTATTAAATAATAAGGAGGAAAAACAATGGATAGAAGTACAAAAAAACTATCTTTGATGAGCTTTTTTGCTATAACTGCCTCAATGGTCATGACAGTTTATGAGTATCCGACATTTGCAACATCAAAGATGAATCTAGTTTTTTATTTACTAGTTGGGGGCTTTCTTTGGTTTATTCCTGTGGCACTTTGTTCTGCGGAAATGGCTACTGTGAAAGGATGGGAAAAAGGTGGACTTTATACGTGGGTCTCAAAAACTTTAGGAAGAAAATGGGGATTTGCTGCTATTTTCTTCCAATGGTTCCAAATTACAGTAGGTTTTATCACAATGATTTACTTTATTATAGGAGCACTATCTTATGCACTTAATTGGCCAGCTTTAAATACGAATGTTTGGTTAAAATTGATTGGAACATTAGTAATTTTTTGGTTAATAACAATTTCACAATTTGCTGGGACAAAAAATACTGCTAAAATTGCAAAATTAGGTTTTTTTGTCGGAATATTAGCGACTGGAATACTTCTCTTTGTTTTAAGTATTCTTTATATTATGCAGGGAAATCCAGTAAAAGTTTCTTTTGGGGCAGATGCTTGGCTTCCAGATTTTACTAAAGTAAATACGTTAGTGGTTTTTGTTTCATTTATTTTAGCATATGCAGGGGTTGAGTCGTCTGCTAGTCATGTGAAAGATATGGAGAATCCTGGGAAAAATTATCCTAAGGCTATTTTGATATTAGTAATTTCGACAATTATTTTAGATACATTGGGTGGTGCTACAGTTGCTGCAACAATCCCACAAGACCAGTTATCACTGGATACAGGAGTAATCCAAGCGTATTCTTATTTAATTCACCATTTTGGTGGAGGAGCAGTACTTATTCGTATCATTGCAGTCATTATTTGTTTAGGTGTTGTTGCTGAAATTGCCACATGGGTAGTTGGCCCGTCGACTGCTATGCTTGAAGCAGCTGAAAATGGACTGCTACCAAAACAAATGGCAAAAGTTAATAAATATAATGTACCTACCAATATCGTATTAATTCAAGGAATAATCGTTTCTATCTGGGCAGTTGTACTAACATTAGGAGGAGGGGGAGCTAATCTTTCGTTCTTTGTTGCAATGGCTTTGACAGTATGTATTTATCTTGTAGCTTATGTTCTTTTATTTATTTCTTACATCAAATTAGTGAAAGAAAAGGAAGATTTAGCAAGATCATACCAAATTCCTGGTGGAAAGAAAGTAAAAATTGGTGTAGCAATTATAGGATTACTTGTTTCAGTTTTTGCATTCTTTATATCGTTTTTTCCACCTAACGATATCGGTTATGGTAAAGGAGGAACGTATTTAGCTATCTTAATTATTAGCTGGTTAATTATTTTAGTTATCCCTTTTGGGATTTATAAAACATTTGATGAAAAAGGAAATAACAGAAAAATCTAAGAAATCAGTGCTTTTTAGGAGGAGAGAAAAATGTTATTCAGTAAAAAAAATAGACATGAAGCACAATATTTGGAACCTATTTTCGGAAATGAAGCGATGGACGAAGCGATTCCTATGTATAAACTGCCAAAAGGCTCGCTGATTCCTCGAGATGCTTATCAATTGGTAAAAGATCAATTAATTGATGAAGGTGTGTCAAGACAAAATCTCGCTACATTTTGTCAAACATACATGGAACCAGAAGCTGCAAAAATCATGTGTGAAACATTGGACAAAAATGCAATAGATAAAACTGAATATCCACGTACAGCAGAGATCGAAAATCGGTGTGTTAACATCATTGCTGACTTATGGAATGTTCCAGATGAATCTGATTTTATAGGTACCTCGACTGTAGGTTCGAGTGAAGCTTGTATGTTGGGGGGATTAGCATTAAAATTTGCATGGCGTAATCGTGTAAAAAAACTTGGTTTAGATATCAATAAACAAAAACCTAACTTAGTAATTTCTTCTGCATATCAAGTCGTTTGGGAAAAATTCTGTGTTTATTGGGATATTGAAATGCGCACAATCCCGATTGATGAAGAACATGGGAGTATCAATATAGACACTGTAACCGATTATTTTGATGAATATACGATTGGCGTAGTAGGTATCTTAGGAATCACTTATACAGGAAAATATGACGATATAAAGGCATTAGATAAAAAAATAGAGGAATATAACAAACAGACTGACTACAAGGTATATATTCATGTAGATGCTGCCAGTGGTGGATTATTTGTACCATTTATGGAACCAGAACTTGAATGGGATTTCCGTTTGAAAAATGTACGTTCAATTAGCACTTCTGGACATAAATATGGATTGGTATATCCTGGTGTTGGTTGGGTTATCTGGAAAGAAAAAGATTTTTTACCAGAGGAATTAGTCTTCAAAGTTAGTTATCTTGGAGGAGAAATGCCAACAATGGCAATCAATTTCTCAAGAAGTGCAAGTCAGATAATAGGACAATATTACACATTTATCCGTAATGGGTTTGAAGGTTATCGATCAATTCATAAAAAAACCAGTGATGTAGCAAAATATTTAGCAAAAGAAATTGATAAAATGGGTTATTTTGATATTTATAATGACGGTTCACAATTACCAATTATTTGCTATAAATTGAAGAAAGATGTTTCTATCTCTTGGAATTTATATGATCTAACCGATCAATTTGCAATGAAGGGGTGGCAAGTCCCTACTTATCCGTTACCTGATAATCTATCAAATATTAATATCCAACGTTTTGTTTGTCGAGCAGACTTAAGTATGCAAATGGCCATAGATTTAATTCAAGATATGAAGACTGGTATTGATTACTTAAATCAAAGATCTATACGGAAAGAATCCCCTGATATTACTTATGGATTTTCCCACTAAATTTCAACAGATAAGTTATTATTTACCTCCTTTAAATTGTTTAAGTGAAGTGCACCCCAAAAGTTAGACTAAAAATCTAATTTAGAGGGATGCTTTTTTTGAGGAAATACACACTGGAATTTAAGGAAAAGTGGATAGTCTTGTTTTAGCGAATACAAAAATTAATCTAGACAAGGCGTTCAATAATTTTTTCCGTGATGAATATGTCGTCGTTCAAAAGAAAAAAATGGTTCAAAGTTGCACAATCAACAATCAGAATGGAACAATTGTTTTGATTGATAATAAATACGTCAAAGTTTCTAAATTGAAGTTTTTAGTTAAAATTAAGCTTTATAGATAATCTAAAGGTTTGATCACAATCTCACGTCATTCAAGTGGCAAATACTTTGTTTCGTTGCTGCGTGAAGAAGAAGTTGTTGAGTTAAAAAAACAATTATGCAATTAATATTTACTTATGTATTATTGACGTTGCCATTCTTTCAAATGATCAAAAGATTGATAACAATAAATTCACATCAAAAATGGAAAAGAAACTAAAACATGAACAACATAAATTGCTAGACGTACGTTATTGGCTAAAAATAAAGGTGTCAATCTTTTTGAAGCTAAAAATAGAAATGCATAGTAGTTCGATTATACGAAAAAGTAATGAAGCAACGTACCGATTTTCTGAATAAGTTGAATACAGAAATCATCAAAAATCAGGATAGATAAAATGAAGAACCGTAGGAGTAGAGATTGGTAAATAAGAGACACCATTGCTAGTGAAAAAATAAGCTATCAAGTATGCTGTTTTCCCAAGAATCTCTCATTTCAAGTTTTAAAAACCGATAGGTTTAGCTGAGTGATGAGATGAGTAGTTCACTGTAGTCACCAATCCCCTGTAGTCTAATAGTATAAGCCTAGAAAAAATTTTAAATTTTTTTAGAAATTAAATTAATTTTTAAAAATCTAGGAACTGAGCTTTTAATTATTTATAATTTTTTAGTCATTTAAAATAGGAGGAAGTATTTTGAAAAAAATGATCTATATTATTATAGGAGTCATTACGGTAATCTTTATTTGTATTGGGTCAATGACTATCGCTAAAAATGATGAAAAGAAAGAAACAACAGAAATTATAACAACAGAAAAGAAATCTGCTCAAGAAGTAAAATCAGTATATGATAAATTAACAATAGGAACAGGTTTGGAGAATGTAAATAAAATATTAGGTTCTCCGTTATATACGGAATCTTCTACAGATCATTCGGGAAATTCTGAAACCATTTATACTTGGGGAAGTAGTAAGAACGGAGAATTAGGTGCTAAGTTAACTGTTGGTACAGAAAACAACAATGTTGTCGAAAAATCAGTATCTGGATTATATGTTTCTTATGATAAAGAAAAAGTAGTTTCTTCTAAAGTATTTGGAGAAATTCAAATGAATAAGGATTTATCAAAGGAAAAAGCTATTAAAAAATTTGGCAAACCGAATGCTATTGCGGAATATAAAAATTCAAATGGTGAAAATATTCAAACATTGACGTGGGAAACAAATACTACTGGACCATTAGGATCTTATTTTGTCATCACATTTACGAATGATATTGCTACTTCTAAAAATGAAGTTGGATTAGTGTAAGCCAATTTTAAATAGCCAAGTTTAATAGAAAGTTTAATTAAAACACTGAAAGCTATCTATGATGAATTGCCCAAACAGTTTAAAAAGAGATATTTCAGATATTCATTGATGAGAACTGACATTAGATACAATAAAAAAGAGCACCTCAAATTTAGTAAAATAAATTTGGAGGTGTTTTTGTCATGGAAAAAATGGTTATCACTAAAGAAGTGAACTACTCAGCACTTAGCTAAACCTAACGGTTTCGGGGACATTGGACATAGCGATCAAGCTAAGAGGCAATTGGTACCCCCAGACAGAAGAAAAGATTGCGCTTTCTTGTAGAATTGATACAATTATCTAAAAGGACGTGTGCTTTTATGAATCCACCTATTGAACTTGTTAGCGCTGAATATGAATTTCCCAAAGGGGTACATGACGCTCTAGGGCATTGTCTTCTCTATTTGGAATCCTTTGCTTCTAAATCAGTTTGTGCGTATGATATTCAGACATGTGAAGTAAAATTAATTCGGAAAATCCGGAAGAAACTTGATCAAGTCGTTCACCAGGAACTATTGTCGATGGAAATAGAAATCCTTCAACAGAATAGTCGAATTTTACCTGCAGTCGATCATTGTTCGCAACAGCTTGAGACGCTCCTCCAAAAGACAAATCCACTTGGTGAGAACGTCCGATTTGGCAGTATAGGCATTGACGGGATTGCCCAAACTAACGCAGATGATGCACTGTACTTACAAGAGGAACAAGCCATAGTAGAGCGCTACCGACAGTTGTTCTTGAAAAGGAATGATCCGTCAGTCGAACTGGATCCTTATAAATGGTAAGTAAAAAAAGCAGGAGCCAAGATAGCTCTTTTCAGGCACTCGCTGAAATATTTTATCGAATAATTGATCGAAACAGGATCAACTAGTTAGCTTATGAAACAGGGTTCTGCCAACGATGGAGTAAGGTCCAAGGGGACGATTTTTTCTCAACGTGTGTTTTCTTTGTCAATTCAATCGCTAAAGAAACACTGGTTGATTTGTCGGTCTACTTAGAAAAACAAGGATAGATCAGTATCAGCCCGCAGGGCTTACATGAACGCTTTAATGAACGGACCGTTTCTTTTCTTGAGCAGTTTTTGAAGCAGTTGATCCAAACAGATGCCTCGAAAGAAACCACATTATTGAATGAGGATTCTGTTTTTAAACGCATACGGATTATCGATTCTACCGCATTTATTTTAGATTCGTCGTTTGTCGATGAATTCCCAGGTTCTGGTGGAACCAGACATACTGTGGGAGCTAAAATTCAATTGGAGTATGACTTGATCAGCGGTCGAATTTTGGAAAACTACCTAGGCGCAGAACGAGAAGGTGACAAACAGTTTAGTGATACACATCTAGCAAAAATAATTCCTGGAGATTTGTGTATTCGAGACTTAGGTTACTTTGATTTGAGTGAATACCAATCAATTCAAGCTGCTGGAGGTTTTTATATCACCTGAGTAAAGACAACCACTCGTTTATTTGTAAAAAATCCTAATCCAGAGTCTTTTAAAAAAGCAAGTAAACAGAAAAAGCACAGTCAATATTTACCGCTTTCTTTAGAAGGATTCGTTGATACTTTACAACCAGGAGAAACAATTAAATTTCCAGAAGTCTATTGCGGCAAAGGACACTACCTTGGGGCTCGAGCAATCATTCGTTGTTTAACAAATAAAGAACTAAAACATCGACAACAACAGATAGAAAAATTGGTAAAAAGCGCAAACCACTAAGTGATCGCAGCAAGAAAATCAAGCGGTTAAATATTTATATCACGAATTGTCCGGTAGTCCATGTCCCAATGGACATGGTACATGAGGTATATTCCTTACGCTGGCAGATAGAACTTCTTTTTAAAGTTTGGAAATCGGTCTTCAAAATTAATAAAATAAAAAAATAAATAGTCACCGATTAAAATGCCATATCTATAGCAAATTGATTGCCCTATGGCTGACGATGACAACGATGTACAAGATGAGAAAACTATTGTACGAAAAGCAAAAGAAAGAGTTAAGTGAATCAAAAACCATGCATGTGTTAATACACTATCTACCAGATTTCTGTCAGGCTTTCAGGGGTGACCTTATAGCGATTGAAAACTTATTAGACCGTATTTTTAATCTGTTAAAAAGAAACGCTTTGAAGTCTCGAAGAGGGACAAAAAAGACAAGTATGGATATCCTTAGTCCCTTTATCAGGTAAAAAAATTTAAAAGTCATGAAGCTTATTTAGTGTATGCTTTTTTTAGAAAATGTGACAAAGTCCGAGAAATTCTTTAAATAAAACTATAATGTATCCTTATATTTTGCCTTAGCTTGATGGCTATGTCCAGTGACCCCTTTACTTAAAAATTGTATATATTGTGAATTGAAGCCTACTTTGTATATTTATTTCCAGAAAGTCATTGGAGTAAATATTCTAGATAATTATACTCGGCCCAACAGGGTATAACCTGTTGGGCTTTCTGTTTAGCTGTTAGAAACTTAAATTAGCAAATGAGATTGAAGTTTAGCAATAAAAATAAAAGGGATGTGTTAGAAACTTAATAGTTTTTGATATATGATTAAATTCGCGGTATAATAGGATTTGTAGTGTTTCATAAACTTATGTCAAAAAGTTAAGGGGATTTTCCATGATTTTAGAGAATAAATTGGGTTTGACCAATCAAGTTGAGTTGGCCAAAGCTGAAGAGAAAATCAGTAAGCAAAAAGCAAAAGAATTATACGATTCTGGAAAAATAAATGAAATCGAAGTCGGTACGTTTAAAGGCTTATCTGAAATTCATGATTTTCTCTTTTCAGAGATTTATGATTTTGCAGGAAAAATTCGGACGGCCAATGTCGCAAAAGGAAATTTTCGTTTCGCACCGGTCATGTACCTGGAACATTCGTTAAAGCATATTGATCAAATGCCACAAACTTCTTTTGAAGAGATTATTAATAAATACGTGGAGATGAATATCGCTCACCCTTTTCGTGAAGGGAATGGACGAAGTACTAGAATTTGGCTAGATCTCATTTTAAAGGAAGAATTGCAAAAAGTTGTTGACTGGAACTTGATCGATAAAACAGACTATCTTTCTGCAATGGAGCGAAGTCCCATAAACGATTTGGAGATACGGTATCTAATTTCCAATGCCCTGACTGATCAAATCGACGATCGCGAGTTATATATGAAAGGAATCGATGTCAGCTATTTTTATGAAGGATACTCTGAGTATACGATAGATGATTTGTAAGAGCAGGTGGGTTAAATGACAAAATATGGCTATGCACGTGTCTCAACTGCTTCTCAAAGTAAAAAGGAGCAGATCCAACAGCTGCTTGAGAACGGTGTTGAGAAGAAGAATATTTTTTCTGAAAAATTTACAGGTACGAAACGAGATCGACCGAAGTTTAATCAGCTGTTAGCTGGTCTGAAGCCTGGAGACGAAATCGTTGTTACGAAACTTGATCGATTCGCCCGTAATACAAGAGAAGTACTAGAGATCATTGAACCTTTACTCGATGATAACGTCACGATTAAGGTATTGAATCTAGGAACGATCGAAAATACGTCAATGGGTCGAATGGTTACACGCACGTTGTTGAGTGTAGCTGAAATGGAACGTGATATGATTGTAGAACGTACTCAGGAAGGAAAATTGTTTGCGAAAAAGAATAATCCTAATTTTAAAGAGGGACGTCCGAAAGCAACAATCACACCAAAGAAGAGGCACGCATATGAATTGATTACTTCCGGTAAATCGTACAAAGAAGTGGAAGCCATAACGGGGTTCAGTTGTAGTACACTTTTTAGAATTAAGAAACAAATAGAAGGCAGTGATTAGAAGATTGATAAAATGAATATAAAAATCTCTTTCAATTTAAATGAATCGTTGTTTATACGAACATTCTAAGGTCAAGTTCGCTCATTAAGAAATATCATTGGTCGAACAAAGCGTCATATTAGCTACGAATAGAGATATTTTTAGGGAGAATCGAAGAAAATGAAAGAACAACAATTAGGCTATACTTTTTGGGGACGTCCATTATACGGATTAGAAAGAAGAACAGCTGTATCGATCTATTGTGCTTGTGGTGAGTTGATTCAGCAAAATACTCAAACGAAACAATATCATTGTAAAAATTGTGGGAATTGTTACCAATTCATTGACCAAGACTTCCAATTGCTAAACGAAAAAAATAAGTAGGTCTATGAAAGTCAGACAAATAGTCTGACTTTTTTGCTATTTTAGAATGTTCCCTTTTACAAATGCAAACGTATGTTTGTACAATCGAATTGAAATGGGGTAGAATAAAATGTTTGATTACTCAAATGGGACAGTCAATGATTACTTTTTGATCGATATAAAAAATTTTTATGGTGTGAAACGTTTCTAACTGAAAAGGTTAGGCACACAAGTAGTTCTTGTGGAGAACTGATGATTTGAGGAGTGAAATGATGGTGTAACGACCTGAAGCGCTCCCTCTGATACTCCGATTGGCAAATCTGTTGATTAGAATAAGAATTTGTCAAAAGCTAGGTAAAGCCGGCTGAGAGTTACCGTAGTTGCATTGTTGCAATCAAAAGCTGTCCAGCGGTGGATAGTGTAACCTATAAGTCGGGAGTCCAAAAATTACTCATGGTGAGAATGTGCAATTGTACTGACAAATTCGCGAATATACGAATCTATAGGCTTGGGGTGCAGAAATGTATCTTGCCCGCACAAAAGATATTGTGACATAGGGTGCGACTTGCGGTTTAGTAAGAATCGTAGATATGAATAACCGTGCAGTGTTAAGGGCACTGGAAAGTCGCAGGTTTAGAGTGAGCACCTAAAAGTAAATGTACGGATAAAATCATTGGAACGTTGAAAGCTAGTGACGTGGAGGACTAATCTCCTTTGAAGCGGTTGAGACGAAGAATAATAAGCTCATTCACACTAGTGAGAGTAGTGGCACAGTACCTATGAATCAGTAATAATAAGCTGTGGAGGGATAGCCACAAGTCAATTGGTTTTACTAACAGTTATGATACAATCTATACAAAGAAAGTTGCGATAATCACATTTTCAATAACCTTATGGAAATTGTAACTTCGCCGAATAATATCTTACTAGCGTATAGAAATATTAAAGGAAACTCTGGGAGTGTATCTCCGGGCGTTGATAATAGAAATATTGATGATTTAAAAGAAATACCTAATACGGATTTTATCAGAATCGTGCAAGACAAATTTTCAGAATATAAACCACAACCAGTTAAAAGAGTAGAAATCCCAAAATCAAATGGAAAAACTCGCCCACTTGGTATCCCAACTATTTGGGACAGAATCGTACAACAATGTCTATTACAAGTTCTAGAACCTATTATGGAAGCAAAATTTCATGATAAGAATTATGGGTTCCGTCCTAATCGGTCGGCACACCATGCATTCGCTCAAGCAGTACGCTTAGCACAAGTGTCTAAACTTACTTTTGTAGTAGATATAGATATTGAGGGATTCTTTGACAACGTAAACAATTCAAAGCTTATCAAACAGCTCTGGACATTAGGAGTCCAAGATAAGTGGCTTTTAGGTGTTATTAGGGCAATGCTTAAAGCGCCCATCATTCATAAGGATGGGCGAATTGATCACCCTAAGAAAGGAACTCCGCAAAGCGGAATCCTTTCCCCTCTTCTCGCAAATGTTGTGTTAAATGAATTAGACTGGTGGATATCATCACAGTGGGAAACCCACCCTACAAGGCATAATTATGATTGGTATAATGCCGAGAAAGGTTACTGGAATAAAGGAAATAAATATCGAGCGTGGCGTGGTTCAAAACTAAAAGAAATTTATCTCGTAAGATATGCCGACGACTTCAAAATCTTCTGCAGAAAACGTAACGATGCGGACAATATATTTATAGCCACCAAATTGTGGCTAAAAGAGCGTCTGAAACTCGACATTAGCCCAGAAAAATCAAAAGTGGTTAATCTAAAGAAAAAGAAATCCGAGTTCCTCGGTTTCACTATGAAATTGGTTCGCAAAAGAAAGACCTTTGTCATAGAAACGCACATGTGTCCTAAAGCCATGAAAAAAGTATTTGATAATCTAGCAAAACAAATAAAGGTAATTCAGCACACCCTTACCAAAGAGGACTTACAAAAACAACTAGTGAAATACAACTCGATGGTGATAGGGATTCATCAATATTACAAAAAGGCTACCCACATTAGTGTGGATTGCCCGAAAATTAACCAACGTATAATGGTTATCATTAAAAATCGACTGGACGTTAAGAAAAATGGATCTCCACCTAGTGATTTCGTTAAGAAAAACTATGCACGTTCAAAACAGCTAAGATGGATCAATGGCTATCCTATGATTCCTTTAGGATTCGTTAAACACAGCCATACATCACTACCCAAAATGGGAATTTGCAAGTACACGCCCGAAGGACGTGTGCTAATACACAAGTATCTTACCTTTCCAATCGATATTATCAACCAACTCATGAATATGAATAATCCGAATGAAAGCACTGAATTTAGGGATAATCGTGTCTCTAAGTACTCCGTACAACGAGGCAGGTGCCGAGTAACAAAAGAGGTTTTGGAGCTAGCAGATATTTATTGTCACCGTATCATACCTAAAAATCTTGGTGGAAAAGATAACTTCCAAAATCTAGTTATCATTCACTAAAATATTCATCAACTTATTCATGAGAATGATAAAACGAGAGCTTCATTTCTCATGACAAAGATGAGGATTACAGGCGCTCAGCTTGAGATAATTAACCAGTTCCGGAAAAAAGTGAAAAATTGTGAATTGTTGCTGAATTTATAACTGTATGATATCTGTTAGTAGACATTGATGGAACGCCGTATGCGGTGAAAGTCGCATGTACGGTGTGGAGTGGGGGAAAATCCGGAGACTATATCAAAGGATTACCTATCGCTATCAAGTGTCGAATGTATAGAAAGGGATTTAGATCCATTAACGACTGAATTAGTCGTGATGAGTCGAGCGGACAATACAGGATCAAGGCTTATTTTAGCTTCTTCACCAGCTGCAAAGGAAAAATATGGAATCTCTAATGTCAGCCGGCCGCGAGATCTACCGCAGCCTTATCCTAAAACGTTACATGTCGTTCCGCCACGTATGAACCTGTACATTAAACGAAACATGCAGGTAAACAATATTTTCAGAAGGTATGTAGCAGACGAAGATCTATTGATCTATTCGATCGATGAATCTTTTTACGACTGAAGGAACATGAAGTCAAAGAAGAAAGAAGTTGGCTCAAATGATCCAGGAGAGCATTAAAGAAGAGCTAGGATTGATTGCTACGATGGGAATTGGTGATAATCCTTTATTGGCAAAACTAGCTTTAGACAACGAAGCAAAGCAAAATGAAGATTTTATTGCTGAATGGACGTATCAAAATGTTCCTGAGAAAGTATGGAATATTCCTGAAATGACGGACTTTTGGGGCATTGGCTCTCGAATGAAAAAAAGGCTCAACAAAATGGGTATCATGAGTATTAAAGATTTAGCTAATTGGAATCCATACAATATTAAGAGCCGTTTAGGTGTGATTGGTTTACAGCTGTACTTTCATGCTAATGGGATCGATCGAACAGATATAGCGATCCCGCCAGAACCAACCAAAGAGAAATCCTATGGTAATTCACAAGTGTTACCACGAGATTATACCAAGAAGGAAGAAATCAAGCTTATCGTAAAAGAAATGGCGGAACAAGTAGCAATCCGTATTAGACAACACCACTGTAAAATAGGTTGTGTTCATTTACACATTGGAACTTCGATCTTAGAAACGAGACCAGGGTTTTCACACTAAATGAAAATTCCTAACACAGACAATACAAGAGAGCTGCAGAATTACTGTCTTTTCTTATTTGATAAGTATTACGAAGGACAAGAAGTCCGACATGTTGGTATTACCTATAGTAAGCTAGTTTATACTGATTCGCTTCAATTGGATTTGTTTAGTGATCCACAAAAGCAGATTGATGAAGAAAAACTAGATAAAATTAGGCAGAAGTATGGTTTTACGTCGATTGTACATGCTTCTTCGATGGTAGAAGGCGCTCGAAGTATTACTAGAAGTACATTGGTTGGTGGATATGCAGGAGGCAATGGGGGCTTAAAAATGATTGATTATAGCGATCGAGGACGGTTGAAATGGGCTGGATTTTACTTATCAGAAGCGGTTTAATTCTTCTTTTTTCATATATTTAAAAAAAGCTTCGATGACGGCGTTATCCCACGGATAACCTGGTTTAGAAAGAGAATGGACAATCGGATGATTCTCTATAAACTTTCTAAATTCTAAAGAGGTATATTGAGACCCTTGATCTGTATGAAAAAGAACAGGACTTATTAAATTTCGAGAATGAAGTGCTTTATCCACTGTTTGAATGGCTAGGTTTGTATTAATCGTTGGTCCTACAGTCCAAGCAATTACTTTTCTAGAAAATAAATCTAAAACGACACACAAATACGCAAATGTTTTCTTACCGATGGGGATATAAGAAAAATCACTCGTCCAAACTTGATTGGGTGCTGGTAGATTGAACGCTTGGTTTAGATGATTTGGACGTGTCAAAGAAACCTTGTTTTTTCTTTTTTTGAAAACAGGTTTTACTGTAGACATTTTTGGTAGGTTCATTGATTTCATCAAGCGATAAACGCGACCAATACTAATCGAAATGCCATAATCACGCAAAAGGATCCGTTGGATCTTTGCAGTGCCAAGACGTTTTTGAGAAGAAGTATAAATTTCTAAAATCATTTTTCTTAGGTGTTGATTTTCTTTTGTTCTTGGGACTACTTTTCCAGAAAAGCGTTTGTAATAAGTGGAACGATTGACTTTGAGTACACGACAGAGTGTAACAATACTGTGTTCATATCGAAGAATGTGTATGGCTTTTAATCGTTCGTCGAGCGAGGCGTGAATATGGCAATCGCTTTTTTTAGGATTAAATTTTCCTCCTCGAGCTGCGCATTTCGTTTTTGTAGCTGTTTGATCTGACGAGCCGTAAGGATCGTGTCATCATCAATTTTTACTTCAGAATATTGTTTGACCCAACGAGCAATTGAAGAAAGAGCAATGCCGTACTCTTTAGATAAAGCATGTTGAGTTTTACCACTTTCGTGAAGTTTCACAATGGATTTTTTAAACTCTTCATCAAATTTACGTGGTGATTTTCTGTTGTTTCCCATATTAAAAAGTCCTTTCAAAATTTGTGTCTATTTATTTAAGAGTATACAAAAAAATGTGTCCACTTTATTAGGATACATGCAAATAAGACCAGATCTTATGAAGAGTAATACCCAATATATAAAAGAAAAACCTAAAGATTGTGACTACATCATCATAAGTGAAGCAAATAAAACAGTATTTCTGATAGAACTTAAAAGCTCAGCTCAGACTTCTCCTGCAAAAGAAATTATTGAACAAATTGATGGTGGATATAAGTAGTTAGAACATCTTAGTTTTCTAACAAAATATGATTTTATTGAATTCAGTTATAAAATTATTAAGGTATGTTGTAAATTTGAGGCAAGACAAGATCGTAAAAATCTTTTTAAACCTAATGAATATGGTATTTATAATATGAATGGTCCAAAATTAGACTTAAGAGAGTTGTATAGAAGGTGTAACGATCTATAAATTCAAATCTTTTTTAATTCTATATATTGTTTGTCTAGTAACGTTATAATTCTTTGTAATCTTTGAAATAGAGATGCCTTCATTCAAGTCCTTAACGATGTTTTCATAAACTAAACGTCGTTGAGGATTTTTTGTATCTGCACTATAAAGTTTTGGACGACCTTTATAAACTCCATTTGCTTTCACAATTTTAATGCCTTGCGCCTGGCGTCGTTTAGATTCGGTACGCTCTTGTTCAGCGATCATGGCCAAAATTTGTATGATCAGATCCTTAATGAATTTATCCAGGAGAGGGTTACCAATTGCTTCAGCCATGATCGGTAGACTGGTGATGATTAGCTGTACGTTTTTCTTCTTTAGGTAATTGACTGAGGCGATGATCTCGTCGTAATTTCTTCCAAGTCGATCAATAGCTTCCACAATAAAAATGTCTTGATCTCTGACGAAATCCAATGTTTCTTGGAAAACAGGTCGATGAGTAATCGTTGCGCCCGATTGTTTCTCGATGAAAATTCTCTCTGCACCGAATTTTTTCATTTCTTCAATCTGGCGTTGTTCATTTTGATCGATGGATGAGACACGTATGTATGCAACTCTCAAAATTTTTACCTACTTTCTGCAACTATTTAAAATACATCCTAATCATACACGATAAAACCAGATGTCATTTTTCTTTTTAAATGACGAATATTTTATTTAATAAATGGCAAAAAATCACCTTAGAAAAAAGAGTTCAGTAGTTAGAAACCTTTTTTCTAAGGTGATCTGGTAACATTTTATCTAATTCTTCTTCTGAAAAAAATTGCTCTTCTTCAGATTTTAGTGCTTTTAGTGCTTTTAGTGCTAATTTATAACTTTTACTATCTGTTTTTGGAGTATTTATATAGATTTCATGGGTTGCGTTCATTAATTTATCTCTTTCATTTGTGATATTATTAATGCTCAAACGATTTAAATCTGTTAGTAAACTTATATATTTTTCTCTAATTAACCATAATTTATCAGCAATAATTTGATGATTTTTAGCTTCTTCAGCAAGATTAAAATTTTTAAAGTATAAATTCAATCCAAGAGAAATTGTAGAACGTAGACCAGCAATAATTGTTGAAATATGATTAGTAGTAATGATAGTCCCCAAAAATCCTCCAGTAGTAACAGCTGATAATCCTATCTGAACACATTTTAAACGTTTATTTTTAGAAATGATTCTATCTGCTTGTTTTAAATGAGTCGTATAAGTATAAGTTACTCGACCATAAGCTTCACGTAGTTGAATTTCTAAACACTTTTTTTCTTCTTCCATATTATCCCCCACAACTCTTTATAAAGCTATTTTTTTAAAACTTTTTCAAGGCATACAATGCTATTTTCTGTATCAACAAATTGATTACTTCCAGGAGAATATAAATTTAAAAAGCCAAATATATTATGTGAATTAAAGTAATTTAATAAAGTTTTTTCGTATTCTCCTGAATTTACAACTTGCCCATTATTATTGTCTACATATTTCCAGCTCCCTATAGCTTCATAAACAAAACTATCAATGACTATTCCTGAAAGGTGATAGCTTTTAAATTCTGTATCTCTTACATGACGAAAATGCTTACAAGTATCGTATAACAAATTATTACTTTGGATATTTTTTAGTTTCATAGCTTCCTGCTCTTTTTTAGGATTAGTAGCCTTCCAGTTTCCACCCATATTTGAATCTGGATAGATAAATCCTTTTGAATTTCCAAAATAATCTTTGTCATTAAATGCTGGTACTATTTCAAACTTAATTCCATCATGAAAATTTATTTTAACAATTTGTCCATCAGCTCTAATATCACTACTTGGTAATATCTCTAGAATTGTTTTTCGTATAACTTGTAATAATCTAGATGGTCCATTTGACGAATAACTCTTAAATCTATCCAATTCTGACATTGGTAATTCAACTAATATATCTATATCACTAGTGCTTATTGCAGTTCCTCTTCCATAAGATCCTACATATAAGCTGTGAGCAGAATCGCTTTCAGAATTCCAAAATGCTCTATTTATTGCTTTAGTAATTCTATGATATCTTGTGGCTATTCGTTGACGTTTATATAGTGGGATAGAATAAAAATTAGATTTTTGAATTAATAATCCCATGTTTATCATCTTCCTTTTAAATGTATTCTTCTATTCTATAATATCGTAAAATTAGTATTTCAATCAATCATTATAAGTAGTGTACAGAAAATCCGCCGTTTCTGGACACTTTATTTTTTAGCTTTATTTTATAAAAAATCAATTCATTTTATGTTCATAAACCCATAACAAAATCTATGTTCAGTTAAACTATGTAGATAAAGTTATGTTACGATGAAATTAATGAAGGAGTGATTTTTTTGAAAATAGGGTACGCACGAGTATCTACCGGTTTACAAAATTTAGATTTACAAGAGGATAGTTTAAACAAATTTGGTTGTGAAAAAATTTTTACTGATCATATGAGTGGGGCAAAAAGTAATCGACCAGGATTAGAAATGGCGCTCGATTTTATTCGTTCTGGAGATACACTTGTCATTTGGCGTTTAGATCGTCTGGGAAGAAATATGGAAGATTTGATTTCAATCGTCAATCGATTGAATGAACGTGGTGTGAGTTTTCATAGTCTTCAAGAAAATATCACGATGGATAAATCCAGTTCGACTGGTCAAGTTATGTTTCATCTATTCGCGGCGTTCACAGAATTTGAACGTAATCTGATTTTAGAGCGTTCAGCTGCTGGACGTGCTGCTGCACGAGAAAGAGAACGATTTGGTGGTCGTCCTGAAAAGTTAACTGAACAAGACTTGGAATTACTGAAGACTTTAGTAGATAGTGGAACACCGATTAAGAAAATTGCGGAACGATGGAATGTTTCTAGAACAACAATTTATCGTTACTTAGATAAACTGGAGGGAAAATAAAGAATGATGAAAACAAAAACTGTGAAAGTGGATGAAAAAACGTCTTTAGAAATAGTCACTTCTAAAGATTTCAGGGATTTTATAATTATTGATGTAAGCTGGAACAAAAAAGATATAGAAAAAGTTTTAACATAATTAAGCAGAAGTTAATAATAATCATGCTCTTTTATAAAAAGAAGGTATTGATGGCAATATTTGTTTTGAATGAAATGGTACAATGATTAGGATAAAAATAATTGGAATTGATGGATACCAACTTACAAAAGTGTTAGGGAAATTCTTTTGTTTTAACGTTTACAAAGCTATACCAATAGCTATATAGTTTCTACATAAAAGAAGTTCGTTAAAGTTTTAGTCTGTTGTAGTATGATTAGTATTGGGTTTACAGCATTAGGAACAAATATAGACGCTGCTACGTATTACGGAAATGGTGTGTATTGTAATAAGCAAAAATGTTGGGTAAATTGGGGACAAGCTTGGTCAGAAGGGGTTAAACGTTGGGGAGATAATTTGTTTGGTAGTTTTAGTGGAGGAAGGATTTAAATGATTGATATTGATGAAACAAAAAAAATAATTCATGAATTATATAATAGTTTAAAGAAGCGTGATGAGACCAAAGCTATATTAGATATTATAGATGTTTTGTTGCAAGTCTATAAAAAAATAGATAGCGAAAAATATCCAGAAATATTAATAAACAAATTGGTGAATTATATCTATATTGTTGGCTTTGACAATAAAATTCATTTTTTAGGAAATGATGAAAAGTTATTAATAGAATTGGGAGATATATCTAAAAAGGCTGGAATTAACAGTAAATATAAAGCTAATTTTACAGATAAATCTCAATTCTATAGTTATTCTGAAAAAGTACCTATTAGATAATTATATTTCTCCATTCAATTGAATAGTTGAAAAATTCAATTGAATGGAGAAATATAATATGATTTAAAGAAGCTAATATATGATGAAATTGCGGTTGATCCATATAAAGGTGAACAAAAAACTGGAGATTTATCAGGTATTTGGTCTAATGGTTTTAGATATGCAGTACAATTTATAGAGTGGCTTATGAAATCAGGGAAAATAAGGTGATTCCAGTATTGTTACGTGGAACACATGAAAATTTTTATGAACCGTTGAAGAAAATTATTTAGGTCGTTCTTCTTTAGAACGACTCAGACTGTAGCCAAAAGAGTATATATATCTTTTGGCTATTTTCTTATCTATGCTGTAAAAATAAAGAAAATATCACTTGAGCAACAAAAAATCCTACAATAAAAAAATTACTACTAAAATAGATTTTCCTAGTTTTAACCAAATGTTATTTTTTTCATATTATTTCCCCGTAAATTATAAAAATTTTTTGAAAAAAATGTGAAGTTACTTTATTGTTGAGAGATTTTTGTTAGAATGAAGGAGGATAATGATAAGTGAATAACAATTGTGATAATCAGGTGTCTCCTGACTTAAAAGAAAGCGTTTGGCAAGTAGAAGATCATACGCTGTGTGAAGAATGTTCAGAAGAACTATTTTTCAAAATGAAGGATAACTATCATGAATTTTCTTTAAGTATATCTGTTGTTTTAAATTGTTTGTTTATTGCAGAAAAAGAAGGATATGTTCCTAGGTTACCAGATTATTGGTGGGTTCAAATTCGACAAAAGATTCCTGCAGAAACTATATTGAATAAAGGAAAGGAAGAAAATTTGTAGATGAAGAAAACGAGTAAATTATTGTCTGCTTTATTGTTATTAGGTCAAGTTGTTGGTTATACTCCATCTGTTTTAGCAGATGAAAAACCATCAAATGTAGCGACAGAACAATCAACGACAGTGAATACTGACAATTCTACAACTGATAGTACAGATACGACTAAGGAAGAAACCACAACTGATTCTTCCATTGAACGATCTGAGCAAAAACCAAGTGAATCAACCGATCAAACGACAGACTCTACGACAGATAGTTCACAAACAACAGAATCTAAACCAGAAACAACTACTCCTGGTACGACAGACTCTAGTCAACCAGAAAATAATACGCAAGAACCTACTAAGCCTTCAGAAACGAAGCCTGTGGAACAGCAAACCACAAAACCAAGTGAATCAGTGAATCAAGAAGTGACACAGCCAACAAAACCTGCGGAAGTCACTCCTTCACAATCAGTTTCGAAACAGCCTTCAACCACTGGACAAAATGCACAACCAAAAGCAGAAACAAAGGCACAAGCTCAACCAACTGTGCAAGAAGAGTCAAAAGCTTATCGTCAAGCACCAACTGCGCCCATTCAAGAATTAGTCCCTTCTAGCAAAAAGGATAACGAAGGAAACATTCATTTTGAAAAAGACGAATCAGGCGAAACATTTATTCGAAAAATTGGCGAATCTGCTCGTAAAATCGGACAAGAAAATGATTTGTATGCTTCCGTCATGATTGCCCAAGCGATTTTAGAATCGGCTAGTGGTCAAAGTCAGTTAGCACAAGCACCAAATTACAACTTGTTTGGAATCAAAGGCACACATAACGGAAAAGGCGTCTCTTTTGCGACACAAGAAGATTTAGGTAATGGGACACTTTATACTACTCAGGCAACTTTTAGACAGTATGAGAACTATGAGGATAGCTTAAATGACTATGCTCAACTATTAAAAGAGGGTTTAACAGGAAATAGCCATTTCTACGATGGAGTTTGGAAGACCAATGCAAAAACATATCAAGAAGCAACGAAGTTTCTAACAGGTCGTTATGCGACAGACACTAGCTACGATAAAAAATTAAATGGGTTAATCGAAACCTATGACTTAACCAAGTATGATAAAGAAGTAGCGGGCCCACAACTAAACAAAAAAGGGTATGTCGTTCCATTAAAGAATTACACGATTTCTAGTCCGTTTGGTACTCGTGGGGGAGAATTTCATCGAGGATTAGATTTAGCAGCGCCACAAGGTGAGCCAATCTATGCCAGCAAGGCAGGAACGGTCGTTAAAGCAGAGTTTCACCCATCATGGGGCAATGTTGTAGCTATCGAGCACGAAGACGGTACAACGGCTTTATATGCGCACCAACAAGAATATCAAGTCAAAGTGGGTGACAAAGTAAAACAAGGGCAGATTATTGGTTATGTTGGTTCAACAGGAAACAGTACAGGCAGTCACTTACATTTTGAATTGTGCCTAAATCATAGTTTAAACCAATCACAATTGGTTGATCCAGAAACAGTCTTATTCTGATGAATAAGGCTGTTTTTTAAGCTCTATATCATTTAATTGATATTTAAGAAAATAAATAAATTGTAGTGAGAGAGCAGTTATACCTATAGCCACACATTCAAGTAACCATGATTTTCTTTCTTCCAATTGTGTTAGAAGGCTTGTATCATCAAAAGATAACATATCAGTAAATTGTAGAAGTAATGTGAAAAAAAGCAATACATGAGTAAAAAAGTCTTTTGAAATATCTAGTATCTTATAGACTGAAATAATATTTATTTTACTTAAATGTACTAAAGTGAGTCCGATAGCGTGAGTAATTATAGATAAAACAAAACTAATAATAATTATTGTGCTAATTGTTAGTGATTCAGATTTTATAGGAAGTATAAGAGTAATGAAATGGCACGTCAAGAGGCTGAAGAATCAGAAGAAACGACCAATTCAGATGATTTAAATTCTTATTCATCTGGAAATGAAGAGGCTCATTTATCAGCTAATAATGAAAAAGAGACTGGTTTTAATCAAGATTCTGACGATCCAAAATCTCCTAAAACTGAAGAAAAGCCAAAACGAACGATTTCTGCGAAGTCTGACCGATTAAATCAAGAATTGTCTCAACATAAGAAAAATAATCCATAAAAACAAGCAACTAAAAATAAAGTATTTGGCTATGGAAAAGAAGATCCTAGACGTTATCATTCTTCGTCCTTGATGAGTAAACGTCGAGATGCTTATGATCTCGGAAAAGATTATGGGCAGTATCGCCAACAAAAACGAAGAATAAAAAGTGAACTTAAAGAATCTAAAAAAGACGCAAAGAAAGAAGAATAAGTGATTATATTGGTATTTGATGAAGAACTCTATTTCTCAATAGGGTTCTTCAATTTTTACTGATAAATGAAAGGAAGGAACAAACATGTTTACTCGACCTAACCGAATTACGGATACGATGCGTGTCGGAGGTGTTTATACTTTAATGGATACCGCTGTATTTTATGGATGTTGCGGTTACCAATGAAACCAAGTCAAAAGAATATTACAACGCTTATTGACCTTGTGAACTACTCACCACTTAGCTAAACCTGACGGTTCTTAACGCTTGAAGTGGGAGATTCTTGGGAATAGAGCATACTTGATAGCTTATTTTTTTACTAACAGCGGTGTCTCTTATTGACCAAGCTATCCCCGTAGTTCCTACGGTTCTTGTTTATTTGATCTAAGCCAGTCCTATAGAATGTAGCCTTAGACCTTCGGCCAGGATATTGATGCTAGCGTTGATATCTCGGTCATGATGAGCATGACAAATAGGACAAGTCCATTCTCGAATTTTAAGAGATTTCTTGCCGTCTTCATGTCCACAATTCGAACAGATTTGACTAGATGGGAACCACTTATCCACTTTGATAATTTTCCGACCGTACCAGTCAGCTTTGTATTGTAATTTAGTCACAAAACTAGACCAAGAAACATCCGAAATACTTTTTGCTAGTTTATGATTACGCAACATACCTTTTGTGTTTAAGTCTTCAATACAGATAATATCGTGATTTTTGATTATTTCTGTACTCAACTTATTCAGAAAATCAGTACGTTGATTCATTACTTTTTCATGCAATCGTGCTACTTTACGTTTTTGTTTTTGATAATTGCTAGCTTCAAACAGATTGATACCTTTTTGTTTAGCTAATAAGGCACGTCTTGACAACTTACGTTGTTCACGTTTAAGTTTCTTTGCCATCTTTGACGTGAATTTATTGTTATCAATCTTTTGACTATCAGAAAGAATTGCAAAATCAGTTATACCAAGGTCAATTCCAATAGCGGAATTAGTTTTAGGAAGCTCAGCTATTTCTTCTTTACACAATAAGGAAATATAATATTTACCGCTAGAATGACGTGATATTGTAGCGGATTTAATCAGACCTTTAGGTTGTCTATGGAGTGTAATTTTAACTAATGACTTCAACTTAGGAAGTTTGACGAATTTATTATCAATCAAAGCGATTGTTCCATTTTGATTGTTAGTCGTATAGCTTTGAACTGGATTTTTCTTGCTTTTGAAACGAGGAAATCCGACGGATTTATCGCGAAAGAAGTTCTTGTACGCCTTATCTAGGTTGAGTTGTGCATTCGCTAAAGCAAGACTATCCACTTCTTTCAAGAACGGAAAATCTTGCTTATATTTTGCAGGCGTTGGAAAACTCATTTTTTTAGAGGAATCTTTCCTAGTTTCTTTATAAGCTTTCATTCGGTCATCAAGCATTAGATTGTAGACCTTACGGACACAGCCAAAAGACTTAGCAAAGAAAGTCTCTTGTTCTTCTGTTGGATAGATTCTAAATTTATATGCTTTTAGTCGCTCCATAAAGCTCACCTGTTTTCTATTTATGATTGTTTCCTTGATTTTGAATATACTTCTTAATCACATCAATTGGTGCTCCACCAGTTGTCAAAAGACAAAAACTTTTTGACCAGAACATTTCTTTCCAAAGAAATTGTTTGATTCTTGGATAATTGCGCTTTATCAAACGTGAACTAGCACTTTTATAGACATTGACAAATTTTGTCAATTCTGTTTTTGGTTGAGCTTTGAACATAATATGAACGTGGTCTTTATCATGATTCCACTCAACTAAAGTGATGTGATACGATTCTGAGATTCTTTCAAAAGTCGCTTTAGCGTAGTTAGATATTTCATTATCAATTACTTGTCTACGATATTTCGTTACTAAAACAAGGTGGTAATAAAGAAGAAATACTGAATGGTTATTTGTATCTAATTCCATGTTATATCAACTCATTTCTTGTATAGACTGATTGTAACATGGGACAAAATAAAGAGGCAATACGCCTTAGTTGTTGGTCTTCGAGTTACCAACGGTAACCCTCATACCGAACGGCATTCATCACCCACCTATAGAGGATGGGCGACTTCTGCCTAATTCTGTTAAACATAGGATTCTCCTTTCAAAATAGTAGTAGCTTATAGCTAAGAAAATTTTAGAAAGGGATAGGTAATTTTACAATAGATTAGGGAAAAATTATAAGTTGGAATTTAATGACAGGTACGACAGAACACCAATTATTCAATGGGAGAAAACGAATGAACATTTCTATGTAGATGTATTTTTTAAGTTAAAAAGAAGGAGATTTTAAATTTAAAATTTCCATACAACAAAATGACTTTTTAGCTTAGATAAATCCTATAAAATAGGTATTTAGGATAAGTAATAATTATTGATCAGTTTTCAGAGCATTGCGTCTATATTTTGTGTTTCTTATAATTTCGTTGAAAATAATTAATTTGAAAGGAAGTTTTCAATGAAACGAACAAGTATGATAGCAAGTATTGCAATTATTTTGACTTCGTTACTTAGTTCAGGAGGTGTCTATGCGGCAGAACCAACACAAACAGCTGATCCAGCAAGTGCATCAACACCAGTCACGGCCGATTTAACGACACCGCAACAAATGACGCCTAAGCCACCTTCTGATCCTAATAATCCTGATATCACATAGAATGAACCAGTTGGTGGTGGAGTTACAGGTGAAGAAGGAAATTTAGGGATTGCGTACTTTCCTAAAGGATTTTCTTTCACAGGGAATCTAGGACCTACTGAGTTAACACTTAATGATTCGAGAAGTAATACTAGTAGTGATAAAACTACTTACAAGATCGGTGTAAAAGATAATACACAGCAAAATAATTCTTGGACATTAACTGCACAATTGCAGTGGAGTAACAGTGAATTGCCAGGTTCTGAAATTACAGTAACGAATCCAGATCAAGGAAAAGTAAAACTAAATCAAAATGATGGCATATCTAATTTCCAAAATGATGTTCAAGGCACTGATTCAAACACAGTTGTTATTAGTAATAGTCCAACTACTATTATGAAAAAAGGTAAAGTTACAGTAGGTAAAGGAACTTATGATTATAGTTTAGGTAATGTAGGTACTTTGAAGTTGATGATTCTTAATGCGACTGATTTGGTTGCGAAACAATATAGCGGAAATGTAAATTGGAATTTACAAATTTCGCCAGACACTTCAAGCTCTAGTGTCGATTAATTCAATGATAAGATGACAGTATCTATTTTTCACTTCTTGAAACATAGATACGCATTCATAAAAGGAAAATGTTATCGCATATTGTTTATGTGATCTACCCACACGTATTTTTATATGCGATAACATCTTTCCTTTTCGCAGACTGTTCTTGGAGCAGTCTGTTTTTGTATTAAAATTAACTGATGGTTATATATTGTAAGAATAAATTATTTTATGTAAATATAAATTTACTGAATTTTGCAAATAAAAGAGATGGGGATTAAATTTTAATTTTATAAAGGCGAAATAATTGATTAATTATAATATACGTTGTATCTTTTATACGTAATGCGCATTATATTTTTTTGTATTCATGTTTTATTTTTATCGAAATGAAAAACAAAAAGGGAGTGTATAGAAAATGAAAAAGCAAAGTATCTTATTTAGTAGTATTGTAATGGTAGGTGTTTTAGCTAATAATGAAACGGTATTTTCGGATCAAATAGCTGATCCAAACAGTGCGGAAACTCCTGTAAGCGCTACCTTAAATGCGGATGATCCTGGAACTCCTAATCCACCTACTGATCCTACTGATCCTGATAACGGAGGGAATGAACCGACTCATGGAGGTGTAATAGGAGAAGAAGGAAAATTAGGAATTGCTTATTATCCTAAAGCGTTTGCCTTTTCTGGAAATTTAGGACAAGCCACTTTATCATTAAATGATCGTAGTGATTCAATGTCTTCTAATGCAACCTATAATATTGGTGTAAAAGATGCAACCCGTCAAAATAATCAATGGACATTGTCTGCCCAATTAAACTGGACGAATGATGAACTTCCTGGATCAACGATCACTTTAAACAATTCAACGGGAACAGTGATGCAAAATACAAATAATGGGACAGATCCTTTCCAAACCAATCAGTTAGTTGCCCAAACAGATGTTATTGGAAATTCAAATGTAACTATTTCTACAGGTGGAACGACTGAAATTATGAAAAAAGAACAAGGAACAGTCGGAAAAGGAACCTATGATTATCGTTTGGGAACATTAGGGAGTCTTCAATTGACTATTCCTAATGCCACAAATTTAGAGGCAAAAACATATAATGGAACAGTCGATTGGAATTTATTAGTTACACCTTAGAAAGTTATATTTTTGAATTTTAATTTATAAATTACAGTTATCTCTTTCTCTTGAAAAGACGGATAATAGTGTGTTTATTGATTAGTGACGATATAGGAAGAGAATTTTTTCTAGTTTTTAGTTACTAAAAAGGATAGATTAATAGTATTCACGTGAATACCTTAATAATGAAAAGGATGGTATGGAAATGAAACGAGCGATTGGCATGACAATACTTATCTTATCTATCTTTTTCTGTGGGGGAGTCATTGCGTATGGGGAAGAAGGGATTGGTGGATTTACCATTGAAGGCGTGCCAAATGCTCATCAATTAGATTCTTCTGTTGGCTATTTTTACTTGAAAGAAGATCCTGGAGAAAAAGATGAAATCAAAGTGAAGTTGATCAATGAATCGTCAAAAGAAAAAACATTAGAAATTAAAGTAACTGATGCCAATACAAATCCTAACGGCATCATTGATTATACTGGAATGATTGAAAATCATGCGTTGTTGAAGACACCCTTAACACAACTTGTTAAGGCGAATCAATCAGAAGTGAAAGTGCCTGCAAATAGTACCAAAGAAACAACATTGAGTGTAATGATGCCTAAAGACAGATTTGAAGGAATCGTCTTGGGAGGAATTGTTGTTTCTGAAAAAAAAGATGAAGAAGAAAGTAAACAAACGGTTTCTGTTGAAAATACGTATAGTTATACTTTGGGCGTAGTATTGACGAATGAAACAGAAAATCAAATGAAACAGTATATTTCAGTCGAATTAGAAGATGTTGGCCCTATTCTTTATGATGGTCGTCGAATTATTCAAGCAGACATTTTAAACCCTAATCCTTACATATTCCCAGATTCGAAAGTAGAAGGACAGATCATCGATCAGAAAACAAAAGAAGTAGTGCGAACAAAAGAACAAGAAAATGTGAGCATAGCACCGCTCTCTGTTTTTCCATTTCAATTTGATTGGGTAAAAGAAGATTTAAAACCTGGGAAATATCTATTTAAGGGTGTAGTGACTGGTGAGGAAAAAGAGTGGAAGTTTGAAAAAGAATTTGAGATCACGGAAGAACAGGCCAAAAAAATCAATCAAGAATCCGTCTTTCAAATCCAAATTCCGAAATGGGTAAGTATTGGTTCACTTGTATTTGCATTATTGGCTTTCATGACGATACTTTTCTTGCTTATAAGAAGTAGAAGGGGAGGGAACTAAAATGAAACATAAGAAATTTACGATGATACTTCTTTTGTTTTTAGGTGTTTTCCTTCTACAATCCTCTACGATGGTTTTTGCGGCAATGACAGACTCAAAAGAAACAGATGTAGCAGTGGAATTACGGGAAACGATTGCCCCCGATAAAGATTTACCAGGAGTAGAAAATATATCGGCTGAATCGGAAATTGTTCCAAAAAGGCGTGGTGTTTTACCAAAGACAGGAGAAATCATGAATCATGGATATTCTTGGCTAGGAGTTGGTTTGGTTATACTTGGTAGTACTCTTTATTATTCAAAAAAGATAGTAAAGGGGAGAGATTAGATGTATACCTATCCGATAATTTATTTGACGTTGGGAAGTATTTTCTTAATAGTAAGCATATATCTGTTTTTAAAAGACTATAAAAAAGTAGTCCAGCAACAGATAGAAAAACGATTCCTTTTTTTGAATATCTTTAGTATACTGTGTGCATTAGGAACAATGATCATGAGCGTAATCTACTTTTTTGTCATCAATAATCAATTATAGGAATATTGAATGGAAGAAGGTGAAAGACTTGAAACGATTAGTAAGTGGACTACTTTGTTCTGTGCTTGTATTTGGATTAGTTAATAACCATGGTGTTTTAAATAGTCATGCAGAAGAAAATGTAGTTACTTCTGAATCTTTGGAATCTGATAATCAAGTAGAACAATCATCTACAATGATAGATTCAGAAACAGAAGAAGACGTTTCTGAATTTGTTCCTAATACATCAAAGGAAGAAACAGTATCGGATAATCAGACAAATTCTTCAAATAGTACAGATAATTCTAAAGAAGAATCAACTACTAATGATACTGAGCAATTGCCTAACTCAAGTATTATGGCTATACAAGAGGGATTTGATTTAGAGGAATGGGAATATCAAGAGAACGAGAATGAGATAATTTTAATAAGTCATAAAGGTACTGCAGAGGAAATTGTAATTCCAGGAGAAATTAATGTGAACAATATAGGAAAACATGTTGTTTTGCAAAATTTATCTGTAGATACAGTTGGAAATCCGATTTCTTTAACAATACAAGAAATTAATGGGAAAAAAGTGGGGTTACAAAGTACAAATTTAATGGCAGCTTTTTATTTAGCTAGGCTTCGTACGTTAGATTTCAGTGGATTGGATACCTCAAATGTAACGAATATGGCACAGATGTTTTATCAAAGCGATTTACAAAGCGCAAATTTTTTAGGTATGGATACATCTAATGTGACAGATATGTCTCAGATGTTTACCTATACTGATCTGACTAATTTCCAGCAGGATTTTAATACTTCGAACGTAACAGATATGCACAATATGTTTGCGGGACTTTCTTCTTCCCCTAAACAATTAGAGGTAAATAATTTTGATATGTCAAATGTTACTAATGTTAGGCGAATGTTTGCAGCTATTCCTAGTATTTTATACTATGATTTATCGAATTGGCATTTTGGAAAAACTGATGTAAATTTTGACCAAATGTTTGCCACATTTGGTGCTAGTGCTTACAAACCATTATTAGTCGTGACAACTGATAGTCAATTACTAGCACAAAATTTTAATTACGATTCAGGAAGTACTTCTACGCCTGCAACAAGATATCGTTCGCCAGCGGGACCATATTTTGATGGTGGATCAGCTTATAATGAGTCTGATTCTATCGGACTATTTTCGAATGGTTATCGATTTCAACGTTTCTTTACAGATTTTTTTGTTCAGCCAGATGATCCTAAATTAGATTTGAATAGGTTAAAAGAATTTATTATAAATCAGGAACAAACTATTCCTATATTAACACCAGCTGCAGCCTATGATTTTACTGGTTATACTTTAAATAGTGGAGGAATAGATACACAAGATGCTACTCAGATAACAGATTTATTTAATAATATTTATACCGCACAATGGTTAAATCAAAAGATAAATAGTAGTGGAGACAATCAAAATTTTACTCCTAATAGTAGTTTATTAGGTTTTGCCTATCTGCCTAAAGCATTTGATATGGGAACTGTTACGTTACAATCTGGTGGCCGTCAAGAAATTCCTTTAAAGAAAACAGAAAGTTTAAATATTGGGGTTAAGGACCGTACAAATTCATATAATGAATGGACAGTTACAGCAACATTTAATTGGACTAGTGGAATGGAAATTTCAGATGCTTACATTCAGGCGAATAATCAGTCAGGAACAATTATGGATAATTGGAATACTGGGGATTACGCTTATAACCCAAGTACAGATTTACATCCTCTAAGCAGTAATGATGTTACTGGGATACCTGACTTTGAGTTGCAAGTGAATCAAACAGTGGTAGTCATGTCAACGAATACAACAACGAGAAAAAATGGTGTTTATGACTATGATTTAGGAAATGCAGTTTTAGTTATTCCTGATGTTTCTCAAGTAGTTACGGGTACGTATTTGGGAGAAATACATTGGAATCTAATAAATGGGCCATCTTAGTAATAGTCTAATAAAAATGAAACGTACTATAATTCTAAAATTGCTGTGTTCTAGTATGGTTTCCCTATTTTAGAAAGAAAAATAATATAGATGTAGAAGATATTACCAACGTGATGATCTATCCTTGCACCAATGGAAAAATAGAAGCGAAAAATACTAGCATAAAGACAATGAAACGAGTATTCCACGAATTCAAACCATTTGAGAACAGTAAAATTTTTTTGATTAATTAAGATGATATAATAAAAAAGCTGAGCTAGATTTGATTTTTCTCAATTTATTAGTCCTTATTGAAAAACGGCTTAAACAAAAAGATACCGCTAATGAAAATTAATTAGCGGTATCTTTTGGTTCTACAATATTTAGTGTTGGTGGAAAATCTACGGATTTTCTACTGACACTTTTTTTGTAAAAAAAGATAGAAAAAGAGATAGCCTAACTGGTAGAATTTAGTCGTCTAAAACAAAACCAAACCAAGAAAGGATATCTCCATGGATCATTGTACTAGAAATTTGTTAGGTTTAACAGATGAAAATTTATTCTTCGAAGAAGAATGGTTAGAGACAGTAGAAGAAGAGGGGGTTCGCATCAATCTTATCCATGACAAACTTAGCTATATACCAAGCCATTGCCGTAAATGTGGCATCAAAAATGAAGGACAAATCATCAAGAATGGCTCACACAAAACAAAAGTTCAACTTTTGCCTTATCGAGACACCAAAACAGAATTACGCTTGGTACGTACGCGCTTTTACTGTAAAGAATGTCAGTCGACATTCAATGCTCAGACAAACTTGGTGGATGAAAACTGCTATCTTTCAAAAGAATTAAAGGTTCAAATTGCCTTGGAGCTGGCCAAGAATACAACAAGAAAAGAAATTGCCGATCGCTATTTTGTCTCTGACGTAACCGTTCTGCGTGTCCTACACACCTGTTTAAAAACGTATCATCCTCGTTTTGATACGTTACCTTCGGTCCTTTGTTTTGATGAGTTCAAATCAATGAAGTCCTGCAGCGGAAAAATGAGTTTTGTCTTTATGAATGGGCAGACCCAACAATTGATCGGCGTATTGGAGAATCGTCGCCTTGCATTCTTAAAACCATATTTCCTTAAATTCACCCGAAAAGCACGAGTGAACGTGAAATACGTCGTGATGGATATGAATGCCCCTTATTTTGAACTTGTAAAGGCGGTCTTCCCAAACGCAAAAATCGTGACCGATCGCTTTCACATTGTCCAACAAATCACTCGTGCGTTAAACCAGTTGCGAATTAAAACAATGAACAGCTTTCAAAAAACGGAACCGACAAAGTATCGACGATTGAAGCGATTCTGGAAATTGCTCCTTAAGCATGCCTATGATCTGGATAGTTCCAATTATCAATATGATCGATCCTTTCGTAGACCAATGACGCAAAAAGCGATCGTCGATGAACTTTTGAGTTATGACGAATAATTAACAAGGGCTTACGAGACTTGTCAGCTCCTCCTCTATCACTTTAAACACAAGGACAGCCAAAGCTTTTTCGATACGATCAATAGCTTAGATCAACGCCTCCCACAATGGTTTTGTAAGAAGCTGACGTTTTTAAATAAATACAAATTAGGGATTCAATATGCTTTAAAAACCAGGTATAGTAATGGGGCATTAGAAGGAACAAACAACAAGATAAAAGTGATAAAACGAGTAGCCTACGGCTATCGAAATTTCCAGAACTTTCGAGCAAGAATTTATCTCATTCAAGGCTTAATCTTCCAAGTAAAACAAAAACCAGTTAAGCAATCTGCCTAACTGGTTATGACTAAATTTTCAGTTGTATCTTTCTCTACCAACACTAAATGTCGAAGAGCCTATCTTTTTGTTAGCTATTTACAGATGTAAAGTACTAAGTAGGATTGAATAAATGAATTGGATTTATATATTAAATATAACATGATACTATTACTAAATACAGCTATACTTGTTTTAATTATTCGTATTATTTCTATTTTTTTCCTAAAAATAGTGAATAAAATAGCCGTGACAAAAATTTAGGAGAATGTTAAAGTAACTATACATCAAAAATTGAGTATCACTATTTAATTAAGACTGTCCTCATTATTTCAAATGGTGCTTCTGGAGGAATCGTCTTTGGAAAAATAGCTTTTGAGTTGTTAGCCGTAAAAGGTTAGACAGAAGGTTTTGTACCATATGTATCTAACAAATACAAAGAACAAGCTAAAACAGAAAATGAAATATTCTCCGATGAATTTATCATTGAGAAAATATTTGATGGTGATTATAAAGATTATGCAGCATTCAAAAAAATTATGTTTAAAGATAAGAAAAATCAAATTAAATCAATAACCGTGCAATGGAATGGTCAAAATAATGTAATAAATAATTACAATGATTTACGATCATTATTTGATATAGCTATAATAAATGACTTGATGTTAGCACAATCAAATAAAAATATGCATTATATGGATGATTTGAAAGCTAAGATCATGCAGGCTTATCATTTGTTAACGAATGATTTTAACGAATCTATTTTCAAATAAAATAATGTACCATTTCCTTTTGGGGGAATGGTACATTTAACTATTTTATATTCAAGTACAGCTTATATAGCTACACACATAGATGAATATCGATAAATTTTATTCAGTTTAATACATTTCAAATAAATATGTCATAAGAATTTGAGCATTTTGATATGTAGAATAAAATATAGTCTCTTATATTAACTTTTTAAAAATTTTTATTATAAGGAGATGTAGTATGTTTTTTGCGAGTAAATTAAATAAAAGTGGAAATAATAAAGAATTTAGCATAAAAAAATTGTCTATCGGAATAGTGTCAGTCTGTATGATAATTTGTTGTAATTTACTAATAGTTAATCCCATCCAAGTACAAGCGAATGAACCAACTACTATTTTAGAATCTCTAGAGAAAAGTAGTGTTAATGGAAAGCAAGAGAATCAAACATTTTCTATTTTTGATAGTAACAGTTTTAGAACAGCGTTGACTAACTCTAAAGACGGAGATATTCTGTATTTTACGCAAAGCTTTCAGGAAATAAACGAAGATCCAATTATAATTAATAAACAAGTTATTCTTGAAGGAAATAATCAAACGATTACAACGCGTGCTCCCCGTATCTTATTAAATAATGATGTTATAATTAAAAACCTTACCATCCACTAAACTATCTCTTGCTGCTTCGACAACTTCTACAGTAATCTTATCCATTTGATTGATTCTTAAAATACGATCAATCTGTGCAAATAAACGATGAATAAGCCTAAAATTTCCTTTTGTAATTTTAATGATAGTTGTGATAGCCTCATAATCAGAAAAATCTTCTAACTTAATATCAATTCCTAAGTCTGACCATTTGTATTCCAAAATATGATGTGTTTCATCCTTACTAAGGTTATCAAATTCATGCGCAAATCCTATGCGAGAGTAAAGTTGCGGATAACGAGACAACCTTTTTTCAATACCAGGCATACCGATAAGAACCATTGCCAGATCATTTCTATCATAAATATCTCTTAGCTGTTCTAAATGCTGAAGCTTTAAACGATCAATTTCATCGACAATAATTAAATCAATTGCTTCATAGGTTTTAGGCACAGAAGGATATTCTTGATTGTATTTTAATACCATATGCATTGCTTTAGTCAGACCTATTCTACTAGTTATTGTGTTAATATCAGAACTGACACGAGACATCTTTTCAGCTGGTGCAGTATAAAAAACTTTATTTACACTTAATATTTCATCTGTTGCATTTTTTCCAATATCATCAGCACGATGATAGGCAATTTGCTTTTCTATATTATCCCAGTTACAGTAATACCTTGAAGATAATGTTTTACCTACGCCAGGAGCACCATAGCAAATTCCAATATACTTATATTTAATACATGCGTCACAAAATTCAGCAAATCGTTTATATTCTTTTGTTTCAATAAAGGTTTTATTCATTATAGTACCTCTTTAAAGCTGATTTCTTAGGTGGGTTAGTTATTTCTTCATACTTTTTCTCTTCAATTAATAATTCTACAGAACTTGGTACTTGTATCTTTTGTTTTAATAATTTTTTTCGTTTATTTCTAGCAAAAATTAAATCATCCATATTGATTTCATAATTTGAAATATCTGGAGAAATGGCATTACAAAGAAACCGATTCTTATAAAATACTCTAATTTCTGCCAAATCATTTGGCGTATAACGGATTAAAACAGGTTCTCCAACAAACGCAGATAAATTAGGATTAGTATATCGTAATCCTTGGAAATGAATTCCATCAGAGTGGACTTTTCGAGTTTTGGGAATTTCTAATAACAATAAATATATAAACTTAGCTGTGACAAACTCGATTGACATTGCCGATCAATTCTTAAAGACCACTTCAATACCTACTACGATTCTTGGAGGAACTTTAAATAGAGAAAGCCGTTCAGTTACTGGTGGATACCCAATCTGGGAATTAACTAAGTATCGGTTTGATAGTTCTTTCTTAAGTTGTGCGGGTATAAATAATCAGGGAATCTATTATGCCCATGAAGAAGATATCGCAATGAAACAGGCAGTTAGAGAGAAAAGTAATAAAGTCGTATTACTATGTGATCATACAAAAATTAATTTATCACACAATTACCTTGTCTACTCGTTTGAAGAAATTGATTATTTGATAACTGATAAAAAAATTCCTGAAGAATTAGTCGTTAGAATAGGAAAGAGCAAAATCATCTACACAAAGGAGAATAGCTATGATTAAAACGATATTATTTGATGTTGATGGAACGATTATTGATACAGAATATGTTATGACATATTCTCTGCAAAAAACATTGCGTGAAGAATTAGAGAAGGAAATCCCGATTAAAGAATTACATTATATTTTAGGTATTCCTGGAAGAGAAGCTATTAAAAAGTTTGTAAATACTGAAGAAGAAGAGGAAACTCTCTTATCAAAATGGGGTGAAAACGTACTTTTATTAGCAGACAATGCCCAAGTTTTTCCGCATATAGAAGAAACATTACAGACATTGCATGTAAAAGGAATTCAATTAGGACTTGTCACATCTAAAACAAAAGAAGAAATGAAAAATGAGTTTGATCGATTTAATTTAAATCTATATTTTGATATACAAATTACAGCTTCAGATACTAAGTTGCATAAACCTTTTCCGGATCCCATACAAAAGGCAATTGATGAATTGGGCATAAAAAAAGCAGAAACGATTTATATTGGTGATTCATTATATGACATGCAAAGTGCGAAAGCTTGTGGGATAGCATTTGGTTTAGCTAAATGGGGAGCCAAAAATATAGAAAAATTTCAAAGTATAGATATAATTATTGATTCTCCTCAAGAAATACTTGATTTGTTAGAAAAATAGACAAAGAGCGTGAGATAAGGATAGGGTCTCACGCTCTTTGTTTTTCGCCATTTAAAGATTGAAATTTTTGCCATTTAAAAAGAAAAGTGACATCAATTTTTCACTTCAAAGGAGTTTTTTAAATAAAATTGGTTAAAACTTGGAGCTGCGTTTTTTTATATGAGGAAAATTTCAAGCGCTAGCAGAGTATAATTTTACTATTCAAACGCAAGTGTATAGAAAATTATAGTTTTCTATATAGTTAGATTTTTATAAGTTATATCTGGATCAATAAGAACTATGGAGTATTTAATTGTAATGGTCCACCAATATGTGGAGAAATATACTAAATTGAAATTTTCAGTTATGGTATAATGTTTATGCTGTCTGCTACCCCGGCCTATTCTGGCAAGGGGAGGAGGTTGTATAATGAATTACCTTTTCGATATGTTTTTTGCAATTGTAGCAAAAGTAATCGCGCATTACATCTGTAAATGGCTTGATTGCAAAATTATTGCCAAAAAAGACAGTAAGCCTACCGGTTAATCTGAAAAGAACGTAAAAGAAAACCACTAGCCCGCCAGCTAGTGGTTTTTGGTGTATAATGAATTATCTTTTCGTTAAAACAATTATACCATATCTATTAATAATTACAATCAACTAAATACAATAGATAAAGTTTGTTTTTTGCAATTGCGACAGAAGTAGCAGCCCCTACATCTGTAAATAGCTTGATTGCAGAATTGTCAAAAAAGACAGTAAGCCTATCCGTTGATCTGAAAAGAACGTAAAAGAAAGCCACTGGCTCGACCGCTAGTGACCTTCGGTCGTAATATGAACCTGTTTTTAATAATTTTATCATAGCATATATTCTGTTAATTGTAATCAGGCAAATACTTATTTGTAAACTTACAAACAAGTGCAATTTTCAAGTCTACTCTTTTAAATAGCTATAGCAAAACAAGTTAATAAATTACCCCTCAACATCTGCTTAGATTTTTAGGCTAAATTATGTGTTCTTTGGTTATTGCTCTCCCCTTCTTACTCTCTTAAACACTTAACTAGTTACATTCACTTATTTTCAATTATTTAATTATATAGAAAGAACAATCTTTCTATATAATTAAATAAAAAAACTCTAAAAGATTTTTTTGGAGGATCAATCTTATTTAGATAAATTCAACTTTTAATTCTTTCCCCATAGCATGAGCAATTGCTGATAGCTTCTCAAAAGATACGTTATCCCCACGTTCAATTCGAGCGATAGTTGCTTGAGTGGTCTCTGCACGTTCAGCTAGTTCAACTTGTGTTAGTCCCGCCTCTTCTCTTGCTTTATATAGTGCTATAGCAGTTTGCAGTTTCTCCCCTTCACTCTGATAAGCTTCTGCAAAGGCGGTATCTTTTTTCATATCTTTAATTAAATCATCTATCTTCATTTTCAAACCATTCCTTTCTTAATTCCTTTGCATGATCTATTTCTTTTTTGGGCGTTTTTTCTGACTTTTTTGTAAAACCATGTGTGATTACATATCGCCCATTTTCAACATGAAAATATAACCCTCTTTGAATATTTGAACCAACTTTACTTCTCAATTCATATAAATTGGTATCTATTTTTTTAACCCATTTTAAACGTTGTGCGACTAACAGGCCATTTACTTCTGTTTCTTTGATAGTTCTTAATAATTTTGCACGATCTTTAATAGGCAAAGCGGTAACCCACTCTAAAAATTCATCATGTCCATTTGGTCGTTTATAAGTTTCGAATTCTATCTTCTCCATGCACTTATTATATCATATATTTTATTTATTTCGATTTTTGTGTATAAATTAATTGACAAGCAGCTTTCTAATTGGTATAGTCCGATTATAGAGTTACTTCTCTCCCCTACTCTTTGAAAGGATGAATATAATGAAAAATACGGAAATATATATAAAAATAGATGAAATATTGCTTCATATGCCAGCTTATATAAAAGATTTTGTTCAGGAACGTGAGGATAAAGATCAATCTCCTCGTACAACGCTAGAATACTTGAAAAATTATAAACTCTTTTATAATTGGTTATTGGGCGAAGCTATTGTTGCTGATACTTCTATCGCATCAATAAAGCAATTAACAGCCTATGATTTAAATCTATATAAGTCCCACTTGAAGCGTCGCGCAAAAGAAAATGTCAAAAAAGAATCCACTAAATCTCAACTTGAAGACAATAATAACTTGGGCTTATCGATCCCTACTATTAACCGAAACATCACGGCACTAAAAGTTTTGTTTAAGTACCTTTCTACGAGCTCGAATAATCCTTTAGGAAAGCCATATTTAGAAAAAAATCCTATGGACCAAGTATCTACTATTGCAGATAAAACAACTTTAGCTGCACGTGCAAATGCTATAGAGAAAAAATTATTTTTAGAAGATGATACGCAAAACTATTTGGATTATATCGCAGTGGATTATAAGAACACTTTGAGTAAAAGAGCGTTAGTTTATTATCAAAGAGATATTGAAAGAGATCTTGCCATAAATGCTCTTATTTTAGGGTCTGGATTGAGATTATCAGAAGTTGTAAATATTAATTTGGAAGATCTATCTTTAGAGAAGAACAATGTCGTAGTGACTAGAAAAGGAAATAAAAGAGATGCTGTGAATATAGCAGCTTTTGCTATGGAATACATAGCAAATTATTTAGCCATTCGAAAAGAACGGTATAAAGCTTCAGACGATGAAAAAGCCTTTTTCCTAACAATCTATCAAGGAGAAGCAAAACGAATCTCAGGGATTGCTATAGAAAGAATGGTAGCAAAATATTCGAAAGGCTTCAGGGTCCAAGTCAGTCCCCACAAACTACGTCATACGTTGGCCACTAGACTCTATCAACAAACCAATTCTTTAGTACTTACGGCACAACAATTAGGACACTCTAGTACTAATACAACAACTTTGTATACCCATATAGACAACGCAGCTACGATTGATGCTTTGAACGCTTTATAGATGTAGTAAACAAGTATAATAATGAAGCTTGCCTCTAAAATTAGACAAAAACCTAACTTTAGAGACAAGCTTTACTACCGTTTTTATATTACTAAACTACCAGTTGCCAATCAGAATAACTGATATAAAATCTCTTAAATAAAGCTTGAAAAATCAAGAAAAAAATTGTGATTGTTAAAATACTATGCAATTAATAAACCAGTCCACAATACTAACATAATAAAAGGAGAAGTATTCTTATTTCCCTCAACAATAAATGAAGACTTTTTTATTGTTAATAGTTTATTTTTCGATTATTGGATATGAGACTCGCATTCAGAAACCATAGAAAAAAATGTATATGTTTTAAATATAAGATGAGCGTTATAACTTGTGACTGTAAGTTATTTGTTATTTAAAGTTAGGGACAGTGCCAATTGTTTTAATTTCAAAGGCTTTTTTTATATCTTCTAAATTAGAAGATATTTGTTTATCAATATGGACTATATTACCTTTTTTATATTTTCTTATATTGTCTTTAGCTAAAACATTAAATACATATCTTTGAAATTGTATCGAGTTAGCAGGATTTAATTTAAACTGAGGAACTTTCACCACAGCTGATTCAAAACATTTGTCACACTTTTTTATTTTTTTACCTTTGTAAAAATATTCGATTGAATAATCTATTTGACACGACTCATTTGGTAGGATATGTATGTCAATGTTTTTCATCTGTTTCATAGGTATTTCAAAATCCAAAGTATTAAAAACATATAATTCTCTGTAATTATTTACATCTAACTCTACTAAATTTGTCTTTGGAATAATAGAACCTCCGCCCATTCCTCCATAATAATCATTATCAACTACAATATTTTGTTCTATCTCTGGTATTCTATTATAAATGTTACTAAAAGTTTTAAATACTTCCAAAAATTCAGTTATCTTCATTCATCTTACCTTCTAAGTTTTCATTATAGTTATTTAATTATACACGAAAAAACTAATATCTAAATTATCCTCCCAATTTAAATCCACGCAACGAAGCACCTATCTCATCTTCGGTAATTCCGATATATCTTTTTGTAATTGCTTGAGAACTGTGATTGAAAATGAACATTAAGGTAGCAATGTCTTTCGTTCTCTTATAATAATGATACCCGAAAGTTTTTCGTAAAGTGTGTGTCCCTATATCTGTTCTTTCTAGCTTCTTGGCTACATCAGCATAGATTTGATACACGCGATCTCTAGTGATATGCCCTCCCTGCTGCCTGCTTGGAAACAACCATTCATGATTTTCTTTTCCTTCAGTGTAAATTGAAATTTCTTCTCTTAAATTATCTATAAAAATTGGCTTTCTCTTCCCTGTTTTTTGTTCGACAATTACAGGCTTATCTATTCCACAAATGTCCCCTACCCTAAGTTTTATAATATCAGACATTCGCAAACCATTATTTATCCCAAATAGAAACAAAAAGCTATCACGTTCAGCGTAAGTTGTTCTTCGTAGCCAGAATTGAAAATCTTGAATCTCTTCCATCGTTCGCAGCGGTTGAACATTATAGTTCAAATTGTTCACCTTCTTAAAAATATTCTGAGTTCTTTATTTTAGTTATATATTAGCATAATCATAAACTGATAGATACTAAGATTTAAAAGTCAATAAAATCAATGATATGAGTTTATGATTTTATATCATTTCAGTAACTCAGAATATTCTGGAAATAATAAGCAAAAAAAGGTATTTTTTCTCAGGAGCATTCTGAGCGCGTTTCAGATTTTTTTTGAGGAATTACCCAAATAAGGCCTTAAAATGCACGTAGATAAATTGAGATTTTAGTCAGCATTCTAATGGTTAAATTTGCTACTTTTATTATAGAGTAAACATTTAAGTAGATTTGTCGTAATTGCAAAAAAGTTTTATAGTGATGCTTCCCTATTTATAAATCAGTTTCTATATTATCTATTAGGTCGTTCTAATAGTAATATATTATGTTACTGTTACTTAAATATTTTTATTGATCCAATACAAAAACAAATAACATACTACCTTAATGCGCAATTAAGGTAGTATGTTATTTTGGTTTGGAAAACAATTCTAGATACTGTATGTGAAAAGATTGGGACGGCAAATAGCATAAAGCTCAGGAAGGTGGCGATGTTTTAAATATTATTGGTAAGAGATAATGTACTACTTTAATCAATAAGATACTACCATAATTACGAATTAAAGTAGTAGTTTATTAGTGTTCGTGGTATAATTTCAATTATTCTGATTGAAAATCAAATAGATATTTTAGCTATGTCTATAAATTTTACCATGTATATTAATAGCAATGTTGTTAGTTTTAAATATTTAAAGAGATAGAAAATATTAAATTATGTGGCATATAAAAGACCATATGTAACGATAGGACGCTCTAAATATTAGGTTAACATACATAATATACTACCCTAATCTACAATTAAGGTAGTACATTATGTACGTTATATAGAACTTTAAAAGAGGTTTAAAAACCTTGATATACAGCGGAAAGAGCTTTTTGCATATAAAAAAATAAGATACTACCACAATTGTTGATCATGGTAGTACATTATTAATGTTTGTAGTTCATTCCCCAACTATCATGTAGGAATGTTTCAGTCTCTTGTTCGATTTCTTCTACTGTGCGAATGATAGTACCATCTGTGTCTATTTCAGGAATTGTAGGTTTCTTTTCTCTAAACAATTCAATATCACGCATAACATTATTAAAAAGATCTTGTTTATCTTCTTGTGTCAAATGCTGCTTGATATACTCATCAAGTGCTTTTCTTAATAACTCATCCCTAGTAAGATTTGTTTCATATTTTTCGACCATTACTCTAGAGGTAGCATTCAGTAGTGGTGATAGTTTCAGTGGCATTTGAGCAGAAAATGAACGATCAAATTTTCTTATCGGGGCCCCTACCCCTTTTGATTTTTTTGGAGAAACTGTTTTTTTGGTTGATCTTTTTGGTGATTGAACAGAATCTGTAACGTTGACTTTTTGGGCTTCAATAGTTTCTTTACTAGCAACAATGGCACTTTCACCAGCAGTTGTTGAATCAACGGAATTTTTTTTTGATTCTTTTCTTGCAGCATTTCCAGCTCGTATCTTATTTAAACCTTTATTTGGCTTAAAGATACCTAGATCTTTTATATCAGCCATTGGATCCCCCTCCTACTCGTACCAAGTTTCATGTTCAACAAGTTCATCATATATATTGATAAAAAGTTCATGAGAACGTCTATCCCACTGTTTTAGCTTACTAGCTTTAGTCAACTCCATAGTTATTCCTGATCCATCATAACGTTTTAATCTTGCATTTTTAAGTACTACATTTTTTAATAGATGATCTCCGTAAATTTTTTGAGCCTGTGCATACATTTCTTGATCTACGGCATCTCCACTCTCAAGCATAAAAGGAATGACTCCAGCAACCTTTAAAGTTGTGTCAAATTCATCAACAAAGAAGTCCATGTATTCTAAGTATTGCATAGCATTTCGCATAGATTTTACTTGTGTTTGCAAGACAACAATCGCGAAGTCAGCTATATACATTGCGGATTTACTATAAACAGAAATTGAAGGAGGTACGTCCAGATAAATCACGTCAAATTTTTCTAATAAAGGTGCCAATCTTTTTTCCATGTAAAGAAGTTTATCTGAAGAATCTGAAAACTGGTCTTTGATCCAATCATCGTAAAGTTCAAAACTCATATCAGCTGGTAATATATATAGATTATCTACTACTTTATATACAGCTTTTTCTGGATCAACGCGAGTATCATTGTCTACTACCTTATCCCAGTTGACTTTCCCATTTTCTTCCAATCCTAGTTCTAGAGGAGGCGTTCCAACAAGAACGTCAGTAATTGTATATTGATAATCTAACGGTTCACCATCTCCACCACCATCCTCAACTGGAAAATTCATATGGGTTAAACTCATAACATCTGATGTATTCCCTTGCATATCCAAATCGATGATTAATGTTTTTTGTTTTTTTGCCACGGCAGATTCAAAACCTAACATTTGGGCGCAAGTGCTTTTTCCAACGCCACCTTTAAAGTTACCAATTACAAATTTTTTGGACAATCTCTATCACTCCTTTATCTATTATCTACTACCTTTTTTAATATTATAACATACTACTTTAATTAAATCTATAAAATATGATACGTACTACCTTATTATTTTTAAATTATAAAATATATAAAGAAAGCTTATTTCAAGACATAAATCTGTAATAATTTAATAAATAAAGGTCATAAATAATAGTAATTTGTTTATCTACTACCTTTTTAGTATTTGGAATCAAATGATCAGTTATACTTTAATGAATTAATAAAAAGCATATGTTTCCTAAAAGGATAAATATATATATATCAAGTATGTCATAATATTTTGTCGCCTATCCTACAGTTTTGCGACTGAATGGAGGTGTAACTTGCGCTTAAAAATATCATTTGTCCCCTTCTTGTAGGGTTGTTAGTAGCAACGTACGATTATTGGCTGAATAATCGTAACAAGAAGTAAAACCACAAAAGGCGACATCAGCTCACAAAAAAGCCCCTAGAGAATCCCACTTCTCTAGGGGCTTCGTGCAACTTGTGCTTATATCATTTGTACGTTTATTATACCACATGCTAATAAAATTAGCTAACATAAATTCTATTAAAAACAGATCTTAATTAGATGTATGTTTTATGAATCTCCTAATTTTATATTTCTGACCTTTTAAACATTAATAGTATATTTCAGAGGTCATGCGTTGCAAAGAATGAATAGATAAAAATTGACACTCTACTTCTAAAGTGATAATAGTATCAAAGTAATAAACGACTAGTGTAATTTTTCATAAACATCTATTATATACTACCTAATATTTACAAAAAATTTTTTGGTAGTAATTAATTTTGTTCCTTACTAAATAAAGGTAGTAATTAATGTTTATTAAAGGTAGTACATTATTTTAATTGTAGTAGTATATAATAGATTAAATTAGTAGTACGCAATTATAATAAAGGTAGTATTTAATAGGTAATAAAGGTAGTATATTATACTATTATTAAAGGTAGTACTTAATTGTAAAAATAGTATTTTATTTATTAACTACAAAAAACAAGTAGCTACATTATATATGTAACCGTATTATTTAGAAAATATATGGGAAACACATGTGAAAAAATAAATACCTACTACGTTAATTAATAGGAGAATTAACGTAGTAGGTATTCTATATTTAAAGTAGTAGGTAATTGCTATTTGAACACATTTTGGTAGTAGATATTACAATACAAAGGTAGTACATAATTAATTTAATATGTTAGAAAGAGTAGTACATTAATATATATTAAGGTAGTAACTAATATATAAATAGAATTAATTAAGGTAGTAACTATTTTTTTTTAAGAAGAAAAATACTTGTACATAATGTTATCTTCCTCTATTCTTAATATAAATATAAAAAGAAAAGTGATATGTGGTTAAGAAGAATAACTTGCTATAGGTCAAGAAGAAGCTTTTTGAAAAAATATAAAAGAATATCTTGAGCTATTTAGATGAAACGAATTTATTAGATACTTAAAAAAACAAAGGCACTCAAAAAACTATTTATAAAGCATTATAACAAGTGCTATCGTTATAGATAAGAACAATTATAAAAAACAAAAAAAGAGACGGAAATAGTTGATTTTACCAGAATCAATTATTTCTGAATCACATGGATAAGACATGTGTTCACGCTCGTCTCAAGAATATGTAAGTAGCTACCGACTACTTATATTAAAAGTTGATCGGAATACCTTTTCCGATTGTCTTTATTCTATCAAAAAATGACGAGCAACTCAACAGAAGAACGTTTATTTAGTGTATTTAAATTAAATATTCTTAAACACTGAGGAGAGAACACATACTATGGCTGAGATTAAAGCTAAATTGTGTTCTCTTTTTGTTTGGGAAAGGACGTTACAATCGATGTTGAGCGAAATTTATTCAGCTATTCTTAAAAATGGCTTACGTACATACAAATATCGAAACAGCACCATGAAACCTGTAGATTATATTGATTCTAGCAGAAATGGTGCTATCTTTGCGTACCGTAGTAAACAATTAATGAATGGTGGACGTGGTATGGTAATTACGTCTGAAGAAGCGATTTTTGAAAACGAACAAAAGCTAACGCATTGGACACCTAATGTGTATCGTTATGGGACATATACGGATGAGTATCGAACAGTGGTTAAAGGCCATTCTGAGAAAAACTTAAGCCAAATCAACACATTTCTAGTTGATATCGATTCAAAAGAGAATCATCAAGGCGAAATTATTTTAGCCTGCCTAGATCAAGTGGGTTACATGCCAACGCTAATTTTAGAATCTGAACATGGTTATCAAATCTATTTTGTATTAAAGACACCAGGTTATGTTACAAAGAAAAGCAATTTCAAGGTAATTGATATAGCAAAAAAAATCTCCAAAACGATTCGTCTACAGTTGGCTGAAAAATTATCTGGAGTGGATCTAGGATGTAACCATTTCGGAATTGCTCGATTCCCACAAGAAAATAATGTTGTTTTTCAAGAAATGAACTATCAGTATTCTTTTGCTGATTGGATTCAATGGTCGATGAAGCTTGAATCAGATCAAAAAACAAAAGAAGATCGAGAACGAAAACTAATTGTCTTTCCTGAGAAAAAAGAAATTCGTCAAGTAGATGAACCGTGGTTCGATATGTTACTTCATAAAGCAAACATTATCGGCGGAGAAGGACGTCTTGGTCGAAATAACGTGATTTTCACACTCTCTTTAGCTTATTACTCTTCAGGCTATGCACTGGATACCTGCGAATACAATATGTTCGCATTCAATGAACGGTTACAAGAACCGCTACCTGAAGCAGAATTAGTAAAAATTGTACGCAGTGCTTATTCTGGTAACTATCAGGCAGCAAGTAGAGAATTCATTATTGAATTGTGTCAGCAATGGGTTTCACCAACCCTAAAAAATAATGACCTGTTCATTCAACGGCGTGGCTGGTGGAAATTTAAAAAACCACGAGATCAAAGAAAATATAGTCATAAAAATGAATGGAAAGAAGATTTATTGGCTTATCTAAGCGAAAAAATTCTTGCTAGTGAGCCTTATTTGAGTCTGTCAAAAAAAGAGTTGGCTTCAGAACTAAACATGCCTAAGCGAACACTTGATAAAATCTTAAACGAGTTACGAGAGGAAAATAAAGTCTTCTACAAAGTAACGCGAGGAAGAAATGGCGGAATGATCATTGCTGCAGTCAAAACGTTGTTCACGAGGGTTATTCAACTAAGTAAAGAAATGAGATTAGCTTATTCGACAAGGATCACAGAGGTGTTCGGACTAAATGGGAGCTTAGTAGAAGAGACATTTAGCCAATTATCAGAGCCCTTAACTCCTCTTAAAGAAGTGACTCTTTTTGAAGTAGATACGGGTTAAAAAATAAAAGGTGCAAATTGCCTTATACAATATATCTATGATACTTTTGTGGGTGTTGCTGCCTTTGCCTAGCTACGTGTAGGTGGTATACTTATCACTGCGTATGCAGTTTTGTGTGGCTTGGAGGACTTACTATGTTAATAAAAAATTATGTCTATTCACATCCAGTTAATGTGTTTATCATTGGTCGTTTGGGATTATCTGTAGAATTGTTTTGTGAACTTTATGGTTTTAAGCAGGGGACGTTGTCTTCTTGGGTTACTAGGGAAAAAACAGTTGCTACTTTGCCTATTGAGTTTCTTCATGCGTTGTCATTAGCTTGTGGGGAGACTATGGATCAGGTATATGATTGTTTGTGTGTGTTAGAGCAAGAATATATTGAGTTTAAAAAGGCTAATAAACCAAAGAAAAGGAAAAAGTATATTCAGAAATAGTTTTTATTTACTTAATGTTGAGGAAGCTATTCCTGTTAAGTTTGAGAAAAAATAAAAAGCAGCGTTTGAAGACTTACTAACAGTTCGAACGGAAAAATAGCTAGAGTAGTTTATATAAAATGCTTATGTTACTAAAAAAAGACGGTCAATATCAAATTAAAATTTTTTTATAATTCTAATTTGATTACAAATATTACAAAGTAATATTTGTTGTTTCGGAATTTCAAGATTAAAAGTTTATGATAAAAATCACAAACGTAGGTTTTAAAGTCATAATCGTTAGATATTTTAGTTATTTTTCATTCAAAAAAAGGGAACTAGTGTTTGCATATGAGTTTTTTTGAGTTATAATAATTCATGAAGAGAGGTAATTCACTTATTTCCCCAAGCTGAAAAGCCTGATATTACTTCTTTTCAGGCAGTGCTGCTAATATTCATTTACATTTTTTTGTATAATTTTAGTTGTTTTAAATTTAATTGTCTGCTATGCTTGTGATGAATTGATTTTCGTTCTGCACTTTTGGACGATAAATTTTGGTAATTGAAAATACAAAAAAAAGAAAGGCCCCTGTAAGACTCGGGAGACTGGTAATCTCCGTCAGTGTCCTACAGGAAAGCATTAAGGTCTGAGCTTAATGCGTGCCCTTCAGTGTTACGGTACTACCCGCAACGGACTTTAGTATAACAGATATTTAAAAGTGATACCACTTTTTTTGGCTTTATTATGGTTAAAAATACGTGATATTACGATGGATTATGTCAAGGTATAATGTTATAAAAATGTCTGTGTGGCTCTTTGCCGTATGACGAACGCTGAAATTAGAGGGAATGCATGTTTGAATGCGTTCCCTCTTTTTTGTTTGTCATGAATGAAAATCAATTCTCTATTTTTGAAAAATAACAAGAAAAATTATTAAAAATATTTGAATAAACTGGGAGGATCATTTTATGTTATATACTGGAATTTTGAGTCTCGAAGATATTTGTCACTACGGTAAACGGTGTACCGCTACAGAGAAAACCACGAAGAAACTATCAACAGGCCAAAGTAAAACCGTTGTGCAGTGTAAGAAATATATAATCCAGAAAGACAAAGTTTCAGAAGAAATGATTTATTATACTGGGAAACGCAAGCAAATGATTTTAAAAGATCCTATCCCTTTAAAAGAGCTATATCCAACAATCAAACATGTTTATGACCAAAATGGTGTACTGATTGCTCGAAGAAAAAATGGAGTCTTGCGTTGTACCGCAAAAGGGATGGGGCGTTTGATCAGTTGAATTGATCATTCTCATAACTTGTATTTTATCGTTTTTCGCTTGCTTGAAAATATTGTCGAGACTTCTAGAGGAACTTAGAATCACTCGAAAAATAAGGAGTAAACTTGATCTATCAACAATTCCCTTCGGGGAGTGACGGGGTAGGTTTTTACGATTGGTAACGTAAAAAATTGGTCAATCGAGTAAATGCCCTTGTTTGGATAGTGGTGAAATGAATTTGTGTAAATAATATGCACAGAGTAAACAAGAGGGAATTTAGAAGTTAGACAAGTTAGAATAGCGCCTAGATTAATCATGAGCAGCTACTAAGGGATCTAGGCTTTGACGCAAACTCATGGAATAAGGAGTAGGTCTTCTCGTAATGGGGAGGACGCACAAGAAATTGTGTCGTGTGCTGCAGTACATGTAGATACTTGCGAGGACGTTGGTCATTGGATCAATCGAGCATTTACCGATTTCTACTAGGGTTTCTCGTTTCGGACGCCATAAACGAGTCGATATTATTTATTTATTTTTAAGTGAACGAAAAACGATAAAATATATTTATTTTATGATTCATTCCGGAAAAGGAATTCATTGTTTAGAGGAGCGTGTAATAAAATGACAAAATTGGAAACAAATAAAGTGATGGAAGAAACGGCAAGAAAAGCTGTTGAACAGGCTAAAAAACAAGGGTTCGAAATAGATAAAGATGATTTTAAAATTGTCCAACCATTTGATGATTGGAATGCAATTATTATTAGCGTTGAAGGAGCAAATGAGAATCGATCAATCAAATATGAAGTAAGAGACTCCGTGATCGTATTGGAAAAACAAGAAGGTACACTAGATATTTTTGTTTCAGAGGAAACGAGATGAAAAGACTAACTGAGAGACAAGCTTTTGTAATTACATGTTGGAGTGGTGTTTTATTTATGGACTATGGAAGATTTTGGCAAATCGCTGAAGAATGTTTAGGCAACACCATTATCAATGATGAATTTGCGAATCATGAATTATGGAAAAAATTAAAAGAAAAAACGAAAGATGACTTCAAAGATTTAGTATTCCACCAGGAAAAAGTGAAGTAAGGAATTTATTTAGGGAGGGAATTAGATGACGCGCTCAGTTTTAGAAGCGATGGATATGGATACTTTGATAAAAGGAAGGTATGTACAGCTGTTAGCTCGTGGTTATTCACCTAAAGATGTATTCAAGGCCTTATCCAAAGGAACAGATATGGAAAAAGAAAGATTGCGAAAAGAATTCGATTATTGGAGAACTCATAATGGAATCAAGGATTTGAAGCCAGCACGGCCAGTAATTAAACGAAAGAAAAAGATAACTCAAGATTGAAGTGTAGAGCGTATGTGATCATAGGCTTTTTTATTTTTGCAAAAAACAAGGAAGGTAGGAAAACTCATGAATTATGAAGAAATCAAAAACAGAAAAAAAGTGTCGAAAGAAATGGAAGAAAAGTTGCTAAAAATGATGAAACAAAAACACCTTAAAAGATTATCTGTCATGCAATATATCAATGACATGCAGATAACAGGAAAGGAAAAAGCCTGCTTGTTGGGGTCAATGAAAAATTTTGAACAGTTGAGGCGAACTTATGTAAAAACAAGTTCCAATTGCCAACTATTATTAGAAGTTTCTTGACGATTATGATATGAAAATGATCGATTATGATGTGGCATTGTTATTGAATAAAAAGAATAGTAAAATTTAACGTGGTTTATCTTGGTTAGATGTAGGTAAATTAATTTAAATATAGAAGGTAGATAGATGAATAAAAACAATAAAACTTTATTTAATCCTTACGTGGGCGTAATCATTGTTTTTCTACTTTTTAGTTATTTTGTTTATCAAGGTTATCAAAAGGATAAAATCGCTGAAAGAGTAGATAGTGTAACAAAAACAATCCATATTCAGGAACAGGCTAAAACCTATCAAGATAATTTGACCAGTTTAACGGATATTTCTAAGAGACAACTGATTACTAATCAAAAACAGGCATTAGAAAAGGATCTCAAAGGTGAAATTGCTGGAAAACTTGTTTTTTCTTCTACAGGATTTATTCTCCCTGTTTTTCAAGGAGCGAATAGCGACACGCTTAGTTTAGGAGTAGCTTCTACTTATTATCCAGATACTGAAATGGGAAATGGAAATTATATTCTTGCTGGTTATAACGTAGATACACCAAGTGTTTTATTATCCGATATGACTGATTTATCTGAAGGAGAAGAAATTGATCTAATCGATGCTCATTACAAGTATCAGTATGAAGTCTCCAAAAGAGGAAAAATTTCTGATTACAGCCAGGTAGTTCAATCTAAGGAAAACAATTCCTTTTTATCCTTGCCAAAAGCAGGTAAAAAACCACTACTCACACTGTTAGGCTTTGAAGCAAATAATATGAAAAAGTGCGATGTGATCCAGTGTGAATTAGTCAATGTAGAAAAAATCAATAAATAAGGGAAGTGAGTCACATTCAAGAACTTGTAGAAAAATTGATCAATAAAATGAGTGCCATTTTTCTGTTACTGTTAGTATCCATTCTATATTTAATATGGACGGTGGGATTAAATCCTCCTACGATATTATTTATTTATGATAATGCTGCACAGTTAGTGACGTTTTTCGTAGGCTGTTTGTTTCTTTTGAATCTGTACAAGGTAAAGAGAAACGATCTATTCTTCATTGCAGCAGGCATTCTTTTTTACCTTTTCTTTTCTTTTTTTAGAAGCTACCGAGGAGATACTTTCTATGGTGATCTGATCGTTCCGACAATTATTGCTATTATTTTGATTGTAAAATGGACGGAATTTACTGTATTTGATCGTAGCTTGTATCTTGTAGTATTCTATGTCTTTTTACTTATAACGGTTTATCGAGTATTTACCGAGATACCAGTACCAGAAGGACAAAGTATTTGGAGTCCATCGAACAAATTATCAGATATTTGGATCAATACAAATACGATAGGTAGTTCTTTAATGACATTAGCTCTTCTTATCACAGGATTTGCTAGTTCATTTGGAAAATGGTACATGCGCTTACTATCTTTACCAGCGTTGATCCTTGCTGGGGCAACGATTTGGGTTTGCCAATCGAAAGCAGCATTATATGCACTCATTATCTTCATTATCCTAGAAATTTTGCCTAAGAAGATTTTTCGAAATACACACTTGGCCTTTTGGATGTATGCGGCAGTCTCAGTTTTAGCTTTACCAATTTCTTATTTTGCTGCTATGTCAGATAAAATTCACTTGTTTACAGGACGAGAAGAAATTTGGCGCAAATTCTATGAAACATTAGGCGAAAAAACAGGACAAATATTTGTAGGAATGAAACCTTTCTTTTTCCATAGAGGAAACCAGATTTTAGGAAATCATAATACGTATCATGCACTCATTAATCATTATGGTTTGATTGGATTTGTTCTATCAATCATTCTTTTTCTTGCATTTATTTGGTTGGTTGTAAGAAAAAGAGAGCTAACAAATGGGCAATTGACTTTCATGTGGGCTTTTTTAGCGATCATGTGCCAATCATTTATGGAAGAAACACTAACAACAATCAGCTGGGTACCAATCGTATTTCTACTAGTAGCGATGGCTACACACCAATATAAAACCAGCCGCTAAGGTAAATAGAATAGAAATAATCAAAAACACTTTTTCATTTCGAAAAGGTGTTTTTTGTTTTATCTGAAAGGAGGTAGAGGAATGAAAAAATGGTTGATCGGTTTATTAGGAGTTGCTTTAATCGCTGCTTGCAGTGTGTTTGGCTATATTAGCTATCAAAAACATGAAGGAGAGGTGTTTAAACAAAATATCGAAAAAAAGATTCCCGTAGATCAAATCAATACACATGCAAAGAGTTATAAAGACGATGCAGCGAACGTCAATAATGACTTGTCTTTGGGGCAAATGTTGTCCATACAAAAAGAAGCAATCAACATGGGCGTCAATAAACAAGCCTTTGCACAAATTCAGATTCCTGCACTTGGTTTAACATTGCCGATTTTCAAAGGTGCAAATCAATACACTTTGAGTCTTGGTGCGGCTACTTATTTTTATGAGGATGCCGAAATGGGCAAAGGAAACTATGTCCTAGCAGGACACAACATGGAAATGCCAGGTGTTTTATTTTCAGATATTCAAAAGTTGTCATTAGGGGAGGTGATGGACTTAGTTAGTAACGATGGCGTCTATCGTTACAAGGTAACGCGTAAATTTATCGTACCTGAGTACTTTAAATTAATTGATGGCGTTCCTGAAGAGAACTCTTTCTTGTCTTTACCGAAGAAAGGAGAGAAACCCTTATTAACGTTGTTTACTTGTGTTTATACGTCACAAGGGAAAGAAAGATACGTGGTACAGGGAGAGCTACAATAACAAGGTTTTAATCAACGAGAGTCGTTGAAATTTTAAATGAGGAGATAAAAAAATGGCAATCAATCGGTATGTAAAAAAAGCTGGAATGTTTTTCGGGATGTTAGGAATCATTGCAGGCTGCTTTCAAGGGTATCGCGCATATGCAGAAGATGTCACGCAGAAAACCCCACCAGAGAAGGTAAATATTACCGTTCATAAATTGATGTACGATCAAGGAACGCAATTGAATGTTGATATTGACGGGATCAAAAACGATGGTTATACGCACGATCAATACCCTACAGGCGTGACAAAATACAACAAAGCAGATTATGGCGATGTCGAGTTTACGTTAGGAAACATTACGGATCAAGTATTACCAACGGAAGATTCTGATCTAACCAACGCGAAAGTAGACGAGATTGTACAAGATGTAGAAGACAAAGGTGCTAATAGCGAATACGTTAAAAATGCAACCAACAAAATTACTTCAGCTGTAGATGAAAATGGTGAGATCACTTTTGCCGATCAACCAGCCTATGTCAATTCAAAGGGAAATGTGTACGTGGTTTATGAAAGTAAATCCGCTGCAGGATTAGTCACACAAAAAGCAAAACCAATGGTTGTGATTGCACCAATGACTGATAACACAGGTTCAGGATTTTTAAAAGATATTCATTTGTATCCTAAGAACATTGTTTCTAAGTTGAGTTTTGAATTAACGAAATTTGGTGACGATGGCACAGCTCAAAGCAAACAAACACCTTTAAAAGGGGCAAAATTTGAGTTATACAAGGGCGAACCTGGAAAAGGAACAAAATTAGGAGAGCTTGTATCGGATGATCAAGGAAAGCTGACTGCGACTGATTTGACGTTAGGAAAATACTACTTTGTGGAAGTTCCTTCAGAAGTTGTAGTTGGATCAGATCAAGAACCAACAGCAGACCAATATTTATTAGGCGCAGACGCTCGCAACGATGCGCACAATAAGTTAACCTTTGAAATTACGAATGACGGCGTGACAAGTGATTTAAAAGCTTCCTACGTGAACTATAAAGCACCAGTGATCGATAAAACAGTGACAAATGGAACAGGACAAGAACATTCTTTCCAAATTGGTGACGCAGTGAATTATCAAGGTACAATTCATATCCCTACAGATATCGCAGGTGGAACAGATGGGATTACAGTAAATGGTGTAAAAAGTGAAACTTCTCCTTACAGTGTATTTAAATGGGGCGACACAGCAGGTAAAGGACTTTCTTATGTTGCTGCTAAAGCAAATATCAAAGTAACAAACAAAGATGGATCAGTAGTATTAAAAGAAAATACAGATTACAAGATTCAAAATTCAGAAAATGGCTTTGTGATCGATTTTATCGTGAATAATGGTCAAGTTAGTGATACTGTCGCAAGTTTACACGGGCAAGATCTTCAAATGACTTATAACATGTATGTAAATGACAGCGCAGCTGTTGCCAATCCTTTAACAAATAGCGTTGATTTTGTCTATAACAATAATCCATTTAACCAGGAAGAACACCATGAGAAAACAAAAGCAGACGTGGTAACTTATGGCGCAAAATTCTTAAAAGTCGATAGCGGATTGTTTGGAACTGGTATCAAAGCAACACCGCTTGAAGGTGCAGAATTTGCCGCTAAAAATGCCGAAGGAAAATATTATGGTGGATTAGTTGATACGGATAAAGACGGTGTCAAAGAAGCTGTGTGGGTTGACGATGTAGCAAATGCTGCGATCCTAAAATCAGACAAAGAAGGTCATTTTGAACTTACTGGTTTGACTGAAGGTGATTATTCATTAGAAGAAACAAAAGCGCCTGAAAACTATCAAAAATTAACGAAAGAGATCACTTTCACAGTAAACAAAGATTCATACAAAGAAGAAAACCGTATCACAATCAAGAATAATCAAAAAGCTTCTGTACCTATGACCGGTAGCAAAGGTTTCCAAACGTATGCATTGATCTCTTGCTTGTTGCTAGGCGCAGGAGCAATCTCTGCAGTTGTTTACTTTAAGAAGAAAGCTTAAAAGGATCAAAACCAATGATTATCAGGAAGCCTAAGAAAAGGCGAATCATGGGGAAGTGGATTATTGCTTTTTGGTTACTTTCAGCTGTAGGAGTCTTACTATTAATGCCTGCTGAGGCGAGCGTAGCGAAATACCAGCAAAATCAGCAGATTGCCGCAGTTGATCGAACAGGAACGGCAACAGAAACGGATTCTTCTTTGGATGTTGCTAAGATTGAGTTAGGCGATCCCGTTGGTATTCTTACAATTCCAAGTATTTCTTTAAAACTACCAATTTATGATGGAACGTCCGACAAAATTTTAGAAAATGGTGTAGGTATTACGGAAGGAACTGGTGATATTACAGGAGGAAACGGTAAAAATCCTTTAATCGCAGGTCATAGTGGACTTTATAAAGATAATCTTTTTGATGATTTACCTTCAGTAAAAAAAGGAGAAAAGTTTTATATCAAAGTTGATGGTGAGCAGCACGCTTATCAAATCGATCGGATTGAGGAAGTGCAAAAAGACGAATTACAAAGAAACTTTGTCACTTACTTAGAACCAAATCCCAATGAAGATCGAGTAGCGCTAATGACATGTACGCCTAAGGGAATCAACACACACCGTTTCCTAGTGTATGGGAAACGAGTAACCTTTACAAAATCAGAATTAAAAGATGAAGAAAATAAGAAACAAAAATTATCTTGGAAATGGCTTTTAAAAAGCACTGTTTTTCTTTCAGTCATGATTATTGGTTCGCTATTTGTTTATAAAAAAAAATAAAGGAGGGTAACCAACATGAAAAATAGAAAATGGCTATTTGTTTGTGCAGCCGCTCTTCTTTCTTTCACTGCCTACACACAGTTGACGTTTGCAGACAGTCAAGAAAGCACGGATAACACAGAACAAACGATGCAAACGTCAGATAGCAGCACGATACAAAGCAGCGATGAATCCGTCGATTCGTCAACAACTGATTCTTCAGAAGAACCGAAAGTGGCTGAAGATGATCAAGTGATTAAACAGAAAATTCACGTTCAAAAGATTATTTCTTCCGAACAGTTAAGCAACCAGGGTCAAAAGCTTGAAAAGCAAGAAGGAGTAAATGGTGCAAAGTTTTCTGTTTATGATGTATCGGACATTTTACAAAAGATGGATGTAAAAGATCTCTCAACCGATCAAATTGAATCACAATTGAAAGATCGAGTGAAAAAACTATCCAGTGATCAATTGAAGCTAGTTTCTAATGGAGAAACAAAGACCATTGATCAACAAACAGGTGTCTTTGAATTTTCAGTAGAAGTACAGGCGAATCAGAAACAAGCGTATTATATTGTCAATGAATCAAGTCCTGAAAACATTTCGAATAGTGAAGATATTCTCCTATTAACGCCTGTTTCTGATGATAAAGGGCAATTCTTAAAGGATGTGTGGATCTATCCCAAATCAGAAGCTTCACGACCTAAAGAAGAAGTGAAAAAAATCGTTTCTACTGGCGTAAAGAGAAACTTCTTTGAGAATTGTTGGGATTTTGTTACTCACTTGTTTTCTAGAGATTAAGGAAGAAATAGGATGAAACTGATCAAATTATTATTATTTAATCTTTCTTGTTTAACCGCAGTCTTTTTGTACTGCGGTTTATTGTTTTCTCAACTATCAATTTTGCCAAGCTACCAACCATACCTAATGAGAATCTTAAACATACCAGCTGCTTCTATGCCGCTAGATATCATGGAAAAACTCATTAGGAATCCACTATTCATTACGGTCATTCTGATCGTTATAGTCGGAATTTCACTAGTCATTTATAAAAAAGAGGGGATGAAGGGATGATTTTCAAGCAGTCATGGACAAGACGGTTAAAATATGTTTTTCCCATAATGGTTATGTTAGGTACACTATTTGGGCTAAAAACAGCGAATGTTTTTGCTGAAAAAGTTATTGTCGATCCGTCGAATCCGATTCAAAATGTGAAGAATAATTTTATTATTCCAAAAGATGTACCTGGTGCAAAAACAAATATTACAGTAGAAGGAGCGTCGAAAACCTACAAATATCATGTTGATGCCAACAAAGGAGCTTTCACGGCCGATTACGTGGGATTAGTGGAGGGAAACAAAAATATTCGCTATCCTTCATTTCAAAAAGAATATGGTGAAACAAACCTTGTTTTAGAAGGTGTAACTACCAATACCAAAGTCAATATTGACTACGGTAAAATCGGCACATACAACGGAAAAAAAGTAAATGTAAAGTTAATTTTATCAAATATCCATTTATATTCGGATACGTTGCCTTGGAATCTAATGGATAACGACTATACAAAAACTCATTTTCGAGACGATGGCTATAAAAATACGAATGGTGCAATGAGTAAATCTAAAAAAAGAACAGTACTTTGGATCTCAGACAATCTTTTCTCAGGAATTGTTTACCATTCAACACAAATGAATGTGCAGTTAGTAGCCACATATGAGGACGGTAACCCCGTTCAATTTTCAGGAGACACGTTTATCAGTTTTAATTCTTTAAATCCAGCAGCAGGAAAAAGCACGGAGCTTAAAGGGGAATACGCTCATTACGACAAAATGAATACGACAGATTGGTATGTCAGAAAAGATACGGTTCTTTCAGAATTTAAATCTTTCTACAACAATCTGAACGTGGTAGGTGGCCACCCAGGAGGAAGCTCTAAGCTGACACAAGCGGATAATGATTTCAATAATTTGCATGATAAATTAGGAGATCCGAAGTTTGGTCAAGGTACGGTGTCCTTTAAAATATCTGAAGCAAATCCGACGTTTGTGATTGGTTCTTCTAATGTTCAAACCTGGTTTACTTTATCTTCAGCGACAATCTTTAGTGTTGTTCCTGATCAACCTGAAAAAACAGGGGTTGATAAAAACGGAAATAACGTGAACGATAAAATGTTGCAAGTAGGAGACACGATTCAATATCGAATCAAACAGAAGGTGAATCGATTAGGCGTGGATCTACTAGCGGTTTACGATCGATTTGAGTTAATCGATAATTTACCAAAAGAAGTAGATTACGTCGATGCACACGTTGAAAGTGGTACAAATAAAAAATTCGATGTATCTGGTGAAGTGACCTATGATAAAACAAAACACCAGGTAAAATATGCAGCGAAAGCTGATACATTAAAAAATCGAATGAAGTATAACGGCGAAACTTACGAATTAGTGATCAATGTAAAAGTCAATGAATTGGCAAATCAAAATAGTGTAGCCAAAAATCAGGGAACGTCGATCATTAATAAGGTAGAAAAGGATACAAATATCATTACCGTTTATTTCCCTAAAATTCCAGTGAAAGAAGTGCAACAAAATGGAAAAGATGTAAATGGACGTAATAAGGGGGATAATGGGCCAGCAACTGAACCATTAAATGCAGGATCTGAAGTACAATATCTAGTCACACAAAAATGGCACACAAAAGGCGTAGACGCTGCGTCAGATCACTACAAGCAATTTAGCATTCAAGATCCAATTGAATCTCGTTTGACGTATAAAGAAGGTTCTGCGCAAGTGATAGACAAGAGTACAGGAAAAGATATTACTACTGAAGGCACACTAACCTATGATAGCCATTCAAGAACAATCAAGTGGGAAGCTTCCGCTGATTTCTTAAGTAACAATCTTTTAGACGGGCGAGAGGTTCAACTGATATTTACAGCTAGAACTCCTTTGAATAAAGAAATTAATATCGATAACCAAGCAAAAGTTTCGGTAGAAAATATTGAAAAAGAAACTAATGTAGTAACGATTGGTGTAGAACCTAACTTACCTCAGGTCATTGTGCCAAAAACTGGATCGAATCATTTAGTGTTAACTGTTATAGGAAGTCTGGTATTTCTTGCGTTAGCCTCCTTAGGCTATGTAGTTTTGAAACTCAAATAAATACAAAAACAAGGCTGAAAATCAGCCTTGTTCTTTTATTTGAAGATTGGATTCGCGCTAATAAATACATTATCTACGCCTAATGAACCATCAGAATAAATTTTAAAATTATGACCTAATCCGAGAATACTTTGATTATTGTAAAGCAAGTTTGCATTATGGGCAGGACTATTTTTCCAACCTATCATGGCATCAACAACACTATCTGATAAAAGGTTATCAATATAACCACCAGTTTGGCTTATGTTTTCTCCTTTAGCACCATAACAGCCTAAACTTTCTAAGAGATCTTGGAAAGTACCGCCGCCAGGTCGATAATGACTGAAACTGACTTGTAATTCTTTAGCTCGAATATCTGCGGCTTTTTGTACGACGTCGTTAAATTGCATTGGAGCCACACCGTTTTGTTGACGATAATTATTTAACCATACAAGTTCTTTTTGCCGCATGAAGTTACGTAATTCGTCTAATGAAATATTTTTGTATTTGAAAGTGATCGTTTTATTTCGATCAACACTATTGATTGATCGTTGACCGTTTTTATCTACTGATACTGTTTGATCGTCATTTCTGCATAAGAAATAGTTTTTATCAGTCATATTTATCCAAGGAGTAGCAAAATTATCTCCTTCATAAACAGTTTTAGTGTCAGTAGAAAGAACAGCGTTCGTATCAGTATCTATATGATTCACCGTAACTTTATATTGGTGAGTGTATGCAAATTGAATACCCTGATTGCTTGTAACGTTGTTTAAAGTCACAGTGTTGCTAGAGCTTTCTCTAGGGTCAAGAACAAAATTAGTGAATGTAGGTGCTTCAATTGTGATGCTTTGTCCATAAACGACAGGATAACTCTTACTATAATTATAGAGCTCTTGGATATTCGTATCAGTATCCGACACTTTATTTGGACGAGCTTTCACTTCAACTAGGAAGACTTCATCATAGTAAAAAGTAAATGTGGTATTTGTGTTAATCGTTTGTGTTTGTGTTCCATTCCCATTTACTTGATACTGTGGTGCTTCAAAGTTAGTCAAGTCGGTTTTAGCTTTTGCAGTGTAACTTGTACCAGCTTTTACTGAGACATGTTCTTCTTTTAGCAGCGTTCCAGTTTGTCGATTCATATGACGGACGGTTACCGCATATTCTGAAGGTTTAGGTTTGTGCTGTAACCCTTTAAATGCAGAATCAAGACTATTTTTAGCATTATTTACCTGTGTTTGAGAAGCCTTAGAATCGTCTAGTAATTTTTTAGCATTGGATAAAGCAGTCTGAAATTTATTCCAAGATCCTTCTGTAAAATCTCCTTTAGCAGTTGATTTTACTTGGTTGTACAAGGCTTGTAACTCAGCTTTGTTCACAGTAGGAGCTGTTTTTTTCTTTAATCCCTTGTAAGCAGAATCTAACGTATTTTTGGCACTATCCACTTGTTTTTGAGTCGCTTTTGAGTCATTTAACACTTTATTAGCATTCTTTAAAGCGGTTTGGAATGCGTTCCAGGTATTGTCGGTATAGTCACCTTTTTTCGTTCCCTTAACGCTCGTATAAAGAGCTTCTAGAGCCGATTTATTCACTTTGGGTTTAGAGGTGTCAGCGCCATACCAACCGATACCTTCGTATTTCCAGCCATAGTCTTTGGTTAACCATTGTACTTCTTTCCAACTTGCAGTGTAGTGATGTGAGCCAGATTTTACACCAGGAAGGAAAAGGCGGTAGATCGGTTTATTATTTTTTTCGGCAGAACGCCAGGCAGGCCCTTCATAAGTCCAGCCGTAATTTTTAGTCAACCATTTCACTTCATCCCAACTAGCTGTGTAATGGTGATCACGAAGACCTTTATTGTATAAACGATAGACAAGATGACCACCGCTAGTCGGTGCTTCCCAGGCGGGGCCTTCATAATTTCCCCATTTTATCTTTACTAGATGGTCACGTTCTTTTGTGCTAGAGGTGTAAAAATGTTCATGATTATTTGGATTGTAAAGGCGATACATGACGTTAGTTGAAGCAGCGTCAACAGATCCAGCAAGGCTAAGTGAGGCAGCAAATGTTCCAATAGCTATAACAGTTTTTGGGTTTAATAATTTCATGTTTTCAACTCCTATTAAATGATTAAATATTTGTTTACATTCATAATATACCACGGTATACCGAGGTAGTCAACGGTATACCGTGGGAATTTTGAAATAAAAAAGCCGCCCTATGAAGAGTGTAAGGATGGCTGTTTATATGCTATGAAGAAATGGATTCGGCGTATTTGGTTAGTTTGGCAGCATTATCAAATCGCATTTTTTCAATCGCACTTTTTTTCTTTATTAAATCCGCAATTGTTGATTCTGCGACTGAAGAATGTTTGCTAATTTCATATGCTGTCTTGCCAGTTTCAAATAGTAACCATTCGATTTTCTCTTTATCAGCGTACATTGCAATGCTCCCTCTTGATTTTTTCTTTATTATAGCTCTTTTTTGTAATAAATCACAATATCAAGAGGAAAAGTTTCTATAGAAAGGTGGGAAATTATGAGTATCCGTTCCCCGTGTATCAAAATGAGGTTTGTTGCTACTTTCGTTATTTGATATACTAAAATAAAACAACGAAAGAAGGAATAGAATGAAAAAGTTAATAATGGTATTTACTTCGTTGATTGCCATGATTGTTATTTTAGGTGGATGTGGTAGTGAAAAAAATAAGCAAGATAGTCAAGATAATGGCGTGTTAAAACCAGGAACAGTGTGGAAAGAAGAAGTAGGCGGACTTGTTCATAATTTAAAAATTATAGATGATACAACATGGGAATATTCCGAAAGTGTTTGGCATCCTGAACAAGTACAAATAACAGTTGAGAAGCTAAAAGACTATAAAGGATTAGAAAGATATAAGGTAATCGATTCAGGTGGAGTAGATTTATTCATAGGTAAAACAGCCTTAATAGTTCCCTATAACAAAGACGGTTTAGAAACGTTTAAATTTATTCCAACAAACGAAAAAGAACATCGAGATAAAAGTGAAATATTAAAAGAATACAGTACTAAATCTGGATACAAGTTACAAAAGACTAGCGAGTGATTGCTAGTCTTTTTATTTATCCTGAAGGAGGAATCACAGTGGCAAAAGCTAAAACGCCATTTGAAAAAGCCGCGTCTAAAATCTTAGAACGTCGCGGTGTATCTGAAACACAGTGGAAACAAGAAGTCCTTGAAAAAGCACAATTTGACCTATTACGGGGAAAAGACAAGGACTTAGAAGGATATATCTATCAACGTGAACGTGAAAAGCTTGTTTTCGATGAAATTATTAAACACTAAAAGGAGCGAACAATTTTATGTTTGAATCAATTACAATGAATTTTTTAACACAACCGAAAGTAGTAGCTGCGGTTGATATTTTTAGAGCATTACAAACTGCAGCAACTAGCTTAAAAAACAATTTAATGATTTTTGCCGGCGTTGCGGCCGTTGCTTCCATTGTTATTGGGGGGCTTTTCTTCTTATTTGGACGAAGAGGTGCTGAAAACGGAAAGATGCATGTGGGATATGTATTGATGGGGGTAGGAATTATTTTAGCTGCCGCTTCTATTGTGGTTTCGTTATTTGGAATGTTTGGACAAACCCCACAGGGATTATAAAAACAAAATGAAGGAGTAAAAAGTACATAGCTACTTTTTACTCCTTTTTTTATGAAAGGAGAATACTCATGTACTTTACGATTACAGGAAATACCAAAAAAGATAAAGAGTTAATAAAAAAAGCAACGAAAGAAGTAGGAAAGCGGGCTTCTTTTTTACCAAAAACAATTAAATATTCGGTCATTGAAACGGAAGAACAACTACATGTATTAGGGAAAGTACTGGAACAAGAAAGTCAATCTTCTGTTAAGTTGACTCTCACGTTACATGACACAGAAGGAAAAATAGAGAAAGCTGGTACAGAATATGTTTTTGGCCCGCTGGATTATCAAATTTCAGAAGGTTTCTATCCTACATTGATGGATTTGATCCGCCTTGATGTGTTTAAGGAAACGGATGAAACCATGAGTGTGGAAGAGTCTTATCGAAACGAAAAACTGCTACAAGTTTTAGAAGAAGAGTTAGAGAGCGACCAAAGAAAAGTGAGTCAAGTGAGTGAAGTCGAAGTAAATGATGAAGTACCATGGGAACGACCAATCTTTCCAAAGAAGGAGTCAAAAGAAAAAGAGACAGTCTATGTTGACGAACAAGCTGATATTCCGACTCAGAAATCGATATTTGAGGAAGAGAACGATGTAATGGGTCAATTGGAGGTAGATCCCTTTGAAGAAACAATGGAGGATGAAGAGACGGCCGAAGTAGAAGTTGATCTAGTTGAAGCTAATGAAGAGCCAACATGGACTGAAGGGGATTCTCAGGAATATATTGAACCACTTATCAGTGAAGAAGTAGAGAAAAACGAAACAGAGATACAAAAGGCAACTGTATTTGATTATATTTTGGATCAATATCCGCCAGAGCATGAATGGATGAAAGAAAAAAATAAATTATTTTTAAATGAGCTTTATTCGAAATATCAATTACCCCAAACCTATCAAGCATTTTTAGAGAGTAAAGAAGAATTAATCTCACAGGGTAAAGGCACACTTTTAGAACAGTTAGAGTCTGTTCAATCAACCAATTGGCATGAGCTTGCACAAGAAGATTTATTAGCCACTTTTGAAGAACGTCAACAAGAAACAGATCAAGAAATAAATGAGTATGCGACGGAACAGTCATCTAATTGGGAGAGAACAAAAGAGGAACTAAATAAAGAAGAACAACGAGTGATTGAAGAAGAAGTACAAAAAATTAAAGAGCGATACGAAAAGAAACGCGACAATGCGTATTCCTTGTGTATAGAGAAAATTAATAACTTTACTAAAACTAATCAAGAAGCTTTATCGAAAGAAAAAGAAAACTTGTTAAAAGAACGTATAAAAGAACGAAAAGAAGAGTTCTACCGAGGTTTACGTACAGATAAGCTAAAGATTAGCAAAGAATTAAATGAACAACTGAATAAACTTTATCAAACAACGACTGAAGTTCTTATGGAAAGACACGGGCAGATCCAGCAAGAATTACAAGCACAAATTCCAAAATGGAAAAAAGAGTATGAAATTCAACAACAAGAATTGAAAGAACAAGAAGAAAAACAACGACAAGAAGAAAAAGAGCGCGAACAATTAGAACTAAAAAAACGTGAGCAGCATCTTGCAGAACAAAAAGTGGCGATAGAAAAACAACGGTTAGAGCAAGAAAAGGAAAAAGAAGCAGCTGCTCGTAAGGAACGTCAAGAACAAATGGATACATTGCGACAAGCACAGTTGAATTATCTAGCACAACCTCAACCAGTAGCTGCTGTTCAAACACCAGTGAACAACCAAGCAAATTTAACTCCTTCACCACAGCGTTCCTTTAACGGATGGATGGTGGGATGTATTGCAAGTTTAAGCTTGCTTCTAGGTGGAGGAACAGTATTTGCTTTTAATCATATCAATCAATCTTCACAGGCAGATTCTGTAGCCACAACGGCGTCAATCAAGGAAGAAGCCCAGGAACAAGCAAGAAAAGAGTATGAACAACAATTGGAAGAATTATTGAATCGTACCAATCAGTCAACAGCAGAGTCAAGTATGGAAAATAGCAAAGAGAGTGATCCTAGTAAGGCTAAAGAAGGATCAAGCGATTCAACTGTACACTCAAACACTTCCGAAAGTTCAGAATCAAATGAGGTGAAATAATGCGTATTAGAGAAACAACGAGACGAAAAGACAAACGATTCAATTTAGAAAAGAATAGGTATCTTTCTCATTTCTATCGCTATACTCCTTCAGGAGAAGAGCTACCAGAAAAACATGACAAACGTATTTCTCAAAAGATTTTTTATAGTGGCTTAGCTTATCTTCCTTTAAACTATGTTGTTACAAGAATACCAGAAGCATTTCATCGATTTGAGATTATTCCAGGAAGTTTACAAGGAGTGAATATTTTTCAGTTACAAGAAATGCCGCAGTTATTCCATTTTGATTCAACTGGTTTTTGGAATCCTTTGACCCCAACAACAAGTTTAGGCACACGTTTAGTTGTTTCTACGATTTGTGTTGTTCCAGCTGTACTTATGGGATTGAAAATGGACATGTGGTTTCGTCCGCTAGCAGATGGGCAAAAAGGAGATAACCGATTAAAAACGTTAAAGGAAATCCAACAAATTTATCCGCAAATACCAGAATCAAAGGGAAGTTTTCCTGGTTATGGCGGAATACCAATTACTCATTATAAAAAATACTGGTATATTCAGACGGATACAGTAAATACTTGTATTGTTGGTACTTCCCGCTCAGGGAAAGGCCAGATAGAAGTTTTAGCAACCATTGACAATTTGTCGCGTGCAGAAAGACAAAGTTCAATGGTTGTTAATGATCCAAAAACAGAATTATATGTTGCTAGTAAAGATGAACTAGAAGCTAGAGGGTATGATGTGTATGCCTTTAATATCACCGATCCACTGCAATCAATGAGTGATAATCCATTGGCACTCATTGTGAAATACTGGAAGCGAGGAGACATAGACACCGCAACACAGTTAACCAATACTTTTACGAATACGATTTATTATGATGCAAATGCTTCAGACAATAAATACTTTAACGAAAATGCGCAGAAAGCTGTCAATGCGCTTATTTTTGCGTTATTGGAACAAGCGGATCAAACAGGGGATTACTCCAAATTAACACCAAATAATCTCGTTGAACTACTTTCAGAAATTGGCGGTTTTAATTATTATCCAGATCCTGAGAATGAATTCAAGCAGCTCAATGCCTTAGATGAGTTCATGAATCAGTTACCCCCTGGAAATATAGCAAAAAAACAATATGGGGCAACAAAAATTGGATCTGATAAAGCGAAAGGGAATATCTTGTCTACGGCAATTACAGGATTGAATCCATTTACCCTAACGAAAATTGCGAAGATGACTTCTCAATCGACCATTGATTACAAGTCCATTGGTTTTCCGAAGTATTTGGATCTCAAATTACATGAAAGCCTATTAAATCAACGCATTGTCGTGGAATTTTATCATAAGGGAAAGAAATTTCACGAGGAACGAGTCAAAGTTGGCTATCGTGGTTTTTGTGAAATCAACTTTGATTGTCATTTAGAGCAGGGAGATCATGTTTGCTTAAAATACAATCATCAAGGAAAACAATATGTTGCTTGGTATGAGTTTTCTCAAAAAGTATTGAAAGACGAAGAGGGAAAAATCGTTTATCGAAAAAAACGAGGAGAAACTCATTTGCCAGAACTAGAAAAAGAAGCCGTTCTAACATTAGATGAGAAGAAAAGTAACTTATTAGTAGAGTCTATTCGGATGCACTATACCGATAAACCAATGGCTATTTTTATGTTAACGCCTGATTATGATCCATCTAACCATATCATTGTTAGCATCTTTCTTAGTCAGTTGTATAAAGAATTATCTACGCAATGTGTTAAGACTAAAGGAGATAAATGTCACCGTAGGATTCATTTTATTTTAGATGAATTTGGAAATATGCCACCGATGGACAACATGGAAGGAATCATGACGGTTACGGCAGGTCGTAATATGTTATGGGATCTGTTTATTCAATCTTATCAGCAACTTTATGCGAAGTATGGAGAACAAAACGCAGCGATTATCAAAGAAAATTGTCAGACACATATTTATATTATGTCGACAGATGATAATACCATCGAAGAATTTTCTAAAAAAGTGGGGAATAAGACGGTTGAACAAGAGAACAGTACCATCAATTCATTAGGTATGAATACTCATATCAATCGCAATGTTGATTCAGATCGTATCTTAACTCCTGAAAGAATTTCTACTTTTTTAGAAGGTGAAACGATTGTACTCGCTCCTTTAAAACGACAAGATTTGAAAGGTCATAAAATACGGCCGTATCCTATTTTTAATCATGGGGAAACGAATCTTCCTTATGCTTATCAATATATTGAAGATTTCAATCCATCGTGGGATATCAATGATATAGACATACATTGTACACATGCGGACTTGGATCTTAAGGCTTTACAAATTGATTATGATTATTTCCTACCAGATGAATATGCTAGAAATCTCTATCATGGACTGCATGATCAATTAGAAGAAAAAAACGAAGAAAATATGTTTTATAAAATTGTTCAATCTTTTGAGAATGAGACGGCTAAAAAATTGTTAATTCAATTTTACGAAGAACAAGCAACGGATCGTCTTCAAGAATATGTTGAAAAGTTGATCAAAAATGAAGAAATTTCTGAAATGATTGGGAAACGGCTGTTATTGGAAGCTGAAAAGGCGGTGAAAGAATGATCATTGGAGGAATTTTCTCTGGCATAGCCGACTGGTGGTCAGGTTTATTCGGAGAAGGGGATGCAGATCCCAAAACCGTAACGAAAGTCTTACAAGATTATGGTAATTATCTGCAGTATCAAGATGTATTCAGTTGGATTTGTAATACTTTTTTATGGGGATTGATCAAAGGGTTATATAATCTCAATACTTTATTAGAAAAAACAATTTATCAAAGCTTTGATTTAAAAGACTTATTGAACGCCGCTGGTGTTAATGAACTATTTCAAAGTTTGATTAGTAAGGTATTGGCTCTTTTTTGTGTCGTCACATTAATTTATTTAGGCTTGAAATTTTTTATGAGTAAACACCCACCGAAAGTCAAAAATATCTTGGTTAATTTATTTATGGCCATGATCTTGATTTTTGGTGGTAGTTCTTTAATCGATGAAGGGTTAAATATCAGTAAAAACTTTTATGGAGACGTCACTGCAGCAAATAAAGCAGATAAAACGGGTTCACCTGCTTTTCAAATTATTCAAAATAATGTGATTGATGTCAGTACATTACTAGCGACTGACCCGAATAAAGTAGAATCCTTACCAACAGATAAAAGAAATGCTTTAACAGCGAAAAATTTCAAAACAGCGAATATCAATGGGATTATTACACCTGATCAAGCTAAGAAAATGTCTGAATCAAGTGATATTAGTACAGTACAAAAAGATCGGTTAAAGGCATTACAGTATCGACTAGAGTTAGACGATAATGGGAAAGAAATCCCTGTTCAAATTAGTGATGAAGGTTTAGCAAAATATGTCTATACTTCAGGGTATCGTCGATACAGTAGTAAACCAGGTATTATTTTAGCTGGTGAATCTTCTTTGGCAGTAGCCTATTTATTTATCCTATTTACGATCGTTACTTGCATTATTGAGCTGGTATTTAAAAAATTCTATTTAGTGATTGCCGCGTCAACGGACTTTGAGACAGGTCAACGGATGAAAAGTGCTATCGAAGATATTTCTCAATCCTTCCTGTTATTGGCATTTACGATTTTAGAATTACGAATCTATACCTTAATGCTTTCAGGTATTGGTGATTTGCATGGGGCAGGAAAGATCAATGGATTCTTGTATGTTATTGCTTTGATTGTATTAACCATTGCGCTATTCAAAGGCTCTCAATCAGTTACGAAAATTTTCGGTGTTGATACGAGTCTGAAAAACGGCAGCAATTCTCTTCTTAGCATGTTTGCCTTAGGAAATATTGCGAAAAATGTGGGTAGTGGTGCTAAAAACCTTGCAAGTGCTGGTAAGAGTGGTTTAAGCAATTTAAATGATATTCGTAAAAATGGATTTGGCAATCGAAAAGATGTTACCCCTGATAACGGGGAAGAACAATCAGACGATAAAGCTACAACTGTACCTAATAGTAAGAAAACAGTTTCCGAAATGTTCGGGAAAGCGAAAAATGGTGTTTCTAAAGCCGCAGAAGGTCTTGGTTACGTCAATGAACGTGGGTTAAAAGGAACAGCTGAAGATCTTACAGAAAAAGCCAAAGACACCTTAGAAGAGAAATTAGACGGCACGAGAGATAAAGAATTGGCTGAAGCTGTGAAGAATCCATCCGAAGCACTAGAAAAACAAAAAGAAAAAGCTTCAGAAGTCAAAGAAGGACTAAAAGATGCGTATGGTGAAGGACAAGTCAATGCAGCAGTAAAAGCTAATACAACAACCGAAAAAGAAAATCAAGAAGGTGCAGCGATTCCTTCAGCCAAAGATCACCAAGATGAGTTACATTCTAACGAAAATTCAGAAGAACAAAATGGTCAATTACCAAAAACAGATCCAGAACAATATCGTTATAAATCTAACATTAATTCTGAAAATGAAAAGCGTATTTCAGATTTACCAAAACGAAATCAAGAAGTACAAACGGATGAGGATTCCATCGATCTGCCAAATGATAATGGAATCGAAGTTGGAACTGAAAAATCAACGAAAATTGGTTTGCCTAAGACACAAAATTTACCAATGAAAGATAGTCGTTTGAATCAATTCAAGGAGAATGACCAAAGCTTTGTTCACCAATCAACTGCAGGTACTGTTCAAATGAAACCAAGTCGTTTGCCTGAAAATGGAAATCTGACAACTGTTTCTTACAATTTATCTGATAGCACTGAGGCAGCAAATCTTTCCGTTCAAAATATCGTTTCAGGGGAAGCTGCACCACAGCCTATTCAAAAAGTTCACACGGGTTACAAGCCAGCAAATGTGGCATTTACTGCACCAACAAAAATAAATGTGACAAGAGAAACTAAAAACAGGAACAATGAATTGAAAGAACAACTATTGAAGAATATCAAGCAATAAAAGGCCTCTTTAAGGGCTTTTTTTCTTCATAAAACAAGTTATGTTAAAATGGAAAGGAGAAAATTGTGGAGGATATTTTTATGGCTACGTTTATAACTGCATTAGGAGCAATCCTAACGATTTTTGCGGCGACTATAAAAGGATTTAAAGATACGGGGAGTTTACAAAAAGATCATCAGTCTATTTTAAAAAAACAAGAAGAACATGCTCAAAGTATTATTGGACATCTTTCGGAAGGATTCACTTATTTGAAAGATGCTATGCCCACATTCACAGTAAAATTAACGGAGTTATTTCATTCTGTTGAGCAAATATCGTCAGAATTGAAAGAGCAAAGACAACAAAAAGATCGTCAACTTGGCTCACTTAATTTTAGGCAAGAAACGATACAAGAATCATTGGAGAATTTAAATCGATTAAACGATGAAATGCAACGAGTTCATTTGGAAAATGAAGAATTACGTGCACAAAATTATGATTTAATTCAAAAGAAAAGAAATCTGGAACAGAAAATTGTTGAATTAAAAGAAGAAAATCGTCAATTGAATTATCAATTACGACGAGGAAAAAATCGTTCTCGTGATTTAGGAAATGAATTAGAGTTGTAATATTTAGAAAAACGCTGTGAGAAATCACAGTGTTTTTTGTTTCTAAAAATAAAGAATATAAGGGGTATGGTTATATTATGGATAAATATATTCATATGAAAAATCCACCAAGATTTAGTGGAGAATGGAAGTTTTTCGCATTTTTCTTTATCGATCTATTAACACTTGGTGGTTGCTTTTTTTGGGCAAAAATGGTCAATAATCTTGTCCATTTACCACTATTTTTTGCCCTTCTGAATTATGGATTATGGCTTGCGATAGGCTTAGTGATTGTTTGGCGTTCCTATAATAATCCAGGTCAAAGGCAGATTTTTGCGATTATCGAGTCTATTTTTTTTACGGATAAAAATCATTATCATGCCTTAGATCCCAACAGAAATTATCATGGTACGTATAAGGAGGATGAATAAATGCGAGTCAAAGGACAAAATTCAGTTGATAAGAAATCCATTTTGCAGTTTGGAAAACCAGAAGAACGATCGATCTTGGATTTATTTCCTTATAAATCCTGTACAGAAGAGGGAGTCTTAGTTACTAAAGAAGATCATTTTCAACGCTATTATCGTGTAGTTTCTACAGACGTGGAAGGATTAAACGAACAAGAGAAACTAGAACGAATGAATCAGTTGACCACCGTCATGCGTACGTATGTGCCAACAATTAAGTTAGTTAGTTTGACCACAGAGACGGATCTAACGGAACAAATCGTGCAAAAGCGGCAGTTATTAGATAAGAATCGTATGGAACAATCCTTAGGAAGAAATCTACAGCGATTAAGAAAATATGAAAAGAAATTAGTAGAGGAAATCCAGGAATTGAAACGAGCAGAACAAGAACGTCCTGACTTAAGCTTCTTTTTCGTCATTGAAGGAAAGACAATCAAGGATTTACAAACCAGAAACCGTCAGTTAATGCGATCTAGTGGCATTTTAGGGTTAAAACCACTCTACAAAAAAGAATTGATCAAGATTCTTTATCGAATGAATAACATGAATGACGAATAGAATATTTAAAGAGGGATTAAATCTATGATTCAAGATTATAAACGAATACAAAAAGTATTATCTGACATTGGTGTAAATGTTACAGTACAACAAGCTAAAGATATTTGCGAATACTATTCTAAATGTTATATGTCAACCGAACTCCCTACGGAAGATAGGACTCTTTATTTAAAAGTCGTTCACATTATTAAAAATCTGAAACCAATCGGTTACGTAGACAAACGTCCAGCTTATTTTAATAGGATTGCAGATCAAATAGATATTAACACCTCTAAAATAGCGCTGGAAAAAATGCTATTTTTGCAAAATCTAATCTACTATGAAATTCCTAATAATGAACCATCGTACAAAAGAAAGGTCTATTTTGAATACGCAAATACCTATATTTTAGGACTGAATATTCAACCAGAAGAGCGGAGAATTATTTTTTACCCTTGGTATAAAGGAAAAGAAATGTTGTCTGAGGGAATGATTGAAAATATCTTGATTTTACTAGAATGTCTTTGGTTAGGACTGAAGGCATATGTAGATATATATTATGGAGAATTCCAAGAATATAAAATTGAAAGATACTATCCTTTATCTAATGAACAATATGAATGATGAGTAGGAATGGAGAAGAGAGAATGAAATATCCGTTGATATGGTTAGAAAAAGATGTTCCGAAAGAAGAGACCACTAGAAAATTTCCTCACACGTTAAGCCTGGGTAAGTTGGGAAAAGGGCACTCTTTTAACCAAGTAGAGAATCAAAAAAGAAGAGGTGATTGTACATGTTAGAAGCGATTAAAACAGCTTTTTCACCACAAAATGATCAAAAAGTACTTGATCCATTAAAGCAACTAGGAAATCGGGAAATAGAAATTTTAAAATCCAAAGGGTATGATTTAGATTTTTTAAAACAAGTGATGCCACAAGGTGGATTAAATTTCGATGAAGAGTATGTGACCTATGGAAATGGTTATTCACGATGTGTGACAGTTTATCACTACACAAAAAATCCAACGCTTTTTTGGTTGGCCAATCTCATGAACAATCCTCATACAGTGGCCACACTAGATGTTAGCACAGATGAAAAGCAAAAAGTGATTGATCAAATCAATCGCGCATTAGATGAATTAAATGATCGATCAGATAACGAACGAAAAGCGACTGACCGAAATAAAAGCGCAGAAGAATACCTGGAACTAGCGGAATATGCCCGTAAATTGACTTCTAATGGGGAAATTTCTAAGCAAGTCAAAGTGAGAGTACATGTTTATGGAAACACGATTCAAGAAGTAGATGAAAGAGCGCAGGAACTGATTGAAAATTTAAAAGGGATGGATTATCGTGCAGTGACCTATCTGCATAAAACCAAACGAGATTGGCAATCGATGTTTACCATGTTCGATGAACAAGCTGAATGGTTCGGAAATATCAAAGGGCAATCATTACCATCGTTAAACATTGGCGGAGGTTTCCCGTTCCACCACCAAACGCTAAAAGATCCAGGAGGTACACAATATGGGGAAACCATGACAGGCGGCCCATTTGTCTGGAATGCGACGTATAAAAATAGTGTACGGTTGTCTACTAATACCTTGCTTCTAGGAATGATGGGAGCTGGTAAATCAACCGTTCTTAAAATGATCGCGGAAGCCCATTTAGCTGCAGGAGACTTTATTTGGGGCTTTGAAAAGGGAAAAGACTTTATTCCTTTCTTAAAGGAATATAACGGTATTATGGTGCGTTTAGACGGATCTGACGGAATGATCAATCCTTTAGAGATATTTGCCACACGAACGTATGATGAAGCATCCAGTTTATATGACGATGTATCAGTCAAAGATTTGAAGATCAATGAAGCAGCGTCCTATCAAACGCACTTAGACAAAGTGGTTTATCAGGTACAGCTAGTGAGTCCTCAGCTAAAAGGAACGATGAAAGCAGAATTTAAGACCTATTTAAATCGTTTTTATGAAGAGTATGGAACAGTACCACGCGGATTTACTTCCTCAAATTCGCGTTCAAATACTGAGACGCAAGTCACAGGGAAAGATCCAGAAGCTTATCCGACGTTCAAAGAATTTTTAGACTTTTTAGGACAACTGGAATTACCAGGTGCTTCCCAAGAGAAAAAGAATCGAAAAGAAGAAATGGAATCCATCGTAGAATCCTTATGTGAGACGTATGGCATGATTTTTGATGGTCATAGTACGATTCGACACCTTGACCAACAACAGTTGGTCTTTTTTGACATTGACTCTATTACAGGCTTAGATCGAGGGGTACAACAATGTCAAATGTACATGGCGATGACGTTGATTTGGAATCAGGCATTGATTCAAGGGCGAAGACAACGACGCTTAATTAAAGAAAAACAAATGGAAGAACAAGACTTCAAACGCTTCTTGGCGATGATTGATGAGTGTCATAATGCGATTAATCCAGATTTTATTGAAACGGTAAATTATGTCACAAACTTTCAACGAGAAATGCGTAAAGTAGAAGCAATGACTGTTTTAGCTACACAATCCCCACAAGAAATGGTGCCAGAAAATATGTCTTCTGATAACTTCTCGAAACTGAAGAAAGTCTTTGAATTTTCTTCTACGAAGATCTTTATGCGTATGGATGAATCTATTTTACGTCATATAGAAGGATTAGTTGGTAAATCAATGACGAACTCAGAATTAGAATCCATTCCTCAACAAAATCAAGGAGACGCTGTGATCAATTTTGGCTCAAAAGAAACCATTCGTGTTCATTTTAGTCCGAACAAACGTCAATTAAATTTGTTTGATGGAGGAAAATAATGGAAAACCAAAATGAAAGTTTAATCAAGCAGTATGTTAAGCGTCGTGCAAAGCGACGCTTATTTTTGTGGTTGTTTGGTACTTCTGCAGGTTTGATTACTATTTTGATTACTGTGTTCGTGACCCTTTTTCTAATACTTGCGGCGGGTTCGATTGATAATTCGGATTCAGATTCAAGCAGTGGCGGCGAAGCTTTTACAGGAGAATATTCGGAAGGCTTACCGATTTATAAAGAAATCAAAGGGAGAGGCCCATTTTCATATGAAATTGCGCAATATGCGGTAGGAGTAGCAGTGAAATATAAATTATTACCAAGTGTGATCCTTTCGCAATACGGTTACGAATCAGCATTTGGTACATCGGCGTCCGCAAGAAATGATCTCAATTATTTTGGGCTTACGTGGTTCGATGGTTGTCTATTTCCTAAAGGAACTCCAAGAGGAATTGGTGGCAGTGAAGGGGGCTGGTATATGAAGTTTCCTAATTCTAAAGCCACGTTCTCCTTTTATGGCTTTATGGTTGCCACACAGTCCAATTTCAATGCTTGTGTAGGAAATAAAAGCCCTGGCGCAAGCTTATTGATTTTAGGACGAGGTGGTTATGCCGCTGCAGGAATTACTGAAGATAGTGCGTATTATACAGGGTGTATGTCAATTATCACTTCTAATAAATTAACCGAATATGATGAATTCGCCATCAAACATTGGGGTGAAGGTGGCAATAACAATGGCACAATTACTGGTGAATGGACGAATCCTTTCCCTGGCAGCAGTTTAGATAAAAGTTCCTTTAGTGGTGGTCAATTATTTGGAACGAATCCAGGGGGAGAGTTCCGACCAAATGGTTTCCATGACGGCTTAGATTTTGGTTCAGTCGATCATCCAGGAAGTGAAATTCATGCGGTGCATGGAGGAAAAGTCGTATACGTTGGCAATCCTGGTATTTCAGGTTTAGGTGCATGTGTGATCGTGATTAATTACGACGGTTTGAATATGGTGTATCAAGAATTTGCGAATAGTACAGGAAATTCTCGTGTGAAGGTTGGAGATCAAGTGAAAGTTGGTCAAGTAATCGGTATACGAGATACAGCACACTTGCATTTAGGTTTCACTCGAATGGATTGGCGTCAAGCACAAGGACACGCATTCACAGATGATGGTACATGGATCGATCCATTACCATTTTTGAATAGCAGCAAAAAATAAATTAGGAGAAAAAATATGGAAAACAAAACCTTAAAAATTGTCTTAACAGCTGCAATTAGCGTTAGTTTAATCGGCAATATCGCGTTGTTTTGGCAGCTGAAAGAAGAACAAGAGACAAATACCTTTAAAATTGAAGAAGTGGCTAAAAACGCGTCTGAGAAGCTCAAAAAAAATTCCTCTGAGGCACAGGCGAAGATCGACAAGTTAAATCAAATCATCAATGAGAAAAACCAAGAAATCGATCAGTTGAAGCAACAAGATGGCACAAAAGCAAAAGAGGAAGTAACTGAAGCACAAAGAAAGACGGCAGAAGAGTTCGGTCAATTGGCCATTGATAAATCATTAAGCAGAAATGAATTAACGGAAAAACTAAAAGATGTCGCAACCCAAGAAGTGATCGACAAATTAAGTCCTGCAGACGATGATCACCAACATGATGATTACGGAAGTTACTCCTTTACATTAGGTGACGTGCAAACTTACGCTCAAACAAGCAGTGTAAAAGAGGAACAAAATTTTGTCGTATTTGTTGATTATACAATCGGTAATCCTCAATTCAAAGATGTCAAACCGCAAAAAATAAAAGGTGGATTAACTGTCACTGAAAAACAAGTAGATGGTCAATGGAAAGTCACAGACTTTAGTTATTTCACTCGTTAGGAGGAAGAAAATGAGTAAGAAAAAAGGAGCAAGACAACGTTTTAAAAAACGAAAAAGTTATCTTAGATGGCTGGGGATCTTTATGATTCTCGGCTTTTTGATTCTTGCTAGTCCGATTTATACGCATAAGAAGGTAGACATACCAGATGAGGTAAGCACGAACGCATTTTTAAACACGAAGGAACTGACGATGGTTTCAAAAGAAAAAGGAGCGAACCAGCAATTAGTTTTTGAATTTGCAATCGACGATGAAGATCAAAGCTTATTAAAAGAACTGGCTAATCTTAATTATCGCGTAGAAGTAAAGACAGCTAAAGGGGATTATCAAGCAATAAAAGCCAAAGTGATCAAAGTTTCTGATGATTATTTTGCAGTGAAGCTATCTCATGTACCAGAAGAATATATTGCCATGCGTTTAACCATTATTCCTGAAAAAATTGATCCAAAAGTGGATATGCAAGAACCACAAGATCTGATTTATTACGTTCACGAAGATAAGGTTAAAGATCAAGTGAAAGATGAAGATTATGAACAACATGCGATCAATTACAAAGTGAAAGGATACAAAAAAGAACAAAAAGCAGCACAAAAACAGATTGAATCCTTCCAAGCAACCATTGATTTGAATGAAGAATTAGTGAAGAAACTAAAAGATCAATTGTCTTATCAAGTCGCAGAAGATCAGGAAAATACTGAAAATAAGATTAATAGTTACCAGCAAGAAATTGAAACATCGAAAACGCAAATGAAAGATCAAGAAGAGATCATTCAAAAACTTCAAGAAAAAATTGATCGTATGACAAAAGAAAATATTTAGAAGAATAGGTGGAGTAAAAGAAATGAAGCGAGCGAACTTGGTCGGCAAAGATACTTTCACTGAGCAGAAAGTATTGATTAAAGCCTATCTCAAAGTTGTAAAAGCTAAAGAAATATGTCAAGAAGTAAATTTATCTAACACAACAATATCTGAGTTGAAGAATGGTAGAAAGAGTTTAGATACCTTAAAATTCAGATCATTTGAAGCTCTATATATAGCTGCTAAAAAATACTTTACAGCTGATAGCAAATAAAAACACAGGAGGATTTTATGTGAAAAAAGTATATGAAAAATGTTTATGGATCAGCTATATCACCTTAGGTATAGCTGCTTTTTTATTTGGTTTAGCTGTTATCGTCGGTACAATTTTTCTTTGGTTTACCAATGAAGATTTATCATTTAATTGGTTCATGAGTCTACTGTCGTTTATTATGTTGATCTTTTTATGTTTAGAAATCCGCGAATTCATGCCTTCTCATTGGCAAGATAAGAGGAAAGAGTTTAGGGAAGAAATCGAAATGAAATCGGACGACTGGGTTGAACACACCTGGCTTCCTCTGAAAAGAAATAGCAAGCGAAAAGAATTTTGGATTCTACAATTATGGCCATTAGGTAAACTTTGTAGCTATTTGGCTCGTTTTATACTTGATTTAATCATTTACTCGATTGTAGTATTTGGAACGGCTTATTACTTATTAAATGATCCCAATAGGATTGCAGCATCAGACATTTTTACAGTGCTAATGACGTTGATTTTTGTCATGCTATTTACTATTTTCACTCAAATAGCCATGCAATTTACCAGGCAAAAATTAACAGCAGGACGACTTTTCAAAAGTCTACTCGATTTGATTATTGTAAATGCAATTCTAGCGACTTTAATAAAACAAATTGAACAAGCTGGAAGAACAACAAAAGGAGTGAAGAATTTTTTAATGACATTTGTTCACTTTGTAAATGGACATATGTATTTGTTTCTAGTGGGTATTGTTCTCTTTTTGGTAGGGTATGTATCCACGAAACTTATTAAACGTTCAATTGAAAAAGAAATTGAGATTGACCTGATTCCGACACTTCTTGGTTATGAGTACTATGTTGATTTTGGAAGATATGACGAATTGATCAATACAGATATTGTTCACACGAGTATCCATGAAGCTACCGTTAAGGGCATCAGAACTACATTAAAAGATAGCCAGGAGAGGAAAGTAATTGACCGAAGAAAAGAGGTCTTCAATTTTTATGAAGTCGAAGCAAGTCTAAGATATGGCTTTGGAAAATTGTCGTTAGATGGAAAAAATATTCCACAAAACAAACCATACATTGGCTGGAAAAGTGATGCTTTAGAAGTATCTAAAAAGCTTTCTATGGAAGAAGATGAGCTTCAATGAATCCGATCAATTTGAACCATTTATTTGAAGATATCAGTCATCATTTTCAACAATTTTCAATTGAAGATAATGATGAATTGATGGGATTATTCCAAATAGAACAAGAATACGACTATTTGACATTTATTTGTCGTGAAGGAAGAATCATTGATCCCAAAGAATCAAAAATCATTTCCCATTTAAGACGATTCAAAAATTATATCAGTAAAAATAAAGAAACTATTTCAGAAATAAAATTTGACGGAACAACAAACTTAGAATATTTAGTAAGAGTCACCTATCAAAGAAACCGCCGACTGATTGAAGATGATCAGGGAGTTTTAATATGTGCTGGTGAAGAATACGATAGTCTCAAATTTACTCAGTTAAAATTTGAAAGTATTGGTCGTTCTATTTATTTTGAGTCACGACCATTTTATATCCGATATAATGATTTTCAACATTTGTTTTTACAAGATGAACCAAATGGATTAACCATTCTAGAACGAAGAGGGAAGAAACAAATTACATTATCCTACGAGAGACCCCTCACATTCATGGATGGTTCATGTGAATCTATTTTTCAAAAAATCAATCCGTTTATTAAAGAAATGATGAAAGAAAAAGATTCATTACCTTTCACTTGGGTTGAAATTATAAAAGCAAAAAATAAATATGAGTTATTGTGTAAGAAGTACCCAACAAAAAGATTTACTAAAAAAGTAAATAAATATCCTTTACGTTATACGTATTCGTTGATGAAGATAAGAACAAGGGTAACAAGCAAACAGTTTAGAAAAATAGAGGCTGCGATGGAACAAAAAAACAATGATGTTTTTCCCTCAGAAGTATTTAGATTTGTAAAGAAGAACAGCCGTGAATTTGTAAAAGTATTATTAATTAGCTATGTTCAAATGTGTATTTTACCAAGTTTTGCAACGATTATTCTATCTGATTTAATGGACATGAGTTTTTATTTAAATCAGAAATTAGAATTTAATTTTAAAACAGAACGAGGATTATTAAGACAGCATAATCAAATTGTTGAAGAATATAATTTGAAACAAGCTAAAAGATTAAAGACATTCAAATTGAAACAACATGGTAAATACAGATTGCTCGTCAAACATTTACAAAATCATCCTCACTTTAATTTGATTAAAACAAATAAAGAACTCTTTATGGAAGGATCAACTATGCACCATTGTGTATATAATTACTTAGAAAAAATACAAAGAGGTGGTTCAACTATTTGGAAATATGAACGGCAGAAGCATCGTTATACAGTTGAAATAGAGAAAAGAAAGTATGGCAATTATGAAGTGGTACAGTGCTATGGAAAATACGATTCATTGCCAGATAAACAAGAACTTGATGAGATCAAAAAGGTTGTTAGGGCTATTCCGTACAAATAAAAGTTTATATAAGACATCAGTTTATTTTGATTGAAAAAAGAAAAAATGTAGAAAGTTGTCTGTGAAAAAAGTGTATGCTATACTGATGATGCAAACACATAAAACATTTAACACTCAAAAAGAGCCCTAGCAGTTGCAGCTGCGTAAGGCTCTTTTCTTTATTCACTATTAACCGAATAATGAACAGGCTAGCTGTCTTTATCATGTTTAGAATCTAACCATTTGTTAATGAGATGGGAGAAAACATTAACCACGATTCTAACACAAACATCAAGCACATAAAACATTTAACACTCCTCCTTTCTGGCTGAAGATTTCAACCAAACAGGAAGACAGCGTATCAATTATAGCATACACTTTTTCTTAAATTCATTTTTCATATGACAAAATATTTCCTTCTAATCGACAAAGTTAGAAGGATTTTTTATTGTCTAAATACACAAATAACCTTAATTTTTAAAGAGCATAAGGAAACGTGGGAACACTTTTAAAAAAAGTGTTCCAATAGTCTGTGCCTATTACGTTTCTCTAAATTAATTGTGGGAACAAAATAAGTAAAAATAGGATAGCAAAAGGATAGTAAAGGATAGTAAAAGGATAGAAGCAGGATAGCGAAAAGGATAGGCTCCTTTTCGCTATCCTTTTAAAACGGGGGAAATTAATATGGAAGTAAGAGTAAGAAATGTAGATGAGAAAATCGTAAGAGAAATTGATAGAAGATGTGACGAACTAAGTAACCGTACGGGAAATAAATGGAGTCGTAATGACTATTTAAAATTACTGATAGAAAATGATTTTGATCGTCCTTTGATGGAATATAAACAAGAAAAGTTTGACCAGTTATTAGAAAAGTTTTCAGAAATTCAAAGCTACAACACAAAGACATTAGAAGAGTATGTTAGGCAAAATAATCGTATTTTAGAAATTTTGATTGAACAAAATAGAGGAAGTGAACTTTGATATGGCAAAGGTTATAGATAAACACATTTACTTTCACCAAACACATATCGATGTATTGGATGAAATTATTTCTACTCATGCAGAGGTTAAAAACTATAGTGAAGCTGTTCGCTTTTTATGTATGAATTATGATCCAGAAATGGAGAAAAAAGTAAATGCAAATCAAGCAAAACTAAATAGTATGAGCAAAGAAATATCTACTATGACTGAAATTATAGCAGAATTTGCAGATATTCATTTGAAAGATGCAGGAATACTAATTGGTACAAATTCAACTGTTTATCAAGAAGCAAAAGAACGTGTAGAAGGGAAAATAAAAACAAATCAAACGAAGAAATATTCTCCTAAGATCAAGAAACCAATCAATGAATCTGTTCATGCCAGAGTAGATCCATTTGATCCAACACAGTTTTTAAAAAGATAGAAATGAAGGAGAATAATAATGACTCAATCACCTGCAGTTATTCTCACTTGTCAATTTACCTTGCCCAATAAAAAATCTTTTTCAACGTACATTGATTATATGACAAGAGAAAAAGCATTGGAAGAAATGGAACGACGTACGCCAGAAGAAGAACAAGAATTGCAACGAATAAAAAGTGCATTGAATGATTTCTATATTCCTGAAGGAGAAACTTTTTCGGAGAGTAAGACGGATAAAGAATTCAGCGAAACGTCGAATGAAGCGCAATCGTTGATGGAACATGGAATCAATTTTGACAAGTTAGAGGAACAAGATTTTACCAAATATCTTTCTTATATGACCCGTCACTATGCGTTAGAACAAAAGAAAGAACTGACGCAAAGTGAACAAAAAGAATACCAACGGTTGAATCAAGCAATGAAAAAATATCAAACAGAACCCCATAAAAAAGCTTCAGGAAATCTTCCTGGAGTTTTTTCTATATCTTCAGACGAAGTAAAAGGAAGTGATCTGAAGGAGATCAAGCAAATCTTCCAAAAAGGGCAACAAAAAGGCTCAATCATTTATCAAGATGTTGTCTCTCACGACAATTCGTATCTTGAAAAAATGGGCTTGTACGATCCCAAAACAGATACCTTAGATGAAGAAGGTTTGAAAGCAGCTGGAAGAAAAATGATGGAGACATTATTCGAGAAAGAACAATTGAATGAAACAGGTTACTGGATGGCAACGATTCACCGTAACACTAAGCATATCCATATTCATTTTGCAGTTGTTGAAAAAGAAAATACGCGTAAACCGTATATTGAGATTGAAAATGGTGTGAGTTATATCGTACCGAAGGGGAAGAGAAGACAAGCAACATTAGATGCAATGAAAACCAATTATGTACATGAGTTAGAACGTTTCTCTTATGAAAAGAATCGAATGATCGGTATGGAGAAACGAAATTTATTGACACGAAAAAGTGATTTGCGTAACACCTTAACAAAAGTAGTAAAAGAACCAGCACGTTACGATCGACACGCCATGAACTTATTAACTGAAGTATATAAAACCTTACCCGACAAACGTTCAGAATGGAATTATGGAAATGAAAATCGAACTAAACTTTCACCATATACAAGAGAAAAGCTCGATGAACTAACCAAATATGTTTTAACAAAAGAACCTGAATATCAAGAATATATACAGATTTCAAAAGCGTTAAAAAGAGAAGCCAAAAGTCTTTATGGAGAAAGCAAAAGAGAGTCAAAGGATGCAGAGAAAAACGCTCTCTTTGATTTGAAAAAGCGCACAGGAAATGCGATTTTAACAGAACTGAAGAGACAGGATAGTCAAATAAAACCATTAATAGAAAGTGTCAATCAGATGCAATCTATTTACAATGAACGATCCTTTCGAACACTCAAACAGTTGCCAACAAATGAATACAAGTATAGTTACCAAGAATTCGTGAAGCGTAGGAAACAATTCCAACAAAGAGTTGTCACGCAGCGAAGCTTGCGTCAATTAAATCGAACAATTAATGCACATGAAGAAAAATACCACGCAAGTAAAGCATATGAAGAGCAACAGCGAAGAATCCAAATGGAACAAGAAAGACAATAGGAGGAAGAGAAATGAAACAATATTTAGATCAATGGAAAGTCATAGAAGGATCACTAAAAGAAGAACGAATCGAACAACTTCCTGATTGTTTAGAAAAAGAGCATTTGTTTCAGATAAGCGAAATGTTGAGAAACGAACAGTTTGATCCAAATCAATTTTTAGTCGTTGAGTACCCAGCTACTGGTGTGTATTGTTGTAATCATGTGAAGGGTGAAAAATATTTTATCATTCAAGAATATGAGGGCAAGTTAGCGCCTTATTATACTACTTGGGAAATGAATGAAGAGGGGATCAATAACTTCCCGTGTAAAAGCATTGAAGAGTCTATTTCACTCACAGAATGTTAGTTGTTAAGTGAATAAAAGAAGTAAAAGAGTCCTGAACATAATTTGTCCAGGACTCTTTTTTTCAATGAATTGTTTTCCGCCAATTCATTGAGTGGTGCGATTTCCGATTACATTATATCAAAAGAAAGAGAAGGGAGGAAGCAGAAATGGTTCATTCAACGATTGGAGTTGTTGTGGAAAAAAGCAGAGACAATCTCGTTTTTGTGACAGAAATTCAAACGGGCAGAGCTTTTGTCGTCACAGACAAAGCGGCAAAAGCGTATCAAAGTGGCGATATTTTAACGTTAAATCTGACTACGAAGACGTTCGTCGATGCGGCAGAAGATTATCCATTTGTTTAGGAGGAAACGGACATGGCAGAAGAAAAAGAACCACTAGACAATAGTCGTTTGGGAAAATCCAAAAGAAAATTAGTACGATTGCAAAATGAATTAAACGAACAAATCGAAAAGATGTTTGAACACCAAAGAAAGACCCACGGTCAACCAATGAACGATAAGAGAAACGGGCATTCTTGGTTTAGGCAACAAGAACGAATCGAAAATAAAGTCCAAAGTCTGAGAGAAGAGATCAAGCAACAAGAAAAACAGGTAGAAAAACTTGAAAGACAAGAAGAGCTAAAGGAAATGGGTTATAACAAGTACGGTGGCCTGGATATGACGATCGAAAATATTCCAAGAATCAAAGAAGAAATCGAACGCTTTGAAAAAGATGAATCGACTTTTTCAGCTGCCACGATCCGAAAATACCAACGAAAATTGGAAACATTAGAACAGCTGAAAGAAAAATCAGAGAAAGGAAAAGAAAATATTCTTCCTGAAGTACAAGCGATCATTGACAGCGGACGAGTGACGCAATGGAAAAAGAATCCAACTATCTATTTTCTGAAAGGCTATCGAAAAGTCGCTTTAGAACTCAATGAAAACGGGGGATTTGAGGAATCTAAAAAATACCAAGCCACGTCGGAAGAGGAAAAAGCAGCTGTTCGTGAATTACTTGAAGAGGCTGCGCCAACTGATTCTCTGAAGGAGAAAGAAACCGATCATTTCTATCGAGTAGAATTCAACGAAAATGATCCAGCAAAAGGGTTGAAAAGTTATGGTGGGGAGATCGTAACACTAGAATTGATCGATCAACTCAAAACACTGGATAACCAATACGCCGCAGAAGCAGGCTATTATAAATTCTATTTTGAAGAAGTGAAGAATGGAGAAGTAGTCGATCAGATACGAATGGATCTAGGGGATGGCGTCAATAGTAATCACCCCATCTATTTAGAGTTAGCTAGATTGTGCGAACAAGTACCTGAGAAGGAACAAAAACAAACAGTCAAAAATGAACCTATTTCAAAAGTACAAAATGAGATTAAAGAGACAAAAACAAAACAAAAGGGTTATCAAAAACGAACGGCAGAAGAGATTAAGCAAGAAGTCAAATCACTTTCCCAACAGGCGCTTGATGCGGTGAAAAAGCATACTCATTCACCTGAAGACGTCAAAGAACTTCTGAACTTTATGTCGCGTTTTCCAGAACGATCCTTTAGAAATCAATTATTGATCGAGGAACAATTTCCAGGCGCAACGGCTTGTTTAGGTCGTGCCGCGTTGAAAAAAGAAGGAATCTATATCAAAAAAGGGGAACAAGGGAACAAGATCTTTGTCAGAAAAACGGTCAAAGGATTTTATGAGAAAGGACGTGGCTTTGTTCGAGAAACAGAGGCTACACCAGAAGATAAAAAACGAATCGAAAGTGGTCAAATCGAAGTGATCAAAAAACCTTACTACACGATTGAAAAAGTGTTTGATATCACACAAACACAATTGAAGCCTGAAGACTATCCGAAAATCTTCCCGAACCGCGTCTTTGATTTTCAATTGGATCAAACAGGGCAGACAGAACTTCAAGTTGGGATTCAAGCGGTAGCCAAAAACATTGGAATTCAAATTCGAGATATGACAGAAAGTGAAGTCTATCAAAGAGAATTAGGACAAGCACGTGGGGCGTACGTTCGTAACGAATTTACTGGCGAAGAAGAAATCGTCATGAATACTCGAAATACTCCTACGCAGCATTTAGCCACAAGTATTCACGAATTAGCCCATGCTAGAATGCACAAATTTTCAGAATTAGATACTGCAACAAAAGAACTACAGGCAGAAATGACCTCCTATATTGTGTGCAAGCATTTTGGGATGGACACCTCGGAGAAAGCTATTCCTTATATAGCCACATGGACGAAGAATGGTCAAACTTTGGATGATAAGGAAGCCGCGGAACGTGGGAAAATCATGAATGATGTCAGTCGTGTCGCAAATGAATTCATTCAAACCATTTCTAATGAAATCAATCAATACAGAGAAAGAGAACCAGAGATCCAGCCAGCAGAAGTGAAGCAGGAGTATAAAAATACTGTAGAAACGGCAGAACAAAAGAATATTGTGCCCGTTGGCTCACTTTGGATCGACAAGAAAGACGGGAAAGTCCTGGAAGAAGACACGGGCCGAACGTTACATTTGAAGGATGCGGCGTTTATTGAAGATCCGCAGCATAATCAAGTGATTTTAAAAGGAAAAAGTTATGGAAAAGAGATTCAAACGGCGTTACCTTCAGAAGAATTTGCGCTAGGAAATCCATTCCGATTTTCACTTGAAACAGTGTCAGAAGTGGCCAAACGAAAAAATGAAATCTATTATGAACAACAATTGTCACAAAAAGAACGCGTATAAAACAAGTAAAAAAGACTATCTGAAAAACGGATAGTCTTTTTTCTTTTGGGAGGTTTGAAAATGACAGAGAAAAAAATGAGTCTTATTGATCGATGTAAGCAAATAGATATTGTGGATTTTGCTCGAAACAATGGAATGGCTGTAGTCAATAAAGGACGAGACTATCGTTTAGAAGACCATGATTCTTTTGTTTTCGATCGAAGAAAACAGCGATTTTATTGGAACAGTCAAGGAATTGGTGGGGATATTATTGAATTGACTCAATTGTTTTTTATTGACGATTCTATTCAAAACCCAAAGCAACGTTTTAAAGCGGCGCTAGATTATATTTTAAAGGACGAAAGCAAGGTAGAACGGGTGGAAAATCTTCATTTTGAAACACAAGAGTACAAGCACCACCCAATGGATTATCAACCACTCACAGAAAAAGGACGAACTTACTTAAAAGAACAACGAAAATTTCCTGAATGGTTGATTGAATATGGAGATCAACAAGGGTTGATCTTGGAAATGAAGCCACGAAGTGAACGAAAAAACTATATTGTGCATGACGATCGATTAGACTATGCGATTGTTTTTCCTTGGAAAGACCGACATACAGACCAAGTATTAGGAGCAACTTATCAAGGAACGATTATTGATTACGAACGTTTTGGTGATCGGGGAACGTACAAACATATAGATATCAATCCTACTCCTAATCACGGATTTAATGTTCTTCTTGGCTCTCCTAAAAATTTAAAATTTTTTGAGAGTCCCATTGATTTATTGAGTTACGCTGCTTTAAATCGTGAGACAGTCAAAGACACGTGGCTTATTTCTATGGACGGACTGAAGGATGCAGTAGTGGGACACTATGTTAGAGAAGCGGTAACGGAATTAGCGCCGAAAGAGGAATTTCCAGAATCGATCGAGATTTGTGTGGATAATGATCGAGCTGGACACATATTTTGGGATAAAGTACACCGACTGGGAGTGTCGAATCCATTTACAGGAAAAGCGGTATATTTTGAACCTGATCTTCCCAATGATTGGCAAGTACCGAGAAAATACCAAACTATCTACGAAGAAGTAGGGAAAGAAATGAACGTTGCGCCAGAAGCGATTATGGCTATTCATAAAATCGAAAACAATCTAACGGAGAATAACCAGATTGTATCATTCGGTGAAATCCATGGAGTGTTTGCCAAAAAGCTTGCACCAAAAGAGAAAGTTCAGACCATTGATGTGAAGGAGAAATGTATAGAAGCCGCTCAGCAGTTGAAGCCGTGTGAAAAGTCTGACGGAACGTACAATTTTGATCGTTTTTATCGTGGAAAAGGGAAAATTAATGAAGAAATTCAATTTTCATTAAAGGCAAAACACTATTTTGAAGGCTATAAAAATCATGATCATGAATTTGTGTCTGAAGTGAAAAAGGATTGGAATGATCACTGGAAACATGAGATCCAGCAACAAGCAATCAGAAAGCAAAAACGTGCGATGTTGTTTCAACAAGGCAGACAACAAGAAAGGGAGTGAAGTCGTCACTATGAAAACCGTCATTTTAGCAGAAAAACCGTCACAAGCGAAGGCTTATGCCGATAGCTTTTCTAAAGCTACCCGAAAAGATGGGTATTTTGAGATCCAAGATCGATTGTTTACAGGAGAAACTGTGATCACGTATGGTTTTGGTCATTTAGTCGAGTTAGATTCGCCCGATATGTACGATGAAAAATGGAAACAATGGGCATTAGAACATTTGCCTATTTTCCCCAATCAATACCACTATCATGTTCCTAAAGATAAGAAAAAGCAGTTTAGTGTCGTCAAACGACAGCTGCAGTTAGCTGATACGATTGTGATCGCGACTGATAGCGATCGTGAAGGGGAGCTGATTGCCTGGTCAATCATTCAACAAGCAGGCGCCAATCAAGGAAAAACCTTTAAAAGACTTTGGATCAACTCCTTAGAAAAAGAAGCCATTTATCAGGGATTCCAACAGTTACGAGACGCAGAAGAGACCTATCCAAAATTTGAAGAAGCACAAGCACGTCAGATCGCCGATTGGTTAATTGGGATGAACGGTAGCCCACTGTATAGTTTACTCTTGCAGCAAAAAGGCATACCAGGAAGTTTTTCTTTAGGTAGAGTCCAAACCCCAACGCTCTATATGATTTATCAATTGCAGGAAAAGATTAGAAACTTCCAAAAAGAACCATATTTTGAAGGAAAAGCCCAAGTAATCGCTCAAAATGGCGCATTTGATGCGAAGCTTGATCCAAATGAAACCCAAGCGACACAAGAAGCATTTGAAGCCTATTTAAAAGAAAAAGGTGTTCAATTAGGAAAACAGCCAGGTACGATCCTTCAAGTCGAAACAGAGAAAAAAAGTGCGGCTAGCCCACGTCTTTTTTCTTTATCGAGCCTTCAGTCTAAAATGAATCAACTCATGAAAGCTAGTGCCAAAGATACTTTGGAAGCCATGCAAGGGTTGTATGAAGGAAAATATCTAAGCTATCCGCGAACGGATACCCCTTATATTACGGAAGGGGAATATGCGTATCTGTTGGATCACTTAGACGAATACAAGCATTTTTTAAAAGCCGAAGCGATTCCGACTCCTACTCATACACCGAATAGTCGGTATGTGAATAATAAGAAAGTCCAGGAACATTACGCGATCATTCCTACAAAAACGGTTATGACAGCAGCGGCTTTTGAACAACTAAGTCCACTGCAGCAGGCCATTTATGAACAAGTGTTAAAAACAACGGTGGCCATGTTTGCGGAAAAGTATACCTATGAAGAAACAACAATCTTGACGCAGGTTCAGCATCTTCAGTTAAAAGCAATCGGAAAAGTGCCGGTAGATCTAGGTTGGAAGAAGTTATTTGGCAAAGAGAGCGACGGAAAAGAGAAAGAAGAAGAACCGCTACTTCCTAAAGTGACAAAAGGAGAAACGGTGACGGTAGATCTACAAGTCCTTGAAAAAGAAACCAAGCCACCAAAACCTTATACCGAAGGTACGTTGGTCACTGCGATGAAAACAGCTGGGAAAACCGTTGATAGCGAAGAAGCACAATCCATATTGAAAGAAGTAGAAGGAATCGGTACAGAAGCGACACGGGCGAATATTATTGAAACCTTGAAACAAAAGGAATATATCAAGGTAGAGAAAAATAAGCTCGTGGTGACGAATAAAGGGATTTTGCTTTGCCAAGCCGTGGAAAAAGAGCCGCTGCTTACGAGCGCCGAAATGACCGCCAAATGGGAAAGCTACTTGTTAAAGATTGGGGAACGAAAAGGAACACAAACCACTTTTCTAACCAATATCCAAAAATTTGTCTCTCACTTATTGGAAGTCGTCCCAGGACAAATCCAATCCACTGATTTTGGATCGACGTTACAAGAAGTGAAAGAAGCCAGTGAAAAGCAAGAAGCCGCGCGTCATTTAGGAATTTGTCCAAAATGCCAGGAACAAGAAGTCTTACTCTATCAAAAGGTGGCAGCTTGTACGTCTGAAGCCTGTGATTTTAAATTATGGACAACGATTGCCAAAAAGAAACTCACAGCGACACAGCTGAAGGAACTCATTCAAAATGGCCGAACAAGCCAGCCAGTGAAAGGGTTAAAAGGACAGAAGGGTTCGTTTGAAGCAATGATTGTTTTAAAAGAAGACTTCACTACAGGCTTTGAATTTTCTGAAAAGAAAAAAACGAACTTCAAGAAAAGAACACGACGCACTACAAAATAATGGAGGGTTAATTTTATGCGTAATACAACACACAAACAACAAGAAATCGAAAATCAAAAAGCCAAAATTCGTTCAGAACAGGAAAAAATGCGTGCCAGCAAACGAAGACTGCAGCAATTGAAGAACCAGCAGCGGATTCAAAAAGAAATTGAATTAGATCGATAAAATCTTCCTGGCTATTGTATACGTATAAACTTACGTTATACTATATTTATAAGTTTATACGTATACAAAGGAGGGAGAAAATGACCAAAGCAATGGTATACAAGCTGCTAGAAGAATTTAATGGAACGTTGGCTTTGAAGGATGCCAAAAAAGCGGGCATTTCTCCTGTAACGATCAAACGTATGGTAGATCGAGGGGAACTGGATCGAGAGTATCCAGGTTTTTTCACCTTACCTGGTCAATTTCCTGATGAATTGTTTATGGCGCAAAAAAAATATGAACGCGGCATTATTTCACATATTACCGCGTTAGATTTGTATGATTTAACAGATATGATCCCTAGACAGATCGATCTAACCGTACCTTACGGTTATCACGTTTCTGAAAAAGGATTGAAGGAATTCGCGGTTGAGTTACACTATTCAAAAGCGGAATGGTATGAATTAGGCAAGATCGAAATAAAGAGTCGCTATGGGAATCCTGTTATAGCTTATGATCCAGAAAGAACCTTGTGTGACATTTGGAATCCCTGGTATAACGTTGAGGATGAAATCAAAGTAAAAGCAATCAAAAACTACATGGAGTCGGACAGAAAAAATCTTAGAAAATTGAATGAGTATCGACGAATTTTGCCTACAGATAAAACGATGCGCTCTTATATTATGGCTTTAAATTAAAGGAGAATACACATGACACCTACGCAATTAAAAGCAAAAGTGAAGAATATTTCTAGAGAAAAAGAAGTTGATCCGCAGCTTGTTTTAAGACATTTTATGATGGAAAAATTCTTGGAAAAAATCTCAGAGTCTCCTTATCGTGAAAATTTTGTGTTAAAAGGCGGCTTCTTAATTGGCTCAAAGTATGGCATTGAAAATCGAACAACTAAAGACATTGATACGACTTTACGGGAAATGAAAGTAACCAAAGAAACATTGACAACGGTTCTAAACGATATTTTTTCAACGCCGACGAAAGAAGGCATTCAATTTGAGATTCAAGGAATGAAAGAAACGAGGGAAGCTGATTATTATCCAGGGTTTAGCTTACGTGTACTGGCACATTTGGAAAACATGCGGCCAGATTTTAAGGTAGATGTTACTACAGGTGACTCGATCTATCCTGCGACGATCACTCACAGTCATAAATTGATGTTTGAGGATCGAACGATTCCTTTGGAATCCTATCCTACAGAACAAATTATTGCTGAAAAATTAAGTGCAACATTTGATTTTTTAACAGATAATTCAAGAGGAAAAGATTTTTATGATCTCTACACTATTCCAAAAATGGAGACGATCGATGAGAAAACCTCGAAAGATAGTGTGAGAAATACATTTTCACGTCGAGGGAAAACTGATCCGCTGAAGATTTATTACGAAAAGGATATGGATGTACTGAAAAATAGTCACGAACTAAAAGATACCTGGAAGAAATATCAAAAAAGTAATCCTTATGCTGCGTCGATCACGTACGAAGAGACAATGGATTCAATTAGTAATTTGATGGAAAAAGTGATTCACGTCGAAGAAAAAGAGCGAAAACTAGCTTATCAAAGACACCAACAGATGAATCGAGAAATGGAGAGATAAAAATGATCAATAATGTAACTTTAGTAGGGCGGTTAACCAAAGATCCAGATTTACGTTATACCGCAAGTGGTACTGCAGTGGCTACTTTTACCCTAGCCGTTAATCGTAATTTCACGAATCAAAACGGCAATCGAGAAGCTGATTTTATCAATTGCGTGATTTGGCGCAAACCAGCAGAAACGATGGCGACATTAGCTAAAAAAGGCAGCTTGATCGGTGTTGTCGGACGGATTCAAACACGGACTTATGACAATCAGCAAGGACAACGTGTGTATGTGACAGAAGTTGTAGCTGATAACTTCCAACTATTAGAAAGCAAAGCAGCGACAGAGAGCCGTGCGCACGCTGATCAATCGTCCACCAGTCCAAGCACCGCCACCTTTGAACAACGGGATACAGTGACGCCTAACAACAATGGATTGAACGCTTCACAGAATCCATTTGGTGGACAATCAATCGATATTAGCGATGATGATCTACCGTTTTAGTTCGAGAAAGAAGGAGTAAGCATGGCAAAAAACATTAGTCTGACGATGGATCTATTGATACCCGTAATTGCATTTATAGACGGGATTTCTTTTGGCGTCACTGAAAATCCTTTGGTAAATAGAATTGCGAAAGGATCACTATTTCTTGTATTCGTGTATCTTGTCTGTTCTTATCTTTTAAAAAGATCAGGAAAGGATAATTCCTTTTGGCGATTGACTAAAGTCACAATAGCAGCGACAGCTGTTATACTTACGGCTATTCTACCGCTTTATATGTAGGTTTAACGGGAAATCGTTGAACTTCTTGCGAAATATTGCTATAATGAACATGAAAAAGAGGAGTTGCGCGAACAACCCCTCATTAACAGCACCGTTTAAAGAACGGCGGCTCAGATTAATTATTTATTGAGAAATAACCGATCCTCGCTAAAGTGACGGTTATTTCTTTTTGTCATTTTTAAGCATATTTACAATCAAACTAATCAAAGCAATGGTAAACATACCAAAACCAAGAATGGTTTGAATTGTCTCATATGCGGACAAAAGGCTTACTCCTTTCATAGATTTTAGCACTTACATTCATAAGCACCACCACCTTCCAGAAGTCGCCACCGTCATTAAACTTTACTGTCTTGATCATTATAGCATATCTAAAATCGAATAAAAATTCTCAATTTTAGCTGTTTTTGCTATAATTTTAGCGAGGTGATCGCGATGGAACATTATACTGGTTTACTCGATAAAATTCGGGTGATCAAGACACAGCCATTGCTTGTGCGATTTACATTACACACGAGTCATGAACCAATCAATTGTGTAGTGGCCAATATAGAAATAGCGGATAAATTGCTGATTTTGGAAGAAGGCAAGTATACTATTTCAGTGACAGGTCACTTCAATAAACGAAATCAACTAGTCATTGAATCAATGCAAATTAGAAACCCTGATCATTTTACGCGATCGATGGGCATATAAAAGAAGTGCTGCAGTCCTAAATGAGGATTGCAGTTCTTTTTTTTACATAGAATAGAAACAAGAAAAATGAAAAGGCCTTTTTAGGAAGGCACAAGCGCCTTCTCAATTGAAAAACCTCTCTCTCACTCCAACCGCCACCGCCGTTCGAGAAGAAAGGAAGTGAACGTTGCACGTTCACTAAGATAAGGGGTCTTGCAAAGCAAGACAAAATAGAAAAAACTTCCTCTCACCAAAAGGTTCGTTCCTGTTCGCTATCTCTTTATTGATTTGCCAGACCGGCAACAAGTTGCCTTTTATCACCAAAAAGCGACAAGGACAAGGGTAAATGGCACGCTGCGCGCCCTTGTCCTTGTCGCTTTTAGTTGATTCATTCTGACCAACAAATCAATAAAGAAAGAACTAACGAAAGGAAATAAAACCTTTCCTCAGAGGAGGCAGAATCAATCATGCGAAAGAAATTTGATTATTGGGGTGTTCCCTTCAGCGAATTATTCCCAAACTACCATGCACCACATACTGTTGAATGTGATTGTGGAGAAAGAGCGAAATGTATCAAAAGTTATTATTTGTATCAATGTCAAACATGTGGGAAAAAATATACCTTATCTTACGGCGATTACATTTTAATTAAAGAGAAAGGAAGATAAACTTATGGCTCAAAATTATTATGATGAATTTGTCAAATTACCTTTGGATAAAATGGCACAAAAAATGGAGGATATGACATTTCTATACAACGAAACACGTGTACCCAAAAAGCATTACAAAGAAAAATTGTCAGTCGCAGTGGAAGAAATGATTGAATCAGGTGTCGAAATGAACCTCATTGCGACGTACTATCGAACACTAGAAGAGCTGAAAAAGCAAAATAACAAATGGTTTTTCCAAGCCTTACTATGCTTGGAAGTAGGCGTCAAACCAAGCACAATCAAACCTTCTGAATACCAAGCTTTAGAACTAACGTATGCAAAATTTGTCGAAACGAAAAAAGCTAAGACTGTTTCAAGTGAATGGTTGGACTACTTTGAAAATGTCAACAAGCATGGCGCATGTTACATCATGAAAAAGGAGGATAACGAAAATGAGTAATGTGGTTTATCAACTAACAATGGAAGATATTTGTCAATTCTTGACAAATAGGGAGCATCTAAATGAGGTAACAAGAAGAGTGAAACATTCATTTAGTTGTATGGAAGAGCTAAAAGAATTTGTAAATAGCGTGGAACAAGAGCTATATAAGGAAAAACATACAAGTGTTTTAAAAGTAGAAGCTGAGGTTAATTATTTTACACTTTCACCAACGATGGAAGATGATGCCACTCTATTACGATTTGAGACCGACCATTATATCATGGAAGTATTTTTAGAGACCGATAAATGGGTAAAGAATTATCTTAATTGCATAATTCTTAGGAAAGAATACTATTCAGAAAATGAATATGTAACATTTGTAGAAAGTGGCATGGACATGGAAGAAATAATGGAAGAGCTAAATCAAAAACAATATAATCACTTTGACTATTATTTGCTTTTTGCTCAATTTCTAACAGATGAGACCGAACTAGCATTGGTTTTTGGAAATGGGTACATGCTAACAGTACCTCAATCGTTTCTTGATGAGTACAAAAAAGAAATTGCAAATCCAAAGGGAGATAATTTTGAAATGCGAAAAGAATTGTATGAAACATTTCATTTAGATGAGACCGAGCAAATGTTAGTAGAGTTAGAACGAAAGCAAATAGCTTATCAAATGTTTGTATTAAAAAAAAGTAATTAGTATATATATATACCGAAAAGTGAAAATGTGTGAAATAAGAACAAAAAAACTTGAAATTAAGGGAATGATTCTTATTTCGCACCAATCGCTCCAACCGCCCCCGCCGCTTAGGTGGTGCGAAATAAACGGGCAAAGCCCGATAACCTAAGAGAAAGAAGGAAATCTATATGAACAAGATTATTCCCTTATTATTAGTCCTATTTGTTGGCGAAATATTTATGCGTCATGCTGCAGCTGTACATTTAAACTTCGTAGTATTTTTGACAATACTGGTGTTTTGTTTGATCTTTTGGCGGTTTGTATTAACTCTTGTAAGTCTACTATTCAAGATGATTGCAGCCATATTCTTTATAGGCCTATTTCGATGAGAGGAGAGAGTAACAATGCCAATTGCAATAGGAAATAAACGATTACCCGTAACATTAGACGAAAATAGACAAAAAGAATTACAACGACTCAAGAAAAAATATAATAAAAGTGAGTCAAAAATTATGTGTATAGCTTTAGACATGCTTGTTGAGCAAGAAAAAGCAGGCTTTGAGATCCCAGTATTAAGAAAGTGATATCACTTTTCTTTCACATTAATCAAAGTGACATCACTTTATTATTTTGTACAATGTTATTCAAAGAAAAGGTTTTTACAATAATAATGATGGTATAATTATAGTAACGCCATTATATCGATAAAAATAGAAAAGTAGGTTTTGTTGATGTCAATATTTTTTACCATAATATTCCTAGTTATAGCTGTTCCTTTTGTAATAAGCATAGTGTCAGCATTATTAAAAATTAAAGGTAAAGTAAATATCAGTTGGTTTTCAGTATTTATACCAATTTTCTTATTGTTAGGTTGCATTGCTTTTTTAGTGTTTGGTTTATTACTGATGTATTTTGCTAATTACAGTTTATAAAAAGAAAATAATCAAATTTGTGTTCTAAAATAAATTTAAAAGGAGAATTATGGAGATCTTACAAAAAATAAAAAATCATAAGTTGTGGAAAAAAAAGTACTATATATTCCTTATCTTGTTTAGTTTTTTTATCATATTAATATTTTCTAAGTCTTCTCCACTTTATTTCATAAATGATTGGGTAGATGCCAATGCTTTTTTCTCAGTTGGAAAAGGAATAGTCCACGGGCAGGTACCGTATAAAGATTTATTTGAACAAAAAGGCATACTTTTGTATTTCATTCATGCAATTGCTTATAATTTGAGTGAAACTTCCTTTTTTGGTGTCTACTTGTTAGAAAGTATTTCATTTGCTATTTCGATGATTTTATTTTTTAAAATTTGTAATTTTTATTTTTCAGAAAAATTAGCCGGTGTTATCACCTGTTTAACGCCACTAATTTTGTTAAATAAAGACTATTTCCGTGCAGGAGATAGTGCAGAAGAATTTGTTTTTCCTTTTGTGCTTGGGTTATTGTATTTAATTATATCTATCTCTAATACTGACGAAAAAATAAAAGGCAAACAATTTTTTATTCAAGGATTGCTTATGGGATGTGTATTTTGGATAAAGTATACGTTGATTAGTCCGTGGATAGGTTTTTTTGTTTTTTTCGGAATATATTATCTATTAAAGAAAGACTATCAACAAGTAATTAAAGCAGTGATTTGTAGCCTATTAGGATTTGTATTAGTGAGTATTCCAATTATTATGTATTTTATAATTAATCATGCTTTACATGAAATGTATTTTGTTTATTTCAAATTTAACATGATGTTATATCCAAAACTAGTTGATCAAGGGAATAATATAAATATATTTAGTCGTTTTTTTAATACAACGAGGATATTTGCTACATTAATGTGGCAAAACAAAATTATTATGTCTATTTTAATTATAGGATCTGCCTATCTTTTATTTACCAAGGCAGTCTTTAAGCAAATTATTTTTAAAGTATTATGGATATTTATATTTGTATGTACTAATTATTTTATTTTCTATGGTGGTATACCACTGAACTACTATATTCTGTTAGATTTAGTCGTATTACTGGTTGGATTTTTAGGATTTTGTGTTTTATTAAGAGACTTAATAATTCGATATAAATTTCAAAGGCCTATTGTAACTAATATTCTATTATCAAGTGTTATTATTTTGGGAATTGTATTAATGATTAATTCAAATGATACTTTTAGAGATATGAGATTTTTTACTGATCGGCCAAGTATCCAAATAAAAAATGCTGAAAATACAAACCCAAATGCTAAAGTTCCTGCCCAGCTGGAGTTTGCTAAGTATTTAAAAGGAAAGAAAAATGTAACTCTGTTAAATTATCAGTTTGTTGATTATGGATTCTCAGTAATCCCAAATATTGTTCCAAATGTTAAGTATTTTATGAACATAAATATTCCATACAAAGTTTATCAAGAGAGTATGGATCAACAAAATAAATATGTAGAAGAAAAGAAAACGGATTATATAGTTGCTGGGCTCAAGCTGAACGAAGATGTAAACAAATTTGGAACACCATGGTTGCACTGGAACTATCACCCGATTGCTGTTCATGTCCAAGATCGTGAAGGGAATACTTTAAAATATGTGCTTTATGAAAAAAATAAAAAATAAATTACTAACTCAGGAAAGAGAAATCTGATTTTAAAGCCCAACAGGGTATACTTGGATAAGCAAAAGACAAATTGAGTATAGATTAATATTTGTATAAGGACATTTAAGTTGAGCATTTAAATATAATATGATTGCGAAATTAGATAAGCTATATACGAATAGCACAAAAGCCAACCCTATTGCGAGTAGGGTTGGCTTTCTTTATGTTCGTTGCGACTCTGAACATGTGGGTTAGAGACAACTTGCTTAGTTATCGTCTTTCTCGTCTAATCAGTGAGAAACTAGTTCGATGACCAGTCCAACAAAAATTGGTGCGATAACCAATGAGATAAGCTCTTTCACGAAAAACACCCCTTAACTTGAATATTAGTCCAGGTTATTGGGTGCACTACATTTCTAGTCTAACTTTTTGGGGGGGCACATCAAGAGGAGGCGTAGCCCTTTTTTCATGAATTAGTTGAAGCTTTTCGAGACAAAGACCCTGACTTATTTTTCTCCTTATCAGCAGAACTTCCCGAAACGTTAGATGACGGCTTTCGGAAGAAGCTTCAAAAACTTCTGACCTATTAAGAAGGCATCACCAACGCGATGATCTATCCCTACTACAATGTAAAAATAGGAGCGAAGAATACCCACATAAAGACAATGAAACTAGTATCCTACGGATTTAAATCATTTGAGAACATGAGAATTAGAATCTTTTTGATTAATCAATTAATCAAAGTAGGATAACAAAAAATCTGAGCCAAAATGAGGAGCATTTTTACCCAGACTTGATTTTTCACAACTCATCAGTCCTTATTGAAAAAGAGCCATTTAGACATTTTCGGTCTAGTCGTATGCGAAACCTAAAAGAACATGTGATTCTATAAGTGGACGAAGTAACTAAAGCAATAAAAAACTCTTTTTGATGTACTGATAAGTGGAAATAACCTGCATATCAAGTCAAAAGGAGTTTTTTGTCTAACGATGATAAAAGGTTAGAACTTATATGATAAAATCTAAATATAACACTATTTTAGATGATGATATTCAATTTTTTCGCGAATAATTCTTCGATTTATCGAAAAAGTGAATGCTACATAATACGTTTAATGTATTTATTTTTGCTACTGATTTTAATGGAAAAAGCCACAAAATAGCTAGTTTACAAATTAAGGTTCTTATATGAACTGTTATTTTTCAGAAGAATATTTTAAGCGTGAAGATTTTTATTAGCATTAATTTTTCGTATTATCATAGAGCTACCTTCACTTTTTTCATTTTTTTGCTTTTAATTATAATAAAGATAAAAATTAGGTCTCTTGATGATTTTAACTCTCGGATATATATTTTACACATAAAGTGCAATTCGGAATTGCTTTTATATTTTATTTGTTTTTTGACTTTGTAAAAAAATTAGAAAAGGAGAGATTCAAAATGAAAAAAACAAATATCTTATTGGGTAGTGCTGTTTTAGTAGCTTCATTGGTCAATGCGGGGAGTGTATTTGCAGCTACTGGTACAGGTTCGGATCCTATTCCAGATACTGCAAATACTCCAGTTTCAACTATACTAACTGTACCAAATACAGAGACTCCTAAAGCTCCTACAGATCCCGATGAACCTGATAAAGGACTAAACAAACAAGGAAACGTTAATGGAGAAGATGGAAATCTTGGTATTGCCTATTATCCTAAAGCTTTTAGTTTTTCTGGAAAACTAGGAGATGATACTCTAGTATTAAAGGATTCTGGAACTAATGTTGCACAAGGAGTAACCTACAATATTGGGGTAAAAGATAACACACATACAAATAATAGTTGGACTCTGACTGCAAAATTGAGTTGGACAACAGGAAAATTACCAGGATCTAAAATTAAATTGACTAATAATGGTGTGGTTAAGCAAAATATAAATAACGGTACAGATGATTTTAAAACAGCAGATTTAGTAAATCAAGATCCTCAAGTTGTTAATGGTGTTAGTGACGTATCTATTGGAAATGATTCAACAGCAATTATGACGAAAGCCGATTCTACTATTGGTATCGGGACATATGATTATCAGTTAGCAAAATTAGGTGAGTTGGAACTAAATATTCCTAATGCAACTAGCTTAAAAGCAGGCGGTTATGAAGGAATAGTAACATGGAATTTAGAAGTTGTTCCTGGTACAGCTGTAAATTAATTTTAATGGGTTAATTACTAATCCTTAAACTAAAATAGAACTTTAGTTTAAGGATTAGTATGAATATAGATTTGTTTATTCTATTACTCTAACATCAAATGAGTTAGTGAATCCATAAGAAAAATTTTTCAAGTATTTATATTTAAATATAAGAAGGATGGAATGAAAATGAAACGAGCGATTGGTATTACAATATTAATCTTATCTATCTTTTTCTGTGGTGGAACCATTGCTTATGGGGAAGAAGGGATTGGTGGATTTACCATCGAAGGTGTGCCAAATGCTCATCAATTGGATTCCTCTGTTGGCTATTTTTATTTGAAAGAAAACCCTGAAGAAAAAGATGAAATCAAAGTGAAGTTGATCAATGAATCTTCAAAGGAAAAAACATTAGAAATTAAAGTAACCGATGCAAATACGAATCCTAATGGGATCATTGATTATACGGGCATGATTAAAAATCACAAGTTGTTGAAGACACCATTAACACAAATTGTTAAGGCCAATCAGTCAGAAGTGAAAGTTCCTGCAAATAGTACGAAAGAAACAACATTAACTGTAACGATGCCTAAAGATCGATTTGAAGGAATCGTGTTGGGAGGAATTGTTGTTTCTGAAAAAAAAGATGAAGAAAAAAGTAAACAAACGGTCTCTGTTGAAAATACGTATAGTTACACTTTAGGTGTAGTATTGACGAATGAAACAGAAAATCAAATGAAGAAATATATTTCAGTCGAACTAGAAGATGTTGGGCCGATTCTTTATGATGGTCGTCGAATTATTAAAGCAGATATTTTAAATCCGAACCCTTATATATTTCCAGATTCGAAAGTAGAAGGACAGATCATCGATCAGAAAACAAAAGAAGTGGTACGAACGAAAGAACAAAAAAATGTCAGTATAGCCCCTTTCTCTGTTTTCCCGTTTCAATTTGACTGGGTAAAAGAAGACTTAAAACCTGGCAAATATCTATTTAAGGGAGTAGTGACCGGTGATAAAAAAGAATGGAAGTTCGAAAAAGAATTTGAGATCACGGAAGAACAGGCCGATAAAATTAATCAAGAATCTGTCTTTCAAATCCAAATTCCGAAATGGGTAAGTATTGGCTCACTTGTATTTGCTTTATTGGCCTTCATGATGATAGTTTTCTTGCTTCTAAGAAGTAGAAAGAGAGGAAAATAAAATGAAACATAAGAAATTTAAGATGATACTTCTTCTGTTTTTAGGCGTTTTCTTTCTACAATCATCTACGATGGTTTTTGCAGATATGGCAGACTCAAAAGAAACGGATGTAGCTGTGGAGTTATGGGAAACGATTGCACCTGATAAAGCTTTACCGGGAGAAGATTCCCCTATAAAGAATCAACCGGATAGTTCTAACATTGTTAAAGAAAAAAGCGGTATTTTTCCACAAACAGGAGAAATCATGAGTGATGGGTATTCCTGGATAGGAGTTGTGATCGTTTTATTTGCTGGTACTCTCTATTATTTAAAAAAGATAGCGAAGGGGAGAAACTAAATGTATATCTATCCGATGGTTTACATGACTTTAGGAATCATTTTTCTAATAGTGAGTCTATATCTTTTTTTAAAAGACTATAAAAAAGTAGTTCAGCAACAGTTGGAAAAACGATTGCTTTTTTTGAATATATTTAGTTTACTGTGTGCATTGGGAACAATGGGCATGAGTATTATCTATTTTTTCGTTATCAATAATCAATTATAGGAATATTGAATGGAAGAAGGTGAGAGGATTGAAACGATTAATAAGTGGACTGCTCTGTTCTACTCTCCTTTTAGGATTGATTAGTAACAGCAGGATCTTAAACAGCTATGCCGAAGAAGATCAAGCCATTATTGCTTCTCAATCTGATAAGGAAGCTGAAACGGCAGAGAATCAAGTAGAACAAGAAAATAAATCTATCATAGAGACAACAAATGAAGAGATAACTGATTCAGAAGAAAAAACTGGTGATGATGTATATCAATCTGAAAATGAAGTAATAGAAGAATCACCTAATTCTTCTAAAAAGAAAACTGATAAATCCGTTCTTGCAGTTACACCTAATCAAGCCAAGACTGTTGAAGGACAGGATTTGGATATAGACCATACTACTTATAAATTAGAGAATGATTCTATCGTTATCACAGGTTATAAAGGACAGAAAGAAAACCTAGTAATTCCTTCTAAAATTAAGTTATATGGAAAAATGCTATCAGTTAAAATCGAAATTGGTTTGAATAATGCCGCTGCTATATTCCCAAACAATGTACGCAGTATCAAATTTGTTTCTGTTGAAAATACCAAAATAAAGTTAGTAAATAATACACCTGATGGAGTTTCTCTTGATCATCTATTTGCAGTAAATGGACAAAGCTATCCCAATTTAACTTCAATTGATTTTTCTGGGCTGGATATGGATAATGTAACTTCAATGTATGCTTCTTTTGATGGTAGTTTTATACCAAATTTAACTACCATTTCTTTTGGAGACAACACATTGCCTAATGTAACAAATATGGGTATTGCATTTAATAAATTAGCTAATTTAAAAGAAATCCAACAACAATGGACTTTAGGAAATGTAACTAATATGTATGAAATGTTTTGGATGCCTGAAAATAATTCAAGTCAATTGACATCTATAGGTGATACTAGCCATTGGAATACTTCTAATGTAACTAATATGTCAGGAATGTTTCTAAATTGCGTAAAGTTACAGAATCTTGATTTATCTAACTGGGATACTTCCAAAGTAACTGATATGTCAAATATGTTTTTCAATTGTCCATCATTAGTATCCATTGGAGATACAGGTAACTGGGATACTTCTAATGTGATGAATTTTAAATCAATGTTTTATGATTGTATCAGATTAGATGAAATTCATATGGATAATTGGCGTATCAATAGCAATGCTGATTTGGGTGATAGTATTACAGATAATACTGGAATGTTCTATTTATACAGTCTTGGTTATACTCCTTTGCCAGCTTTGATTGTTGCTTCTGATAATAGATTATTGTCTTATCCTTATTCTCAGTCAGGTTATAAACCTAAGTGCGAAATAAGAATTAATGCTGATACTGGAAAGGTAGCTGAAAATCCATATATTAACAGAGAAACCGATCAACCTACAGATTTAAGTTATTATTTTTATCAAACCGCCATTCCAACTAATCAATATGAGCAACTTTCACAATTATTAGGACAAGATCTACAAAATAAAATAAGAGATTGGTTGGAAAGCAATGTGCCGACAAAAGATAATTATGCCTTAACAGGATGGGCACCGACTGATCAAGTTTTTGAACAAACTATTCAATCTATTAACAGTTTTAGTGATTTTATTAATAGCAAAGCAGAGTTTAAAGCAGGATGGGTCAGTGATAAATTTGATACATCTGTAGATAATAAAAAACTAAATCCTACTGGAAGTTTAGGTCTGGCCTATTATCCTACAACATTTAAAATTGGTTCAACGGATCTTCATTCATCTGGACAACAAAAAATACTGATTCCCAAAACAGATAGTTTCAATGTTGGTGTAAAGGATCGGACAAGAACTAAAAATGAATGGTACGTTACTGCACAATTAATTTGGGATAATATTCCAATTCCTAATGCATATATTCAGACAACTAATAGTCATGGGACAGTTATGCAAAATATAAGTACTGGATTAGGAACTTATTCCCCAAGTACCGACTTAAAAGCTCTCTCAGATAACGGAATTACAGGAACAGTAAATGATCAAATTACCACTGTGCCAAATACTATTATGAAAAGTATAAATGGGGGAAGTGCTGTGAATAATGGTGTCTATGATTATGATCTTGGGGATTTAAAATTAGTGATACCAGATGTTTCTCAAGTACGAGCAGGAACTTATTCTGGTCAAGTAGAATGGAATTTGATCAGTGGGCCTGCGTAACATTTTTTTATAAAAGAATGAAACACGTAGTAATTCGGCTTTTTAGTTAGTATTATTGCGTGTTTTTCTAACTTAATTTCTTGTGAAAAAATTAAACTAAAAATAGGAGAAAGGCAAAATGAATGTTTACAAAAAAAGATCAGAAGAAAGAGTTGTAAAATATACTTTGAGAAAATTATCTCAAGGATTATTTTCTGTTGCGATTGGCTCATTTATTTTTATCAGTCAGCCGAATACACTGGTTTCAGCGGATGAAATTAGTGAAACTTCCTCTATTTTTCATCCATTAAAGAATGAAGTAAAAATAGAGCTGATACCTATATTGTCAAAGGATCTTTCAAATGCGCAAAAAGAGACTATGACAAAAGAATTACCTAAAGTCAGTATTCACGAAAATCAAAAATATTACATGGTTTATTCTAAAAAAGAAGAACGTAAAGCAAATGTACTGCCACAAACGAATGAGCTAGACACATTAAAATATGTTTATTTAGGTACAGGAATATTCTTATTTAGTTGGGCGCTTTTAGCGAGAAAAGCGAAAAAAAATAAATTTTTGCTTAGCTTACTGGTCAGTAGTTCCTTAAGCAGCATTCCTATTGTCGCTAAAGCAGAAGAGGTTGATCTCAATTTAGATCATTATAATCAGACGATCTATTTAGAAAAAGGCCAAAAGTTGCCATTTATTTCTACAGAGATTCCTGGCTATGAGCTCTTAGGGTATGTATTGATCGATGAGAAGTCAGCACCTTCTGATACAAAAGAACCTGTTGTCACTAAACAAAAAGAAACAAAGGGGACAACTGTAGTTAAAGAAGAAACAGTGACTGAAACGCTTCCGTATACGACAAAAATGATAGAAAACCCAGAATTGGAAGAAGGGGTTACACAAGTCAAAACAGCAGGAGAAGATGGAACTAGAACGATCGTCTATGAGGTTACTTATGATGGAGAGGGCAATGAAATCAGTCGAGTAGAAACAAGCAATACCGTCACAAAAGAACCAGTAGAAAAAGTCATTGAAAAAGGAACGAAAGTTCCAGTCTCAGTAACAGAAGAAAAAGAAGAGGTCTTAACCGAAGCTGTGCCGTTTACAACGACAACTGTTGA
>NZ_JBFOFI010000009.1:0-121992 GCF_040887215.1 Enterococcus sp. C63 | reverse complement strand
GTCTGGTGTTACTATTTTTGGCTGTATGGTTAGTTTTTGTTGGAATATATTACCCATAGCGTTTTTAAAATTTTCTTTCTCATCTAGTCTCGTCTCAATAAAGGGTTTTTCCTCATTTACTTCTCCCAGTATGCTGATTAAAGTATTCTGATCTAATTTTTCATTGCTCATATCATTTATTCTCCTTTCGCTCATTAGGTTCTATTATAAAGAAAAGAATCCTCTCTTTAGCAACAACTTTTTCTTTTTTATATACTTTATGTTATTTCGATTGTTATTTTAAATAATAGTTATTTTATATTTCTATAAAATTGATCATTTAGCTACTTAGATGCTAGTAATATTTTGTTACTGTTATTATTTTTTGGAGAATTAAAACTCATAAAAAAATAAAAAAACGTTCCGTTTAGAGAAATATTTTTTCTCTAAACGAAACGTATGAATGAAAGGTCTTTATTAATCATACACCACTTCATACAGATATAACCCTTCTGGATGAGCTGTGGGTCCTGCAGCATTTCGATCTTTTTTCGCAATGATTTCGGGTATACTATCCTCTGAAAGTCGTCCGTTCCCAATCTTCAGCAACGTACCGACAAGGATCCGAATCATCTTGTACAAGAAACCATTCCCACGAAAAGTAAATAACAACTCATCCCCGGCCTCATTGACTTCCATCTTTGCTTCATAGATCGTTCTTACTTTGTCCTCGATTGAACTTCCAGAAGCACAAAAAGAAGTGAAATCATGGGTACCTATTAAGTCAGGCAATGCTCGTTGAATTTTCGATAAATCAAGTGGATAGGGGAAATAACTTGCGTAATGCCGACGAAACGGACTGCGTGGTTTTCCAATATCGACCCGAAACTGGTAAGTTTTTTCTTTTACTAAATAGCGCGCGTGAAAATCATCTGAAACGATCTCAACGGCTTTAACTGCGATATCTTCTGGCGATTGCGTATCTAATGCAAAACGCATACGTTCTAAAGGTCGTTCTTCAGGGTAATCAAAATGGATCACTTGCCCCATCGCATGGACCCCTGCATCAGTACGGCCAGAACCAAAGACAGTGATCTCTTTTCCATTGGCCATTTTCTTTAGCGTTTTTTCCATTTCCTCTTGGACAGTACGACCATTTGGTTGCTTCTGAAAACCATTAAAATGGGTACCATCATAGGCAATAATTGCTTTATAACGTGTCATACTTTCACCTACTCATCAACTTCTTAAAAAGACTAATGCAATGGTCATCAAGACAAAAACAACAAGGACCATCGTATCTCGTTGATGCCAATGCAGTATGCGGTACTTTGTTCTTCCTTCGCCACCTTGGTATCCTCTTGCTTCCATGGCAGTCGCTAAATCTTCTGCCCGGTTAAAACTGCTAACAAACAAAGGAATCAGCAAAGGAATAACTGCTTTCATTTTTTGGACTAGACTTCCTTCACCAAAATCAACCCCACGAGCTCGTTGTGCATTCATGATTTTCTCTGTTTCATCCATCAACGTTGGTACGAATCGTAGAGCAATCGAAAGCATCAACGAAATTTCATGCACCGGAAAGCGAACTGCTTTTAATGGGCGAAGTAAATACTCAATCGCATCAGATAATTCCAAAGGTGGAGTCGTTAATGTTAATAAGGTAGACATAAAAATGATTAGTACAAATCGGCAAAAAATAAACAGCCCATTCATTACACCGAACTCCGTAATATTGAAGATTCCCCAACTCCAGTAGGTAGCACCACCGCTAGTAAATAATACTTGGAGTGCCACTGTAAATAAAATCAACCAGATCAAAGGACGGATGCCTCGGATGAAAAATTTGAAATCTACCTTTGAGAGAAAGACAGCAAGTAAAGTGAAAACAGCTAATAACGTATAAGTCTGCCAATTATTTGCTAAAAAAATAATTCCAATAAAGTAGAAACTTGCTAATAACTTTGCACGAGGGTCTAATCGATGGATCAAGGAATCTCCAGGCATGTATCGACCAAAAATTAATTTATTCATCATCAGGTTGTCCCCCTACTAATGCTACGAGCTGATCTGCTAATTCATCTGCAGTGATTGGAAGTTCGGAAAAAAGCGCTGTTCGACTATTCAGCTTTTCCGCAAATTCTGTCGCAGTCGGAACACCTAATTGCTTTTCTTTGAGCCAAGATAGATTTTGAAAAACTGCATGAGGTTGACCGCTATTTACAATCCTACCTTTTTCTAAGACATAAACATAATCCGCGTAATTTGCCACATCATCCATTAAATGAGTGACCAATACGATCGTGATTTTTTGTTCTTTGTGCAGTCGCCAGAACATATCCATCATTTCTTTTCGACCTTGAGGATCAAGTCCAGCCGTTGGTTCGTCTAATACTAGTACTTCCGGCTTCATAGCAAGTACACCTGCAATCGCTACTCGACGCATTTGTCCTCCTGATAATTCAAAAGGAGAACGCTCTAAGTAAGTTTCATCTAAACCAACTTGTGCTAATGTTTCTTTAGCTAAATCTCGTGCATCTTCCTCACTGACACCAAAGTTCTTTGGTCCAAAAGCAATGTCTTTTGCTACCGTTTCTTCAAATAATTGGGCTTCAGGAAACTGAAAAACAATGCCTACTTTTTTACGAATGGGTTTTAAGTTTTTATTATTCGTATCGGGCTTGATTTGTCGATCGCCAATATGTACGATCCCGCTGGTAGGTTTAATCAACGCATTCAAATGTTGCAGTAAGGTTGATTTCCCACTTCCAGTATGCCCGACTAAGGCTGTGTAGCTATTTTCTTTAATCATTAAATCAATATCAAATAATGCACGTTGTTCGAATGGTGTGTTTGGTTGATAGGTGAAATCTACTTTTTCAAAACGGATGTCCATAACCATTCCACCATCCTTTCTTCTGTCATATATTCACTAGGAACATCAATTCCTCGTTGCTTCAAGGCGCTTTTCAATTTTTCAGGAAAAGGAAGATCTAACCCTAAATTGATCAATTCTGGGCCAGCAGAAAAGATTTGTTCTGGTGTGCCTTCATTGACTAATTCTCCTTGTTTCATCACTAATATCCGATTGGCATTTGCTGCCTCATCGATATCATGAGTGATAGATATGACGGTCAAATTACTTTCGTCTTTGATTTTTTTAATCGTAGAAATCACTTCTTCACGACCTTCTGGATCAAGCATACTAGTAGCTTCATCTAAGATAATAATATCTGGACGTAGAGCTACGACTCCAGCAATGGCTACTCGTTGTTTTTGTCCACCAGAAAGTCTTGCTGGTTCACGTTTGGCAAAATCGATCATACGTACCTTTTCTAGCGCATCTTGTACACGGATCACCATTTCTTCTCTAGGTATACCTTGGTTCTCAAGACCAAAAGCAACATCATCTTCAACAGTAGATCCAACAAATTGGTTGTCTGGATTTTGGAAAACCATTCCAACCATTCGACGGATCGACCAGATATTTTCTTCATTAAGTGTTTGATTGCCAACTTTCACAATACCAGACTCTGGTAGAAGCAAACCATTGATTGTTTTTGCAAGTGTTGATTTCCCTGATCCATTATGTCCGATGATTGCGATCCACTCACCTTGCTTGATGGTAAATGAAATGTCTTTTAATGCTGGACGAGGGTCATCAGGTTGATATTTGTAATTAATCTTTCCTAATTCAATTATTGGCTCCATAATTACTCCTTCTCCATCCTAAGTTCCTACTAACACTATCAAAAAACACCTGATTTTTCAATTGTTTCCGTTTTAATTAAAGTGTTTTTTTACACCTTCAATTAGATGTCTTGACAGGTAATTGAAGGTACAAAAAAACACTTTATGATGAGTGCATACTCCCCAAACCGATAGATTTGGGGAGTAGCGCTGAGCTAGACTCGGAAGAGTTAACTTCCAACATCATAACACTCTAAAAGAATCATCTATAAAGTGATGTTATTAGTGTGATTTTAGACAAGTTCTAAGACAACCATTGGTGCACCATCACCGCGTCTTGGTTCTGTCTTCAAGATACGAGTGTAGCCACCTTGACGTTCAGCATAACGAGGTGCAATATCATTAAATAGTTTTTGTAAAGCTGATTCAATGACGATGTCCTCATTTTCTTCACGTACGCTAGCAACTTCATTACGTACAAAAGCCGCAGCTTGACGACGTGCATGTAAGTCTCCACGTTTGCCTAAAGTGATCATTTTTTCTGTAGTTGAGCGAACTTCTTTCGCACGAGCTTCAGTAGTCACAATACGTTCGTTAATTAATAAGTCAGTTGTTAAATCACGCAACATCGCTTTACGTTGGCTAGATGTGCGTCCTAGTTTACGATAACTCACGTTGGTTTCCCTCCTTCGTAAAAGGTTTTAATCTTCCTTACGTAAACCTAAACCTAAGTCGTGTAATTTAGCTTTCACTTCTTCTAATGATTTACGTCCTAAGTTACGGACTTTGATCATTTCTGGCTCAGATTTATTTGTAAGTTCTTGTACAGTATTGATTCCTGCACGTTTCAAACAATTATAAGAGCGAACAGACAAGTCTAATTCTTCAATTGTCATTTCTAACATTTTTTCTTTTTGTGTTTCTTCTTTTTCGACCATGATTTCAGCATTTTTAGCTTCATCAGTTAGGTTTACAAAGATGTCTAAATGTTCTGTCATGATTTTTGCAGATAAACTCATTGCTTCCAACGGTTCGATTGAACCATCTGTCCAAATCTCCATCGTCAATTTATCAAAATCTTCACGGTGTCCAACACGAGTGTTTTCTACTTGGTAGTTCACACGACGAACTGGCGTGTAGATTGAATCGACTGGAAGTACACCAATTGGCATATCTTCTTTTTTGTTTTCATCTGCTTGAACATAACCACGTCCTGGCTTCACTGTTAAGCGAGCGTGGAACGTAGCTCCTTCAGAGACGCTACAGATGTACATATCTTTGTTAAGAATTTCTACCTCACTATCAACGATAATATCGCCAGCAGTTACTGTAGCAGGTCCGGTAATATCGATTTCAAGGGTTTTTTCTTCTTGACCATACATTTTAAGTGCTAAGCCTTTAATGTTCAAGATGATTTGAGTGACGTCTTCTCTTACCCCTTTAATGGTAGAGAATTCATGCAGTACACCATCGATTTGAATATTAGTGATGGCAGCACCTGGCAAAGAAGATAATAAAATACGACGTAGGGAATTCCCTAAAGTAGTCCCATATCCTCTTTCAAGAGGTTCAACGATGAACTTGCCATAATCTTTTTCTTCATCAATTTTTGCGATTCTTGGTTTTTCGAACTCAATCATTCTTATCTTTACCCCTTTCAAAACGAAAAGTGTCTTGTTCAATGACGTTACTAATAGAACTCAAAATGAGCGGCACTCATTAAACACGACGGCGTTTTGGAGGGCGGGCACCATTATGAGGAACTGGAGTCACGTCACGAATTGCAGTCACTTCTAAACCTGTAGCTTGTAATGAACGAATTGCTGCTTCACGTCCAGAACCAGGTCCTTTAACTGTTACTTCAACAGTTTTTAATCCGTGTTCCATTGCTGCTTTTGTAGCTGTTTCTGCTGCCATTTGAGCGGCAAAAGGAGTTGATTTTTTGCTTCCTTTGAAGCCTAATGAACCAGCTGATGACCACGCTAATGCATTCCCGTGAGTATCAGTGATCATGATGATAGTGTTGTTGAATGTAGAATGGATATGTGCAATACCTGCTTCTATATTCTTTTTCACACGGCGTTTACGATTCACTTTTTTTGCTGCCATGAAGTTCTAACCTCCTTCACTTAAGAATTATTTTTTCTTGCCAGCGATAGCGCGAGCTGGACCTTTACGAGTACGTGCATTGTTTTTCGTGTTTTGTCCACGAACAGGCAATCCACGACGATGACGGATTCCACGGTATGAACCGATTTCCATCAAACGTTTGATGTTTAAGTTCACTTCACGACGAAGGTCACCTTCAACTTTTAATTTATCTACTTCTGCACGGATAGCATCTGTTTGTTCATTCGTTAATTCACGAACACGAACATCTTCAGATACACCAGCATCAGCTAAGATTTTTTTAGCAGTAGTGTTACCAATACCATAGATATAAGTAAGAGAAACTACTACACGTTTATCACGAGGAATATCTACTCCTGCAATACGAGCCATATTTATTGCACCTCCAATTATCCTTGACGTTGTTTATGTTTTGGATTTGCTGGGCAAATCACCATAACGCGTCCTTTACGACGAATTACTTTACAATGTTCGCACATTGGTTTTACTGATGGTCTTACTTTCATGATAATACCTCCTGTAGTTTTACGGAGTACAATTATTTAAAGCGATAAGTAATACGGCCACGGTTTAAATCATACGGAGACAATTCAACCGTCACTTTGTCACCAGGTAAGATACGGATGTAATGCATACGGATTTTACCTGAAACAGTAGCAAGAACTTGGTGTCCGTTTTCTAGTTCAACTTTAAACATTGCATTCGGCAAAGTTTCGACGACTGTACCTTCGACTTCAATCATATCTTCTTTTGCCACGCACAGTACCTCCTTGTACTTGTTTCGCATTTTCACACGATAAAATGGCGGAAACTGCAGTTCCCACCTCAAAATTCTCAAAATGGATCATCTAGAGGATTTCTCTAGAAGTCGGACTGACATATTCTATCATAATTTATTGAACTTGACAAGAGTAACTGCTTAATGCAAGTCGGCTACGGGCAATCGTGCTATTTTTCAATAATTTTTTGGACATCAGTAAATACAGCATCGATTTCACGATCACCATCGATAGTGTTTAGCAAACCTTGTTCTTTGTAATAGGCCAAGATTGGTTCACTATTTTTGATGTTGATAGCCAGACGATTTTTAACCGTCTCAGGTTTATCATCTTCTCTTTGATAGAATTCATGCCCACCACAACGATCACATGTATCTTCAACTTTTGTAGGGTTAAAAATTTTATGATAAGTTGCTCCACAATTGCTGCAAATGAATCGGCCAGCTAAACGCTCAACCAATACATCTTCACCAACATGGATATCGATGACTGCATCAATTTTTTTGTCTAAGTCTTTTAACATTGCATCTAGCGCTTCCGCTTGCTCAAGTGTACGGGGAAAACCATCTAATAAGAAGCCTTTTTCCGTATCAGGTTCAGCTAAGCGCTCTTTCACGATTCCATTTGTTACTTCATCAGGAACTAATTCACCTTTATCAATATAAGACTTTGCTTCCAAGCCAAGAGCTGTTTCATTTTGCATTGCTGCACGGAACATGTCTCCTGTTGAGATGTGAGGAATATGATAAGCATCAATGATTTTTTCTGCTTGTGTTCCTTTACCTGCGCCTGGTAGCCCCATTAAAATGAGGTTCATTGTTTTCCCTCCTAATAAATGTGAGAACGTGTGTTGAGGAAAAACCTCAACACGCTTTCTTACTCGATAAATCCAACGTACTTACGTTTCAGCATTAAGCCTTCTAACTGTTTCGCAGTTTCTAAAGCTACACCGATGACGATCAGTAAGCTAGTACCACCTAACCCAATGGACTGAGGCAGATTCCAAATCATTTGAGCAATGATCGGTAATAAAGCCACTAAACCAAGGAAAATCGCACCGACTGTACTTAAACGCATCAATAAGCTTGAGACATACTCTTCAGTTCCTTTACCAGGACGTACGCTTGGTATATAGCTTCCTTGTTTTTGTAAGTTTTCCGCTAATTTCTCAGGGTTTACTTGAACAAAAGCATAGAAGAATGTGAATGCGACGATCAAGATCGTATAAATAGTTGCACCAGGTGCAGTATTATAGTTAAAGATCTGCATCATTATTTTATACCAGTTTTCAGCCCCAAATCTTCCACTCAATGCTTGTAAAACCGCATTAGGTGTCGCAATAAACGAACTTGCAAAGATAACCGGGATAACCCCAGCCGCATTGACTTTCAACGGTAGATAACTACTTGTTGGCGCCCCTGCTACACGTTTCGTATATTGAATTGGGATTTTGCGTTCAGCTTGTTGGAAAAATGTAACGCACGTTACGATCAATAAGATTGCAACGATTAAAATAGCAATGAAAATTGCAGATTTCCAGATATCTGATTGATTGATATTTACGAAATAGTCTTCATAAATTTCTTTTACACTTTCAGGAAGTCGAGAAATGATCCCTGCAAAGATGATCATTGATACTCCGTTACCGATTCCTTTTTCTGTGATTTGTTCTCCTAACCAAGTGACAAACATTGTACCCGCAGTCAAAATCAGACCGATAGTAACATAGGTTGAAACGTTAGGGTTATTCACAAAACCTAGTTGAGCATATTGGTTAAATCCAGCAGTGATCCCAACAGATTGGACAAATGCCAATACTAATGTCAGGTATCGAGTTGCTTGATTCAACTTCTTACGACCAACCTCCCCTTGTTTTGACCATTCAACAAAACGTGGCACGATATCCATTTGTAACAATTGGATAACGATCGAAGCTGTAATGTAAGGCGAAACCCCCATTGAGAAGATGGAGAAGTTTTGCATCGCACTACCACTCACCAAGTTCAACATGTTGAAAAAAGGCAAAGAAGAAAGGTTTTGCAATGAACTAGCATTTACTCCGGGCACAGTGATATGAGCACCTAAGCGAAATACAAATAGAACAAAAACAGTAAATAGGATTTTGGATCTAATGTCTTTTACTTTAAAAGCATCTTTTAACAGTTTGAACATTAGATCACCTCAATTGACCCACCAGCAGCAACGATTGCTTCTTCAGCTGCCTTAGAGAATTTTGCGGCTTTCACAGTCAATTTCTTAGTTAACTCACCGTTAGCTAATACTTTGATTCCAGATTTTTCGTTTTTCACGATTCCAGCTTCTACTAAAGCAACTGGAGTTACTTCAGCACCATCTTCAAAACGATTTAGGACATCAAGGTTGATGACTGCATAATCTTTGCGGTTCACGTTTGTGAAACCACGTTTTGGTAAACGACGGAATAATGGAGTTTGACCCCCTTCAAATCCTAGACGTACACCACCGCCTGAACGAGCTTTTTGACCTTTTTGACCACGTCCAGCAGTTTTTCCGTTACCAGAAGAAGTACCACGTCCAACACGGTTACGTACTTGTCGTGAACCTTCTGCAGGTTTTAATTCATGAAGTTTCATAGGTTTGGCACCTCCTTAATATTCTAGTTCATATTTCTTACTATATACTAGGTTTGTTTAATTAGATTTCTTCAACGTCCACCAAGTGAGAAACAGTGTTGATCATGCCTTTGATTGCTTCATTAGCAGGTTTAACCACTGAGCTGTTAATCTTTGTAAGACCTAACGCTTTTACTGTATCACGTTGGTTTTGAGGACGTCCGATAATACTGCGTTTTAAAGTAACTTTTAATTCAGCCATTATTTTTGTCCTCCTTATCCGATTAATTCTTCAACTGATTTGCCGCGAAGTTCTGCAACTTCTTCTGCACGTTTCAATTGTTTCAAACCTTCAACAGTTGCACGAACAACGTTGATTGGTGTATTTGAACCTAAAGATTTAGAAGTGATATCTGCTACCCCTGCTAATTCCAATACGGCACGAACTGGTCCACCAGCAGCAACCCCAGAACCTTCAACAGCAGGTTTCATTAGGATTCTACCACCACTAAAAGCACCGATGACTTCGTGTGGGATTGTTGAACCAACCATAGGTACTTCAACTAAGTTTTTCTTCGCATCTTCAATTGCTTTACGGATTGCTTCAGGTACTTCTTGTGCTTTACCAGTACCAAATCCTACATGTCCGTTTTTGTCACCGACAACAACTAAAGCAGCAAAACGTAGACGACGTCCACCTTTAACAACTTTTGTTACACGGTTAATTGCAACAACGCGGTCTTCTAATTCCAAATGTTTTGGATCGATATAAACCATGAATGGTATTCCTCCTTTTCCTAAAATTCTAGTCCATTTTCGCGAGCAGCTTCAGCTAAAGCTTGCACACGGCCATGGTAAAGGTATCCACCACGGTCAAAGACTACTACTTTAATGCCTTTATCAGTTGCACGTTCAGCAACTAATTTACCGACAGCTTGTGCTGCTTCTGTTTTTGTTCCACCTGAAATTTCTTTATCCAAGGTAGAGGCACTTGCTAGCGTTACACCCGCTACGTCATCAATAATTTGAGCGTAGATGTTTTTGTTAGAACGAAAAACGTTCAAGCGTGGGCGCTCAGCAGTACCAGAGATATTGTTACGTACACGACGATGTCTTTTCTGACGTGTTTTGTTCTTATCTGGTTTTGTAATCACAATTGTCACCTCTTTAATTTTATTGTACTGCACTTAGGCAGAAACACCAAAGTCTCGAAAAATAGAAGCTGCGGCACAAGTTAAATTTCTTTTGAATGAAGGTAAACTTCTGCAAAATCCTTTTTTCCTGCTGCTGGCTTCTATGCAATTTTTCTAAACTATTTACCAGTTTTACCTTCTTTACGGCGTACATATTCGCCAACATAACGAATACCTTTACCTTTATAAGGTTCTGGAGGACGAGTTCCGCGAATGTTCGCAGCTAATTCGCCAACTTCTTCTTTGTTCGCACCTTTAACAATTACTTGTGTGTTAGCTGGTACTTCAACAGTTACGCCAGCTGGTGGTGTGATTTCTACTGGATGTGAGTAACCTACGTTCAAGACAAGTTTTGATCCTTGTAATTGCGCACGGTACCCAACCCCGATCAATTCTAATGCTTTTTGGAATCCTTCACTAACACCTACAACCATGTTGTTGAAGTTAGCACGAGTTGTTCCATGGATTGTTTTCATTTCTTTACTGTCATTTGGACGAGTGAAAGTCACTTCGTTTCCTTCGATATTCATTTTGATATCAGAAGAGAAAGTACGTGTTAATTCACCTTTAGGTCCTTTAACTGTAATGTTGTTTCCATCTTGAGTAACTGTTACTCCTTCAGGGATCACAACAACTTTATTTCCAATACGGCTCACTTAAAGACACCTCCTTGTAAATTCTAGTTGATTACCATACGTAAGCGATAACTTCGCCGCCGATATTTTTTTCACGAGCTTCTTTATCAGTAACAACACCTTCAGAAGTCGAAATGATTGCGATACCTAAACCGTTCAATACTTTTGGTACTTCGTCAGCTTTGACATAAGCACGCAAACCTGGTTTAGAGATACGTTTTAAGTTAGTGATAACACGTTCGCCGTTTTTACCAAATTTTAGGAAAACACGGATCACGCCTTGTTTGTCATCTTCGATATATTCAACATCACGAACGAAACCTTCACGTTTTAAGATTTCAGCGATGTCACGTTTAATTTTTGATGCAGGAACTTCTAAAGACTCATGTTTAACCATGTTTGCGTTACGGATACGAGTTAGAAAATCTGCAATTGGATCTGTCATGACCATTGATCTTTTACCTCCTTCTTATGCGAATTTACTTTTTTACCAGCTAGCTTTCTTCACGCCGGGAATTTGACCTTTATAGGCAAGTTCGCGGAAGCAAATACGGCAAAGATGGAACTTACGATAAACTGAATGTGGACGTCCGCAACGTTCGCAACGAGTGTAAGCTTGTGTTGAATGTTTTGCAGGGCGTTTGTTTTTAGCAATCATTGATTTTTTAGCCACGTAGTTCGCCTCCTTTAATTATTTTTGGAATGGCATGCCTAATTGTGTCAACAACTCACGAGATTCTTCATCTGAGTTAGCTGTCGTTACAATAACGATGTCCATACCACGTACTTTATCTACTAAATCGTAATCTACTTCTGGGAAGATCAATTGTTCTTTAATACCTAAAGTATAGTTTCCACGACCGTCAAAGGCTTTTTTACTTACACCATGGAAGTCACGTACACGTGGTAGAGAAACTGAAACCAATTTGTCTAGAAATTCGTACATTCTTTCTCCGCGCAAGGTAACTTTTGCCCCAATTGGCATTCCTTCACGTAAACGGAATCCAGCGATTGATTTTTTAGCTTTAGTAATCATTGGTTTTTGTCCAGTGATCAAAGTTAATTCTTCAACTGCTTTATCTAAGTTTTTAGCGTTTGATACCGCATCACCAACACCCATGTTGATGACGATTTTTTCAACTTTAGGTGTTTGCATAACAGAGCTATAGTTAAATTTTTCCATCAATGATGGAGTTACTTCTTTAAGATATTTTTCTTTTAGGCGGTTCATTCAGTAAGCCCCTCCTTCCTTAAACTTATTTATTATCTAAAACTTCACCGGTTTTTTTAGAAACGCGGACTTTTTTGCCATCTACTTCTTTGTAGCCAACTCGGCCAGCTACGCCAGTAGAGTCGATCACCATCACGTTAGAAACATGAATTGGTGCTTCCATCTCAACAATTCCACCTTGAGGAGCAGCTTGAGAAGGTTTTTGGTGTTTTTTAACAACATTCACACCTTCGACAATGACTTTATCTTTTTTCGGAAACGCTGCTAATACAACGCCTTCTTTATTTTTGTCTTTTCCAGTGATAACTTTAACTTTATCGCCTTTTTTAACAAACATAACTGTTTCGCACCTCCTTTGATAAGTGTCTCAAGATTATAAAACTTCTGGTGCTAGTGAAACGATCTTCATGAAGTTGTTTTCACGTAGTTCACGTGCAACCGGCCCAAAGATACGCGTTCCACGAGGGCTTTTATCATCACGAATAATCACTGCAGCATTTTCATCAAATTTAATATATGAACCGTCTGTACGACGAGCTCCTGATTTTGTTCGAACGATAACGGCTTTTACGACGTCACCTTTTTTGACAACCCCACCTGGCGTTGCTTGTTTAACCGTAGCAACGATCACATCACCGATGTTAGCAGTTTTACGACCAGAACCACCAAGGACTTTGATCGTCAAAATTTCACGTGCGCCTGAATTATCAGCGACTTTTAAACGACTTTCTGCTTGGATCACGTTGTGTATCCTCCTTTCAGATTTTGCATTCAATCTATATAGGAAAATCTCGTGTTATTAGATAATAACTGCTTCTTCGACTACTTCCAACAAACGGAAACGTTTTGTAGCTGATAATGGACGAGTTTCCATAATTTTCACGATGTCGCCAACTTTAGCTGTGTTGTTTTCATCATGCACTTTGTATTTCTTAGAATAGTTCATGCGTTTGCCATAGATAGGGTGGTTTTTCTTTGTTTCAACAGAAACTGTAATGGTTTTATCCATTTTGTCAGATACCACGCGACCTTGATAAACTTTGCGTTGATTTCTTTCTTCAGTCATACGCTTAATGGCCTCCTTCCATAATTACTTAGCTTGTTCACGCAATACAGTTTTGATGCGTGCAATCGATTTACGTACTTCTTTAATACGTGCAGTGTTTTCTAATTGACCTGTTGCTAATTGGAATCTAAGATTAAACAATTCTTCTTTTAATTGTTTTTCTTGATCAAGCATTTCGGCAGTGGTTAATTCTCTGATTTCTTTAACCTTCATTCGATTCACCACCCATTTCCTCACGTTTTACGATCTTAGTTTTCATTGGTAATTTGTGAGAAGCTAGACGTAACGCTTCACGAGCCACTTCTTCAGACACGCCTGCAATTTCAAACATGATTTTACCACGTTTTACTGGTGCAACCCATCCTTCAGGTGCCCCTTTACCAGAACCCATACGTACCCCAATTGCTTTGGCAGTATAAGATTTGTGAGGGAAAATTTTAATCCATACTTTCCCACCACGTTTCATGTAACGAGTCATTGCGATACGAGCAGCTTCGATTTGGCGGTTAGTGATCCAATGTGAATCAACAGCTTGCAAACCGTATTCACCGAATGCTACTTCTTTACCACCTTTGGCTTCCCCGCGCATTTTTCCGCGGAATTCACGACGGTGTTTTACACGTTTAGGTACTAACATGATTATTTCCCTCCTTTCTCAGTGTTTTTTTTAGTTGGAAGAATTTCTCCACGATAGATCCACACTTTAACTCCTAGTTTTCCGTATGTTGTATCTGCTTCTTCCCATGCGTAATCAATATCCGCACGTAATGTGTGAAGAGGAACAGTTCCTTCTGAGTATCCTTCTGAACGAGCGATGTCCGCACCGTTTAGACGTCCAGATACTTGAGTTTTGATCCCTTTAGCGCCAGCACGCATTGAACGTTGGATGGCTTGTTTTTGAGCGCGACGGAAAGCAACACGATTTTCTAATTGACGTGCGATTCCTTCACCTACTAATTTTGCATCTAGATCTGGTTTTTTGATTTCCACGATGTTGATATGGATTCTTTTACCAGTTAATTTATTTAATTCTTTTCTTAGGTTTTCGACTTCAGATCCGCCTTTACCAATAACCATACCTGGTTTTGCTGTGTGAATTGAAATGTTAACACGGCCTGTAGCACGTTCGATTTCAATTGTTGATACAGCAGCATCAGCAAGTTTAGTTGAAATAAATTTACGGATTCTTAAATCTTCGTGTAAGAACTCTGCATACTCTTTTTCAGCATACCATTTAGCATCCCAGTCGCGGATGATGCCTACACGCATTCCAATTGGATGTACTTTTTGACCCACTGATTATCCCTCCTTATTTTTCTGATACGACTACCGTGATATGACTTGTACGTTTGTTGATTGGAGAAGCTGATCCTTTTGCACGTGGACGGAAACGTTTCATTGTTGGTCCTTCGTTAACAAATGCTTCAGATACTACCAAGTTTTCAACATCTAAGTCAAAATTGTTTTCTGCATTCGCAACTGCTGACATCAATACTTTTTCAATGATTCCAGCAGATTTGTTTGGTGTGAATTTCAAGATTGAAATTGCATCCGCAACACTTTTACCTCTGATAAGGTCAATTACTAAACGGGCTTTTCGAGGTGAAGTGCGAACTGTTTTTGCAGTTGCTTTAGCTGATGTGATTTGTTCTGCCATTTGGTTTTATCCTCCCCTCAATTAGCGTTTCGTTTTCTTATCGTCTGCAGCATGGCCACGATAAGTTCTTGTTGGTGCGAATTCACCTAGTTTGTGTCCTACCATATCTTCTTGGATGTAAACTGGTACGTGTTTACGTCCATCGTATACTGCGATGGTATATCCAACAAAACTTGGGAAAATGGTCGAACGACGAGACCAAGTTTTGATAACTTTTTTCTTTTCAACCCCTGCTTGAGCTTCAACTTTGTTCATTAAATGCTCATCAACGAAAGGTCCTTTCTTTAAACTACGACCCATGGTGAACCTCCTCTCAAAATGTGCGACACATGGTCAAAGAAATTATTTATTTTTACGACGACGAACAATAAGTTTGTCTGATTTAGCTTTTTTATCACGAGTTTTGTAACCAAGTGCTGGTTGTCCCCAAGGAGAAACTGGTGCTTTACGTCCGATAGGAGCTTTACCTTCACCACCACCGTGTGGGTGATCGTTAGGGTTCATTACGCTACCACGTACAGTTGGGCGTTTACGCATCCAACGAGAGCGTCCAGCTTTACCGATGTTGATCAATTCGTGTTGTTCGTTACCTACTGAACCGATTGTTGCACGGCAAGCAGCTAAGATCATACGAACTTCACCAGAGTTTAAGCGGATCAATACGTATTTGCCTTCTTTACCAAGTACTTGAGCACTTGTACCAGCAGAACGGATTAATTGTCCACCTTTACCAGGTTTCATTTCAATATTGTGGATAACAGTACCAACTGGAATGTTTTCTAAAGGAAGAGCATTTCCGACTTTGATATCTGCATCTGGACCTGAAACAAGTTTCATTCCAACTTGTAGTCCTTTTGGTGCTAAGATGTAAGCTTTCACTCCATCTTCATAGTGTACTAACGCGATGTTAGCTGAACGGTTTGGATCGTATTCGATCGTTTGAACAGTTGCAACAACGTTATCTTTGTTACGTTTGAAGTCGATCACGCGATATTGGCGTTTGTGTCCGCCGCCTTGGTGACGTACAGTGATGCGGCCGTTATTGTTACGTCCAGCATGGTTTTTCAATGGTTGTAACAATGATTTTTCAGGTGTTGATGTTGTGATTTCAGCAAAATCAGAACCTGTCATGTTACGACGACCATTTGAGGTAGGTTTGTACTTTTTAATCGCCACGTTTTTCCCTCCTAATTTAATGAGTTATCTAGTAAGTGCTTATTCAGCAGCTTCGAATAATTGGATTTCTTTTGAATCTTCAGTCAATGTAACGATCGCTTTGCGACGTTTTTTTGTATATCCTGCATATTTGCCCATACGTTTGAATTTCGCACGTACGTTCACGATGTTCACGTTTTTAACTTTTACGTCAAAAGCAGCTTCAACCGCTTGTTTTACTAAAGTTTTGTTTGCACGAGTGTCCACTTCAAAAGTATATTTCTTGTCATCCATGGCAAGCATTGATTTTTCAGTGATCACTGGGCGTTTGATTACGTCTAGTAAGTTCATTATGCAAGCACCTCCTCAATTTGAGTAAGAGCAGTTTGTGTTGCTAACACTTTTGTATTTGAAACAACATCTAGAACACTTACGTTATCAGAAGTTACTACAGTTACGTTTGGTAAGTTACGTGCTGATAAAGCAGCAAAGTCGTTACCATTCTCTAGAACAACCAATACTTTAGAGTCAATAGATAAGTTAGCAAGAACTTGTTTAAATTCTTTTGTTTTTGGTGCATCGAAGCTTAATCCTTCGATTGCTACCAAGTTGTTTTCAGCAACTTTTTCTGACAATACAGATTTCATTGCTAAACGACGAACTTTTTTAGGAAGTTTGTAGCTGTAAGAACGTGGTGTTGGTCCAAAGACTACGCCACCTCCACGCCATTGTGGTGAGCGGATTGATCCTTGACGAGCACGACCAGTTCCTTTTTGACGCCATGGTTTACGTCCACCGCCTCGAACAGCACTACGGTTTTTAACCGCATGTGTTCCTTGTCTTAATGACGCACGTTGCATAACGATTGCATCGTAAACAACACTTTCATTTGGTTCAATTCCGAAGATTTCTTCGTTAAGTGTGATTTCACCGTTTTGGCTTCCATCTTGTTTGAATAATGCTACATTCGGCATTCCTTAGTTCCTCCTTTCTTCCTACTATTATTTAGCTTTCACAGCTGATTTGATAGTGATTAATGATTTTTTAGCTCCAGGAACATTTCCTTTAATTAAGATAACGTTTCTTTCTGCATCAACGCGAACAACTTCCAAGTTTTGGATTGTTACGCGGTTGCCACCCATACGGCCAGCAAGACGTTTGTTTTTGAATACACGGTTAGGTGCAACTGGACCCATTGACCCAGGACGACGATGGTAGCGAGAACCGTGAGCCATTGGTCCGCGGCTTTGGCCGTGACGTTTGATAACCCCTTGGAATCCTTTACCTTTCGTAGTACCTGTTACATCAATAATGTCTCCTGCTTGGAAAACATCTACTGTAATTTCTTTTCCTACTTCATATTCTCCTAGCTCAACATTTTTGAATTCACGAATGAAGCGCTTAGGAGCCGTGTTTGCTTTTGCAACATGACCTTTCGCAGGTTTGTTTGATAAAACTTCACGCATATCTTGGTAACCAACTTGAATAGCTTCGTAGCCATCAGTTTCCATTGTTTTCACTTGTAGCACTACGTTTGGAGTAGCTTCTACAACAGTTACTGGAATTAATTCGCCAGATTCAGTGAAGATTTGTGTCATTCCCACTTTTTTCCCTAAGATTCCTTTGGTCATGAGTACACCTCCATTAATTTTATTTTAATATTATAGTTTGATTTCGATGTTAACACCAGATGGTAAGTCTAGCTTCATCAAAGCATCAACAGTTTTTGGTGTTGGGTTCACAATGTCGATAAGACGTTTGTGTGTACGCATTTCGAATTGTTCGCGTGAATCTTTGTATTTGTGAGTCGCACGAATAACTGTGTAAAGACTGCGTTCAGTTGGTAATGGAATTGGACCAGACACGCTAGCTCCAGTTCTTTTTGCAGTTTCCACGATTTTATCCGCCGCTTGATCTAAAATACGGTGTTCATACGCTTTTAAACGGATACGAATTTTTTGTTTTGCCATCTTGTTCCCTCCTTCGCCTATTTTGAAAAGTAGACATAGCTCCACGAAAATTTCCGTCACGCTCGTTCGTGGCAAAGCGTCCGGGCGTGTCGCAACCTCTCGTTTCTTAGCCGACGAAATCCTATAGATCACGTCTGTGACATTTACGTTTAGGTAAACGCACCTTTGTAATTATAATATATCTAAATCCACAAAGCAAGGCTTTTTTCCTGTAAAAAACAATTTGTTTTCATAAGTTTTCATTTAGATAACTTTAGATGCCTCTTATCCTTAAATGTCACATTTTATTTCTACTAAACTTCCTTCCTATAGTAGTTCGCCTATCTTCAGTTATTCAAAAAAACCGCAGAACCCCCAATCATGTTGGTTTCTACGGTTTTTTATTCTATTAACTATCGGAAGTGATAGACGATCTAAGCCATACACTTTTCTTGAAAAACAAAGTTTGGATTATTTTTTTTAGTTCTGTTCTTGTCGCCAAGGTTGAATATTCGCTTGACGATAGACTTTTGCTTGGTTGATTGAATGGAAGAGTTCCATCTTTTGCTTCACCACTTCTTTTGCTGCTGCGATACATTCAGGATAAATGGCATTTGGATCCCATAGCTCTGTTGTAGCTAAGATTTCACGACACTTTTTATAAAAAGCATATTTATAGTCGGATGAAATATTGACTTTCTGAATACCGATTTGCACTGCTTTTGCAATTTCTTCGTCTGGGTTAGCAGATCCTCCATGTAAAACTAGCGGAATGGCTACTTTTTCTTTAATACTTGTTAAAACATCCATTTTCAATGCTGGCTTGACATCTTTTGGATAGATACCATGAGCGGTTCCGATTGCCACCGCTAACGAATCGATTCCTGTACGTTCCACAAATTCCTGTGCATCTTCCGGCTTCGTATAAATGACTTCCGATACACCGCCTTCTACTGAAGTACCCGTGTTACCAATCGTTCCTAGTTCGCCTTCAACCGAAACCCCGATCTTATGGCAAACATCTACCACTTCTTTTGTTAGTGCAATATTTTCTTCAAATGGCAACAAGGAGCCGTCGATCATAACTGAACTAAACCCACAATGAATCCCTCGCATGATACTTGCTAAGCTATCGCCATGATCCATATGGATAACGAAAGGCACAGCGCTGTTTTTCGCTCGGCTCACTGCATATTGGAAAAACTCATCTTTGGTAAAGTCTAATTCTGTCGGATGGACTGCAATGATTGCGGGTGCATCATTTTCTTCTGCCGCCTCAATGACTACTCGTAAAAAGTTGCTGTCAGCAACGTTAAACGCCCCTACTGCAAAATGATTTTCTTTGGCAATTTCTAACATTTGATTCATATTGATTAACATCGTCTATTTTCTCCATTTCTATGATTTATTGGTTGAACCTGATAGTTGAATGTATTGCTGAACTAACTCTTTTCCTGCTATGACTGTTTGTTGGATGAGAGTGGGGTATTCGATCGTTGGTTCCTGTTGTAGAAGCTGTTGGCATCTTTGTTGTTGCGCCTTCATAAAATCAGAACCAACATTAATCTTATTGATTCCTAACTCAATGGATTGGCGAATGTTGTCTTTTCCCGCTCCTGACCCCCCATGTAAAACTAACGGAAGTTGAGTCTTCTCTTTTATTTCTTGGACAATATCGAAACGAAAACGTGGTTTGTACCCTTTAGGATAATCTCCGTGACTGGAGCCATAGGAAATCGCTAAGCAGTCCACACCCGTTTCATTAATCAATCGGATTGCTTCTGCTGGGTCCGTACACATGGCATCATCTGTAAAATGGTCGCCTGTGACTGCCCCCATATTTCCTACTTCTGCTTCTACGCTCGCATCATACGTTTGGGCAAATTGAACCATTGCTCTCGTTATTTCGATATTCTGATCCAAGGGATACATCGAAGCATCCATCATGACGCTGGAAAATCCTTCTTGTAAGCACTGTTTGACAAATGCGATGTCTTGACCATGATCTAGATTAATCGCTACTTCGACTTTGGCATCCTGTGCCATGCGGATGATGGGCTTCGTTAAATAATGATAATTGATGTGTTGCTTTAAGTGATCTTGCAATAAATCTATGATGATCGGCGCATGTAATTCCTCAGCAGCTTGGATCGTTGCTTTAGCTGTTTCTAGATTAAAGCAATTGATCGCCATGACAGCATAGTTTTCTTGATTTGCTTTTTTGAGCATCTCTTTCATTGACACATACATATCAAATCCTTCTCTCTACAGTTTTTAAGATAATTTAATAGAAGAAAAATCTACTTCTTCCTCTTCTTCCTCTACGACAGGGTGTTCAGCTGGCGCCTTTTTCAAAACAAACAATAGAATGCCGGTAACTGCAGAACCAATCAATAAGGCAAAGGTAAACTTCAACGGATCCGTCATTGCTGGGATAATAAAGACCCCACCAGAAGGAACTGGTGACCCAATTCCCCACGACATACTCAAACCTCCGCCAATCGCTGCACCAGCGGTACACGAAATGATCACACGAAGCGGATCAACTGCCGCTAAGGGGATAACGCCTTCCGTAATCATGCAAAGTCCCATCGGAAAAGCAATCTTAATGTTGTTTTCTTCTTCTTTTGAATATTTTGTTTGCCGAAATAACTTAGATAAAACCCATGAAATGGTGACACCGAAAGGCGGAACCATTGACGCTAACACTTTCACAGCTTCTGGTTCTTGCACACCTTCCAAAAGCATCCCATCAGCAAACAATGAGGCTACCTTATTGACTGGTCCACCAAAATCAAAGGCAGCCATCCCACCGACAATTGACCCAAAGAGGAATTTTCCAGAACCTTGTAGTCCTTGTAAAAAATCGGTCATCGCTTCTGTTGCCCAAACAATCGGCACACCTACCACGAAAAACATCAATAAACCGATACTAAGGGTCGCTAACAGTGGGATGATCATCATCGGCATCAATCCTTGTGCCCACTTAGGAACTTTGAGATATTTCACCAATAACAGGACAAAGAACCCCACCAAGTAACCGCCTAACATACCACCTAAAAAACCTGCGCCAATGGCATTGGCAATTAACCCCATAAACAAACCTGGACCAATCCCTGGGCGATCGGCAATGGAATAGGCAATCGCTGCAGAAATCACTGGAGCCAATAATCCCATGCCCAAAACCCCTAGAGAAACTAAGGCATCGGGTACAGAATAAGACGTTTGATAATCATTGATGACTTGCCCACCTGTTAAATTCCCAATAGCGATCAAGAGTCCAGCGGTCACAACAACTGGTAACATGTATGAAATAGCTGTCAGTGCATGCTTTTTTAATTGTAGTTGACGAAGCATCCAATTCCTCTCCTTTTATGTTTTACTGAGTTCTTCTTCAATTTTAGTAATCAACCCTTTCGGTGCTTTAATGACCATGTTCGTAGGAATCTCAATCACTTTTTTTCCTTCGAACCGCTCCTTGCCACCAATTTTGATATCTGCTGCAATAATGACGACATCTGCCTACTTGATCTCCTCCTTCGATAACTCGTCTTCTGTACCAATTGTTCCTTGTGTTTCGATGTGCACTTCATGTCCTAATGCTTTTGCTGCTTTTTCTAATTTTTGTTTGGCAATATACGTATGTGCAATTCCTGAAGTACAGGCTGCTACTCCGACGATCTTCATTTTTCCTTCCTCCTTTTCTTTTAGACAGTTGGTTCTTTTGCTAATAGTTCCATTAATTCTGTTTTACTAGTTGCCTGATTCATTTTTTCGATAATGGTATCTTCTGCTAATAACATTGCTACTTTTTGTAATAATTTGATATGAACGGTATTGGCATCTGTATCTTTTACTGCAAATAAGATAATGACCTTTACAGGCTGCTCATCTAATGATTCCCAAGGGATCGGGGTCTCGACTTTACCCACAACCAAAGAAGTCTGAATGACACTCGCTGATTTTCCGTGGGGAATCGCCACACCGTTTCCAATCCCTGTGATTCCTTCTTTCTCCCGTTGAAAGACATCTGATGAAAAATCATCAACATCTTTGATAATGCCGTTTTCTTTTAGTAATTCACTTAATTCGAGAATCGCTTCTTTTTTTGTTTTCGCTTTCATTTCTAAACGTATCAGTTTTTCTGTAATCACATTTGCGATACTAAATTCTGACATTACCTGTTTTGTAACCATTTCACATCTCTCCTAACATTTGCTTCACACGTTTTTCGTCTTGCTTGGTAAATACTGAGTTTACTAATATCGTGGGAATCTTCGGTGGCTCATTCAAACAAACCGTTGTTAAAATCAAATCGATCTTACTAAATTCCGCTTGATTTTTCTGGTACTGCCGAGAAGATAAAACAGCAATAATCTCTAATTCAGGAAAGGCTTTTTTTACTTTGACTTTCAATAGTTCTGAAGTTCCAACACCACTACTACACATGATCAATACACGTTTTTTTATTGGGGCTAACTCTTTGTATCTCACAAAGTATAATGTTAAAAATCCAATTTCATCTTTGGATATATGGTTTGTATGAAATTTTTTTTGGACCATTTTACTGACAAATTCTACTAATTGAAACGTTTCCTGGTACTCTAATTCAATGTCGTGCAATAAATCATTTTTGATTGTGATCTCATGTTTTAATCGATACAATAGCGGCTGAATGTGACTATACAAATCATGTCGGTTTCTTTCTTGGTCAATTGCCACTCCCATGAGACGGCTCATCGTAGCAGAAAAAAAACGGGTGATTTCTTCAGCTTCATTTGAGATATTTTGATGTTTAATCGAACCATTTTCGATCCTGGAGGAAATCAAGTATTGAAAAAGATAAAAAGTTTCACTTTCAGGGAGAGTCGTATTTAAATATTGACCTAATTTGAGCATGACTTGCTTTGATAGTTGGTACAGTTCCTGGTTATAATGGATCAGCGCCTGATCTTCTTCATCTAAATCCCACGTATCTTCTTCTAAATACACGACCCCTTCACGGAAGCGTTTGACTAAGATATAAATATGAGAAAAAATATTCATTGCATATGGATAGGCAATTCGACTGACTAGTTTTTGTTCGATAAACTCAACGATCGAAGTAATAAAATTGATATCAAATGAGCTGATCATTGGGTGACTAGGAACCACTTTTTTATCTTCCAATAAATGGATACTTAATAGCATATTCACTACTTTACGAATATGTTTTTCTGTTCCTTCGATACCAATTCGGGTACCTTGTCGTTTAAGTTGGAGGTGGTTTTTCATTAAAAATAAACTGATCTTAGCCAAATCATTACTAATTACCGGATCACTCACATAATACGGATGGAACAATTCATTGATTAATAACTTCTTGGGTGCCTTAAACAACAAATTAAGCAAAATCGCATTTCTTCTTTCCAAAGGTCCTTGACTCGTTCGACTTTCATTATGCGTTGCACTCACATTTAAATATTTATCGTAGTCTAACCGAAATCCTTTGCCTGCCTCTGCCAAAATGATTTCCCCGTTTTCAGACACATCATTTATCTTTTTAATCGTACGGTAGACCGTTTTCGTAGAAACATGGGCAAATTCAGCTAACTCCTGAGCTGTAAGGGATAAGCCATGTTTAACAAAGTATTCGACCATTTCTTTCTCTCTTTTGCTTAGCTGCATTTGTTCAACCTCCTTGTTTATACTATAACGGAATTTTCTGACAACTCATTTTTTGTTCTGTCCATTACTCTGGACATTTTTAAAAGCGCTTACAAAAAAGTAGCAAAAAAGACAAAAAAACACCGAAGCAGGCAAAAACCTGTCTTCGATGTTTTACACGATACATCAGAGTACATAAAAGTGATGAATAGACGAAACGATGAAAATAAGCAACTATTGATTGGTGTCAGTAGTTTTCTTCCTTAATTACTCTTAACATGACCAATCACAGCATTTGCTTTAACTACCCCACTAGCATCCATCGTTAGCTTCGCCACTTTTTCACCATTGGTAAAAGCAACGATCAGATCTGATTGTTTGTTTGCCGATTGTAGTGCCACCAAGTCCATGGTTGCAATTAATTGACCACGTGCGACCTTTTGTCCCTCTTCAACGTAGATCGTAAAAGGCGCTCCTTTTAAGTTCACGGTATCGATCCCCATATGCAAGAGAACTTCAATTCCTGATTCCGTTTTGATACCAACTGCATGTTTCGTTGGAAAAATATTGATAATCGTACCAGCGATTGGAGCAAACACTTCGCCATTCGTTGGTAGAACCGCAAACCCGTCTCCCATCATTTTTTGTGAAAAGACATCATCTGCCACTTCTGTGATTGGCATTAGCTTCCCATTTGCTACCGCAAAAATATCTTGGTTTTGTGGATCAACGACTGTTTTGGTTGTCACAGTCGGCGTGGACTGAGCAGTTCCTTTGCCGCTACTTCCATGAATTTTTTTCATTTCATCTGCAACAAATTGGACTTCCGTTCCAACGATCACTTGAATATTTTTGGCATCAATTACTTTCAGACCTGGAACGCCAGTCGCTTTGATTTCCCCTTGATCAACTTCTGCCGTATCTTTTACATACAAGCGTAAACGTGTCGTGCAATTGTCAATGGAAACAACATTCGCTGCACCACCTAATGCTTGATAAAGTTGATTAGCTAGCGTGGCAAATCGATTGTCACCAGTTGGCACTGTTCCTACTTCCCCATTTTCTGCAACTCCAGTATCTTCTTCACGCCCCGGCGTCATCAAATTGAATTTTTTGATGACAAATAAAAATGTAAAGTAATAAATCACACCCATCGCCAAGCCTAATACCAATAGCATTAATGGTTGATTGGCAATAGGTACACGTAAGCTTAAGAAGAAATCAATAAAGCCGGCGCTAAAATTAAAGCCCGCTGTCCAATGGAAGGTTGCTGCGATAAACATCGAAATCCCTGTTAAAGCAGCATGAACGACGTACAATGGCCAAGCGACAAACATAAATGAAAATTCTAACGGTTCAGTCACTCCTGTAAAGAAAGAAGCGAAAGCGGCAGCTAACATCAAAGATGCAGTCATTTTTTTCTTTTCTGGTCGCGCACATTGATAGATAGCAAGTGCACCAGCAGGTAACCCAAACATCATGACCGGGAAGAAACCAGCTTGATACATACCAGTGACTCCTTTTACCCCTTCACTTGCCCAGAATTTACCGATATCATCAATTCCAGCTAAATTGAACCAAAAAACATTGTTAAGTGCATGGTGTAAACCAGTTGGAATCAGCAAACGGTTGAAGAAGCCATATAGACCAGCACCTAACGCGCCCATTCCAGAGATCAATTTACCGAAACTAACCAATGTATCATAAACTGGTGGCCAAACAAAAATCAATAAAGCAGAAATAATTGCCATTAAACCAGCTGTTACGATCGGTACTGCTCGTTTTCCACTAAAGAAAGATAACGCCATTGGCAATTTAACTCCGCTGAAGCGATTATACATCGCACCAGCGACTAAGCCTGCCAAAATTCCAATAAATACATTTTTATTATTGATTGCATCAAAAGCGATATTCACTTTTTCAACATCCACTTTAGTAAACAATGCGACAGAAGCACTATTGACTAATGTGACTGGTGCTAAAAAGGCGATCAATCCTGCCAATGCTGATGAACCATCTTTGTCCTTAGACATCCCCAATGCTAACCCAACAGCAAAAATGATTCCTAAATTATCTAAGACTGTTCCTCCAGCTTTGATCATAAAAGCGGCAAAAATGTTATTGCCACCCCAACCAGTCGGATCGATCCAATAACCAATCCCCATGAATAAAGCAGCTACTGGTAGGGTTGCTACTGGTAACATCAAGGAACGTCCCATTCGTTGTAAGTATGTTTTCATTTTGTTCTCCTATTCTGTTGTCCCTCGCAAGCGTTCGATATGAATAACTAAATAACCAAGTTCTTCGCTTGTAATAGACATTTGATATTGTTTAGTTAAAAGTACTCGAATTTTTTTTGCGACTGCATAACTTCCTGAATATTTTCGTTTGACTATCTCAATAATCTCCTCGTCTAAGACCGCATACTGCTGATTGTGATACCGTTGGATCAACAACCGAAGATGGTTTGCTAAACGAGAATAATTCAGTGCCATTTGTTCGGAATGGATATCGATCCTCAGCTCTTTTTCAATCAACTGGATAATTTCCGACACGATCGTGACTTCGCGAATGCTACGATGATTACTAGTTTGTCCGCTATGACCACTATGGATATGTATCGCTATATAACCCGCTTCATCATATGTATAAGGAATAGCTAAAGTGTGATTCAAATAATCAACTGCCCATTGCGCAATACTAAATTCTTCGTGGTACAGCGCCTCGATTTCTCGCAGTAATTTATTTCGAATAACAATTCCATTACGAATATTTTCAGCAGCAAAAGCAATATGATCCGTTAACGCAATCAACACATGCTCGTTCAGCTTTTTCATTAAAACTGTTTCTGCATGATCAATGATGTGTTCAGCGGCAAAAAGAAACTTTTCGTCAATTTGATTCAGCAAACTTTGTAATTTCATTTGACTTTCTGGCTCCATCACAAACATCCGCTCAATTTCTCGATGAAAAATCAAGTCATTGCGCTTTTTATCGAATCCAACACCTTTACCAATTGCGACCTTTTCTTGTCCATCGTCATCGACTAAGACCGCATTTTGATTAAAAATCTTTTTGATTTTCATAATAATAACCCTTTTTCTGCAGAATTAAAGTTACTTCATGGACCAATCATCCTTTATCAATCTTAAGCTTGACAACAAAAAAGCATAGAAAAATTCCACCAAAGTCTCCTTATCGACGGAATCTTCCCATGCCTAGTATGATCTAGTCACATGAAAAATAAATATGTTAACGCTTTAATTTTATCGAGGGAACGTTTTTTTGTCAACATCTTTTTTTCCTTTTGTCAAACAAAATGCTTTCATTTACTCAATAAAGTTTAAAATAAGCCATAAAAAAAGCCATGATGTCTAATGACACCATGACTTTTTATTGTCCGAATACAATGTTGCTTACAATTCAGTTGATCAAAGATTAAGCTTTGATTTCAGTAACGACACCGGCACCAACTGTACGTCCGCCTTCACGGATTGAGAATTTAGTACCGTTTTCGATAGCGATTGGGTGGATTAATTCAACTTCCATTGTTACGTTGTCGCCAGGCATAACCATTTCAGTTCCTTCTGGTAATTCAACAACACCTGTTACGTCAGTTGTACGGAAGTAGAATTGTGGACGGTAGTTAGTGAAGAATGGAGTATGACGTCCACCTTCTTCTTTTGTCAACACGTATACTTCTGCAGAGAATTTTGTATGAGGTGTGATTGTACCTGGTTTAGCTAAAACTTGTCCACGTTGGATGTCTTCACGTGCAACACCACGTAGTAAAGCACCAATGTTGTCTCCAGCTTCAGCGTAGTCTAATAATTTACGGAACATTTCAACACCAGTAACTGTTGTTTGAGCTGTTTCTTCTGCGATACCAACGATATCTACAACGTCACCAACGCGAACTTGTCCACGTTCAACACGACCTGTAGCAACAGTACCACGACCAGTGATTGAGAATACGTCTTCGACTGGCATCATGAATGGTTTGTCGTTGTCACGTTCTGGAGTTGGGATATATTCGTCAACTGCAGCCATCAATTCAAGGATTTTTTCTTCGTATGAAGCGTCGCCTTCTAAAGCTTTCAAAGCTGAACCAGCAACTACAGGAACATCGTCACCAGGGAATTCGTATTCTGTTAATAAGTCACGAACTTCCATTTCAACTAATTCTAGTAATTCTTCGTCGTCAACCATATCTACTTTGTTCAAGAATACAACGATGTATGGAACACCAACTTGACGAGATAATAGGATATGTTCACGAGTTTGAGGCATAGGACCATCAGCAGCAGATACTACTAAGATAGCTCCGTCCATTTGAGCAGCACCAGTGATCATGTTTTTAACGTAGTCCGCGTGTCCTGGGCAGTCAACGTGAGCGTAGTGACGAGTGTCAGTTTCGTACTCAACGTGAGCTGTTGAAATTGTGATTCCGCGTTCGCGTTCTTCTGGAGCACCATCGATTTGATCGTAAGCCATAGCTTGGCCGCCGTTTTTCTTAGATAGTACAGTTGTGATTGCTGCTGTTAAAGTTGTTTTACCGTGGTCAACGTGTCCGATTGTACCAATGTTAACGTGTGGTTTAGAACGGTCAAATTTTTCTTTTGCCATTTTAAAATGTCCTCCTAAAAATACAATATATTTTTTATTTGTCTGATAGGTATGTGATAAACCAAAAGTCTATCACATGCCCATATCATCGATAATTATTTTACACGAAACTATATTAAAAATACAGTCTCTTTAGATAATCTGTCAAACAGACGATCTTGTTTTAAGAAATTATTCAGCTTTACCGCCGTTTTTCTTAATGATTTCTTCTTGGACTGATTTAGGAACATCTTCATAGTGGTCAAATACCATCATAAATGTACCGCGTCCTTGAGTTGCTGAACGCAATGTTGTTGCGTAACCAAACATTTCAGCCAATGGAACAATCGCATTAACGATTTGTGAGTTACCATGTGCTTCCATACCTTCAACGCGACCGCGTCGGCTAGTTACGTGTCCCATGATATCACCTAAGTAATCTTCTGGAACAGTAATCGTTACTTTCATCATTGGTTCTAAAATAACAGGACGTGCGTGTTTTGCAGCAGCTCTTAAAGCCATAGATGCAGCAACACGGAAGGCTGTTTCATTTGAATCGACGTCATGGTATGAACCATCGTAAAGTTTTGCTTTGATATCCACTAATGGATAGCCAGCAAGAACACCGTTATTCATAGATTCTTCTAGTCCTTTTTCAACAGCAGGGATGTATTCACGAGGAACGACCCCACCGACGATTGCATTTTCAAATTCGAAGCCTTTACCTTCTTCGTTTGGTGTAAATTCAACCCATACGTGACCGTATTGACCTTTACCACCAGACTGACGTACGAATTTACCTTCAGCTTTTGTTGCTTCACGGAATGTTTCACGGTATGAAACTTGTGGAGCACCAACGTTTGCTTCAACTTTAAATTCACGTTTCATACGGTCTACTAAAACGTCTAAGTGCAACTCACCCATACCTGAGATAACAGTTTCACCAGTTTCAACGTTTGTTTCAACTCGGAATGAAGGATCTTCTTCAGCAAGTTTTTGCAACGCAACACCCATTTTATCTTGGTCTGCTTTTGATTTAGGTTCAACAGCAACTTGGATAACTGGGTCAGGGAATTCGATTGACTCAAGAATAACCGGTGAGTCTAATGCACATAATGTATCCCCAGTTGTTGTATCTTTCAATCCAACAGCAGCGGCGATATCACCTGAGTACACTTTATCAATTTCTTGACGAGTGTTGGCGTGCATTTGTAGAATACGTCCGATACGTTCTTTTTTGCCTTTAGAAGCGTTCAATACATATGAACCACTTTCAAGGACACCAGAATAAACACGGAAGAAAGTTAGACGACCTACGAATGGGTCAGTCATTACTTTAAACGCTAATGAAGCAAAAGGAGCTTCATCGTCAGCTGGACGTGTTGTTTCTTCGTCTGTTTTTGTATCGATCCCTTTGATTGCTTCGATATCAACTGGAGAAGGCAAGTAATCAAGAACGGCATCCAACATTAATTGAACCCCTTTGTTCTTGAACGCTGAACCAGCTAATACAGGGAAGAATTCAACATTAATTGTTGCACGGCGGATACCAGCAATCAATTCTTCTTGTGTGATTTCTTCACCTTCAAGATATTTCATCATTAGTTCTTCGTCTGTTTCAGCAACAGCTTCGACTAATTTTTCGCGCCATTCTTGAGCTTGTTCTAAATATTCTTCAGGAATTTCAGTTTCTTGAATATCTGTTCCTAAGTCATTTGTATAGATTTCAGCTTTCATTTTAACCAAGTCGATGATACCAGTGAAGTTTTCTTCAGCACCGATTGGCAATTGAATTGGATGCGCGTTTGCTTGCAAACGATCATGCAATGATTTTACTGAGTACAAGAAGTCCGCACCGATTTTATCCATTTTGTTACAGAATACGATACGAGGCACTCGGTACTCAGTTGCTTGACGCCAAACTGTTTCAGTTTGAGGTTCAACACCTGACTGTGAGTCAAGTACAGTTACCGCACCATCTAATACACGTAGAGAACGTTGAACTTCAATTGTGAAGTCTACGTGTCCTGGTGTGTCGATGATGTTTACACGGTAACCTTTCCACTGCGCTGTAGTCGCAGCAGATGTAATTGTGATACCACGTTCTTGTTCTTGTTCCATCCAGTCCATTTGTGAAGCTCCTTCGTGGGTTTCACCAATTTTATGGATTTTACCAGTATAGTACAAGATACGCTCTGTTGTTGTAGTTTTACCTGCATCAACGTGAGCCATGATACCAATATTACGAGTTTTTTCTAGCGAAAATTCTCTTGCCATTTTCTTACTCCTCTCTTTATTTAAATCGATTGTAAATTGACTTTCTGCTGTCGTTTAACCCAACAGGCAGAGAGGATCTTACCAACGATAATGAGCAAATGCACGGTTGGCATCAGCCATTTTATGAGTGTCTTCACGTTTTTTAACAGAAGCACCAGTGTTGTTTGCAGCATCCATGATTTCTTTTGCTAAGCGTTCTTCCATTGTGTGTTCACCGCGCAAGCGAGCGTAGTTTACTACCCAACGAAGAGCTAAAGTTGTACGACGTTCAGGGCGAACTTCAACTGGTACTTGATAGTTTGAACCCCCAACACGACGTGCTTTAACTTCAAGAACAGGCATAACATTTTTCATAGCTTGTTCAAACACTTCTAATGGATCATTACCTGTAGATTCTTTAATCAAATCAAAGGCGTTATAAATAATACTAGCTGCAACACCGCGTTTTCCGTCAACCATTACACGGTTGATCAAGCGAGTTACTAATTTTGAGTTATAAATAGGATCTGGTAAAACATCACGTTTTGCAACAGGACCTTTACGTGGCATCCGTAACTCCTCCTTCCGAAATATTCTTCATAGTAATTGCCTTACTCTCTTAACATAGTAAGAACAAGTTTCATTTGTTTAATAATTAAAATTAAGCTTTAGGTTTTTTAGTACCGTATTTAGAACGGCTTTGTTTACGGTCGTTTACACCAGCTGTATCAAGTGCACCACGAACGATATGGTAACGTACCCCTGGTAAGTCTTTTACACGTCCACCACGTAGTAATACTACGCTATGTTCTTGTAAGTTGTGACCAATCCCTGGGATATAAGCAGTAACTTCAATTAAGTTTGACAAACGAACACGAGCATATTTACGTAAAGCTGAGTTCGGTTTTTTAGGTGTCATTGTACCCACACGTGTTGCTACCCCACGTTTTTGAGGAGAGTTCACGTTTGTTTGAGTTTTCTTAAAGCTGTTATATCCTTTGTTCAAAGCAGGTGAATTAGATTTTTCCACCTTTGATTTACGAGGTTTACGTACTAATTGGTTAATTGTAGGCATTCCTTGTTTCCTCCTTCCCACGATTCGCGTCTAGTTCCACACATCCAGGTGGTTCTTTTTTTGCGATAAAAAATAAATGCAATTCTGCATCTTTATCAAATATGCTTTGATAAACAGTCAGCACGTCTCTTTACCAGAGACCTGTAGATAAAGCACCTTGATTAGGATATCATGAATAAAGTACTCTGTCAACCAGTGTTATGTATTTTTTTTAGCCATTTGAAATTAAAAAAAGGACGCTATCTTTTTCCAATCATTCAATATAAAATAGCTATGAATAGAGACGAAAGAAAAGGTGGGAACAACAGATGAATTTGAAACAAGCAGCTGGAATTGAAGCAGCTAAATTTGTGAAGGACGGAATGATCGTTGGTTTGGGTACCGGTTCTACAGCCTATTATATGGTAGAAGAAATCGGTAGAAAAATGCGTGAAGAAGGATTAAATATCACTGGTGTCACTACATCGAATGCCACTAAAGAACAAGCAGAAAAATTAGGTATCCCTCTTAAGAGTATTGATGAAGTACCCGTAGTTGATCTCACGATCGATGGTGCTGATGAAATCAGTAAAGCATTTCAAGGAATTAAAGGTGGTGGCGCAGCATTACTTTTTGAAAAAATTGTTGCTACGTATTCAAAACAAGTCATTTGGATCGTTGATGAATCAAAATTAGTGGAGCAACTTGGGCAGTTCCCTCTTCCAGTAGAAGTGATTCCTTATGGCGCTCAACAATTGATGCGGATCTTTGATGAGAAAGGTTACCAACCTGTTTTACGTCAAACCGAAACAGGTCAGATAGTCAAAACAGACAGTGGTCATTACATTATTGACTTACATTTAGAAGTGATCAATGACCCTGAAGCTTTAGCAACGTACCTTGATCAACTGGTTGGTGTCGTTGAACATGGACTGTTTTTAAATATGGTTTCAAAAGTCGTCGTCGGCTCCGCACAAGGCGTATCAATTATCGACTCACCTCATCAAAAATAACAACCCTGATATTAGTTATAAAAATTAGCAAAAATAGTTCATTTTAAAAACATAAAAAAACTATCTTTTCAATGGACTTTATGCTACATTTTTACTGTTATCTATAGACAGAAAATCATTGCTAGAAAGGAATCACCATGAAGATTATTGGTTATGCACGCACAACCATAAATGATGTTGATCTTACAACACAAGTGGAGCAACTCTCTAATTTTGGTTGTCAGGAGATTTTTCACGAGACATACAAGTCTAAAGATGCGGTGTCTAATAATATTTGTTTAGAAAAAGTAATCAAGGAAATGCGACAAGGCGATACTTTAGTTATCTGTCAACTTCATCGTCTAGGGAAGTCCACTCGTCAGCTAACAGAACTCACACAATTATTCAAAGATCGTGGCTTACACCTAGTTAGTATCCAAGAAGAGATCGATACGCGTACACCGATGGGGAAAATCTATTTTCAACTAATGGAAGGATTAGCCATTATGGAGTGCTCTTTAATCAAGGAACGGACACTTGTTGGGTTAGATGAAGCACGTAAAAAAGGTAAAATCGGGGGTCGTCCAAAAATCGATCCAAAAACAATTAAAAAAATTCGTCGGCTTTATTATGAAAAAAAAGAAACGATCCAATTAATTTCTACTAAATGTGGTGTATCAGTCGGAACCTGTTATAAATATATCAATCTTCCAGAAAAAGAGATTCAGCAATTATCTTAAACGACTGCCTACATCTTGATATTCTTTCATTTAAAAATGGATTGGCGCAACAAACGCAGACTGTCTGCTAAAGACGAATCAACTGTATATAATGAATAGGTAGGTGGATCAATGACAGTGCAGCCATTGATCCACCTACCTCTGTTTATCTGTCACTGTAAGAATTATTTTTGTTTTTTTATCTGTCTATCTTCTGATTTTCCCTTTCATTAACTTCATTTTTCAATGGAAATCTAGTCAAAAAAATTGTACAATAAAGCAGAACTGAAATTTTCAGAAATATAACCTATTTTAAAGGAGAGCTAAACATGCCAAAATTAGTTTTTTCTCGTCATGGTCTTAGTGAATGGAATGCATTAAACCAATTTACTGGTTGGGCTGACGTAAACTTAGCACCAGAAGGAATCGAAGAAGCCAAAGAAGGCGGACGCAAAATCAAAGAAGCTGGAATTGAATTTGATGTTGCTTACACTTCAGTTTTAACTCGTGCCATCAAAACATGTAATTTGATTTTAGAACACTCAGATCAACTTTGGGTTCCTCAAATCAAATCATGGCGCTTAAACGAACGTCATTATGGTAAATTACAAGGATTGAACAAAAAAGAAACAGCTGAAAAATATGGAGATGACCAAGTACACATTTGGCGTCGTTCATACGACACTCTTCCTCCATTGATGGACGAAAGTGACGAAGGTTCTGCTGCAAACGATCGTCGTTATGCAATGTTAGACAAACGCGATATTCCTGGTGGCGAAAACTTGAAAGTTACTTTAGAACGTGCTTTACCATTCTGGCAAGACGAAATTGCTCCAGCTTTACTAGACAACAAAACTGTTTTAGTAGCTGCACATGGTAACTCTCTACGTGCTTTAGCAAAACACATCGAAGGAATTTCTGATGAAGATATCATGGATCTTGAAATTCCAACTGGTCAACCACTTGTTTATGAATTAAACGATGACTTGACAGTTGCTAAAAAATACTATTTATAATAAATAAAAAAAGTGGGCAAGCGATTCAATTGAATCACTCGCTCACTTCTTTTATTAATCTGCGATTGCTGTTTCTAATCCGACTTCGATCATTTCGTTAAATGTCGTTTGTCGTTCTTCTGCAGTTGTTTCTTCTCCGGTAAGCAAATGGTCACTCACTGTCATGATTGCTAATGTTTGGACATGATATTTTGCTCCCAAATAGTATAAAGCAGCTGCTTCCATTTCCACACCTAGCACACCTAATTCAGCTAATTTAAACGTTTCTGTTGAATCATCTTTATAAAATGAATCTTCCGAGAGAACATTTCCTACATGTGTGATAAATCCTTTGTCTTTTGAAATTTCATACGCCTTCAACAATAAATTAAAATCACTGATCGGCGGAAAATGAAAGGCTTGGAAATTTTTCTCGATCATCGAAGAACTAGTAGCTGCTCCTTGAGCTAAAACAAGATCACGAACATGGACATCTTTAGATAATGCACCACATGTACCCACTCGTATCAATTTTTTCACACCGTATGAATGAATCAATTCATGGGCATAGATCGTCGCTGACGGCATCCCCATCCCCGTTCCTTGTACCGAAACACGTTCGCCTTTGTAGGTTCCAGTAAAACCTAACATCCCACGAACTTGGTTGTAACATACTGGATCTTCTAAAAATGTTTCAGCAATATATTTTGCTCGTAAAGGATCGCCTGGAAGTAGTATTTTATCAGCGATCTCTCCTTGTTTTGCTTCAATGTGTACGCTCATCTGACACTCTCCTTGATTCAGTTATAGTAATACTAATACTTCTTTAATCAATGCCTTAAATGATTGTTTGACACGTTGCGTTGTTTCCACCACTTCTTCATGGTTAAGGTTCGCTTGCATGCCTGCTGCTAAATTAGTGATACATGAAATGCCGAGAACTTTCAATCCGCTATGTGCTGCAACGATCACTTCTGGCACAGTGGACATTCCGACTGCATCTGCTCCCATCGTACGTGACATCCGAATCTCTGCAGGTGTTTCATATGTTGGTCCAGAATAGCCCATATATACCCCTTCTTTAAGAGTCAAATCTAATTGGCTCGCAGCCTCTTTGGCTACTTCACGGTAAGTTAAGGTATACGCTTCACTCATATCAGGGAAGCGTGGACCGATCTCATCTTCGTTAGGACCAATCAATGGGTTTTGACCTGTGAAGTTGATATGATCAGTAATCAACATCAAATCGCCAGGAACAAATGATTCATTTACCCCACCACATGCATTCGTGACAATCACCGAATGAGCTTTTAATGCTGCCATTACCCGCACAGGATAAGTGACAGTTTGCATTGAATGACCTTCATAAAAATGGAATCGTCCTTGCATTGCCAGAACTTTTTTACCAGACAAGGTACCATAGACTAATTGACCAGCATGGCCGACAACTGTTGATGTTGGGAAAAATGGGATTTGGTCATAAGGAATCACGATTGCTTCCTCGATTTCTTCCGCTAACTCTCCTAAACCTGAACCTAAGATCAAACCAAAATCAATTTCTTTTACGCCTTTTTCTAGAATAAATTGAGTCGTTTCTTGTAACATTTCGCTTAATTGGGTCATTTACTTTCTCCTATTAACTATTTTTTTCTACAGAAGTCAAGAGGTTAGAAGCCCTGTCGTTCGACTAGCTAAAAAAACAGGTATGCCTGATTAACAAGGCTTTTTCACCTCTTGATTGATACTGTTAAAGCAAGATGGCTCTTTGAACAAAATGATTGACCTATCTTAGTTACGCTTTTTCAGGTCAAATTTTCAAACGCGGTCTGTCATTCCTATTTCAAAAGTTTTAAGAAACTTTCGCCGTTTTCGGTAGCAGGAACATCGAAGTTTTCAGCAATCGTTGCTGCGATATCTGAATAGTAGCCTTGTGGCAAGCTTCCTTGTCCTTGCATTTTTTTGCTGAAAACTAATAATGGTACATATTCACGTGTATGATCTGTTCCAGGGAATGTTGGATCGTTTCCATGATCAGCAGTAATCATCAGTAAGTCGTCCTCTGCCATTGCCTCTAATATTTCGGGAATACGTAAATCAAAATCTTCAATTGCGTGGGCATAACCCACAACATCCCGACGATGTCCAAATAATGCATCAAAATCAACTAAATTAGTAAAACTGATCCCTGTAAACTCTTTTTTCATCACATTTAATAATTGGTCAACGCCATCCATGTTGCTTTTCGTACGGACGAACTCTGTAATCCCTTGACCGTTGAAGATATCGTTGATTTTTCCAACAGCGATAACGTCTTTTCCTGCTTCTTTTAATGAATCTAAAACCGTATGCCCGAATGGATCCAATGCGTAATCATGTCGGTTGCTCGTACGAGTAAAATTACCAGGTTCTCCAACGTAAGGTCGCGCAATAATTCGACCAATCATGTATGGGTCGTCTTTAGTAATGTCACGAACGAACTGACAAATCCGATAAAGTTCTTCTAAAGGAATAATTTCTTCATGCGCAGCAATTTGTAGAACTGGATCTGCGGACGTATAGACGATCAAATCACCAGTTTTCATTTGATGTTCACCATAGTCATCTATAACAGCGGTTCCACTATATGGTTGATTGCAAACAATTTTGCGTCCTGAGAAGTCTTCGATTTGTTTGAGTAATTCATCAGGGAAACCGTTAGGAAATACTCGAAATGGTGTCTTGATGTTCAGACCCATGATTTCCCAGTGACCGGTCATTGTATCTTTTCCTACAGATACTTCCTCCAATTTAGTGGCATAGCCTTGGTGGTTTTTAACCGCTTCGACACCTTCTAATGGGCGAATCGTTCCCAATCCTAACTGTTCCAAATGAGGAATTGTCAAACCAGCTTCTTTTGCGATATGCCCTAGTGTATCTGAACCTTTATCACCAAATTTTTCAGCATCTGGCGCTTCACCGATTCCTACTGAATCCATGACAATCAAATGTACGCGTTTAAACATGATTATTCCTTCTTTCTTTTTTATTATTGCTATTAAATCAAAAAGGGCGAGTCGAAAAAACATTTCCCGTAACCCACCCTTTTTATTCACTAAAAGTTTATTTTGATTTTATATAATTTTTACCGTTCGCTTTAGGTCCAGATGCTTTTCCTAAGAACGCTACTAACACAATAACGGTTAATAGGTAAGGTGCAATCTGCAGCAATACTGGCGGTATCGAAGAAATCACTGGTAATTGAGCCCCGATGATACTTAAACTTTGCGCAAAGCCAAAGAATAAAGAAGCGCCCATTGCCCCTAGTGGATTCCATTTACCGAAGATCATAGCAGCCATTGAGATAAACCCTTGACCTACGATCGTTCCGGCAGAGAAATTCCCTGAAATCGATTGAGCGAATACTGCGCCACCCATTCCGCCAAGTAAACCAGAGATCAATACCCCAGAATAACGCATCGCGTAAACATTGATTCCCAATGTATCCGCTGCTTGAGGATTTTCACCCACTGAGCGTAAGCGAAGTCCAAACTTTGTCTTAAAGATAATAAACCAAGCAAGAATCGCAATTAAAATGGCACAATAAGCTGGTAAAAATGTATTTTTAAAGAAAATTGGTCCAATCACAGGGATTTTTGATAATCCAGGAAATGAGAAATATCCTAAGTTAACTGAAATATTATCAGTTTGTCCTTTTCCATACCATGTTTTGATCAAAAATACACCCAAAGCTGGTGCCATCAAGTTGATAACTGTCCCGCTGATGATATGGTCTGCACGTAAACTAATAGTTGCTACTGCATGTAATAAAGAGAATAACACACCAACTATCCCACCGACTAAAATAGCAATCCATGGTGTCATGTCTCCTAAGGTAGGACTCATGGTTAGATTAAATACTACCGCACTGAAAGCACCCATAACCATGATGCCTTCTAAACCTACATTGACAATCCCACTTCGTTCAGAAAAAGTTCCACCTAAAGATGTAAGAATTAATGGTGTTGAATAAACCAACGTTGAAGTGAGGATTAAAGCAATTAACTCAGTTGTTGACATTATAATTCTCCTCCTTCTTGACTCTGATTTGTTGGTTTCGATTCAACAGTCTCCACGATCGCTTCTTGTTTTTTACCTTGGAAGAATTTCGCCATAATGAAACGAATCAAGAAGTTGATCCCAACAAAGAAAATAATCAATGCAATCGATACATTTACGATTTCAAATGGTATACCGGCACCTGTTTGCATCCCCAAACCACCGATTTTCAAGATACTGAACAAGAGTGCTGAAAGTAAAATTCCAATCGCTGAACCAGAACCTAACAGTGACACAGCCATTCCGTCAAATCCGATGGCTAATGAAGTTGTTTGGACGAAAAAGTTTTGATACGTTCCTAATCCTTCGACTACTCCACCAAGTCCTGCTAAAGCGCCTGAAATCATCATGGAAAAGACGATCGTACGTTTACTACTCATTCCAGCATACTCAGAAGCAAAAGGATTTAGACCTACCGAACGAATTTCAAAGCCTAACGTCGTTTTCTTCATCAATAGCCAAACAACAACCAGTGCAATCAATGCTAAAAACAAACCAGCATTTACACGAGAACCGCCAAACATTTGTGTCAGCCAAAGTAATCTAAGAGAAGCATTTTGCCCAATCAAATTTGAAGAATCTAAGCTTGAACGATACGTATCTGGCATGATGTCATGTAAAGCAAAAGTACTTAAATAAAGTAAAATATAGTTCATCATAATAGTGACGATTACTTCACTTGTACCGAAAAAGGCTCTTAACACCCCTGGGATAGCCGCAGCCAAGGCTCCTGCCAAAGCACCTAAAATCACACAAGTCGGTAATAAAATGACTTTTGGCAGATCAGGAAAGGCAAGTGCTACCCACACACTAACGATCCAACCACAGAGTGCTTGTCCCGAAAGCCCGATATTGAAGAATCCTGCTGAGTTCGCAACAGAAAAACCTAATGCAGTAAAAATCAACGGTGTTGCTTGCCGTAATGTTTCACCAATACTTCTTTGAGAACCAAGGGACGCATTTAACATTGAAGAATAACCTTGGCCTGGGTTATAACCAAAAGCTGCCATCAAGATAGCACCTAAAACTAAACCTAGAATTACCGAAAAAATAGGAACTAGGAGATTACGTATCTTTTCATTGCGATCATTCATGTGCGCCACCAACCTTTTCTAACTCTTTTCTTGCTTCTTCTAAAGAATAGCCCGCCATAAGTAATCCTAGTTCATTTTCAGAAGTTTCTTTTGGATCAACGATTCCCACGATTTTTCCTTCGTGGAGTACCGCAATACGATCAGAAACATTCAAAATTTCTTCTAATTCAAAACTAATCAATAAGACCGCTTTGTATTTGTCTCTTTGTTCAATCAAACGTTTATGAATAAACTCGATTGCTCCAACATCTAGCCCACGTGTCGGATTAGCAACGATCAACAAGTCAGGATCACGATCGATTTCCCGAGCAATAATTGCTTTTTGTTGATTCCCACCTGATAATGCTTTCGCTGGCACAAGTTCATTCGTTGTTCGAACATCATACTCTTCGATTAATTCTCGTGCATGTTCATTGATCAACGAATAATTCAATAAGCCATTTCTACTGTAAGGTTTTTGGTAATAATTTTGTAAAGCAATGTTCTCCGCTAACGTCATATCTAGCACTAAGCCATACTTATGACGGTCTTCGGGCACATGTCCTACACCAGCCTCCGTAATTTTTCTTGGCTTTTTATTCGTGATATCTTCATCTTTTAAGCGAATCGTTCCACTTTCTGCTTTACGTAAACCGGTTAACGCCTGGATCAATTCTGACTGCCCGTTACCATCAATACCAGCAATTCCTAAAACTTCTCCTGCTCGTACTTCTAAACTTAGGTCTTTGACTGCGTCCAATCCTCGGTTTTCTTTAACCACTAGATTTTCAATCGATAACACAACTTCTTGAGGCTGACTTTCTTTCTTCATTGTCTTAAATGAAACCGTACGTCCAACCATCATATCTGCCAATTGTTGTGAAGAGACATCTTTTACATTTACTGTACCAATCCCTTTACCACGACGGATAACGGTACAACGATCTGCTACAGCTTTAATCTCATCTAACTTATGGGTGATCAAAATGATCGATTTTCCTTCTTTGACCAACTCTTTCATGATTACAATCAGTTCGTCAATCTCTTGTGGCGTTAATACCGCTGTAGGTTCGTCAAAAATCAAGACATCTGCCCCACGATAAAGTGTTTTTAAAATTTCTACCCGTTGTTCCATTCCAACAGAGATATCTCGGACATACGCATCAGGATTGACCGATAAACCATATTGTTCAGAAAGCTTTTGGATTTCTTCACGTGCTTGGCGACGATCAAGTACCCCTGCTCGACTTGGCTCACTTCCCAAAACAATATTTTCAGTAACAGTAAATGCATCCACAAGCATAAAGTGCTGATGGACCATTCCGATACCTAGCTGGTTCGCTTTTGTCGGACTTGTAATTTTCACTTCTTTCCCATGCATCAGTATTTCACCTGATGTTGGCTCTAAAAGGCCTGAGAGCACATTCATCAAGGTTGATTTTCCGGCACCATTTTCTCCAAGTAAAGCGTGGATCTCTCCTGCTTTCACTTGCAAGTTGATGTTGTCATTTGCTTTGAACGTACCAAACTGTTTGGTGATATTCCGCATTTCGATGACAATATTTTCTTGAACCACAATTTTTCACATCCTAACGATTTCTATCTAGGCAACGATTAACAAAGATTTTTCATAAAATCTCAAATTGAAGCAAAAACTTCAGGGGATTATTCCCTTATCAAGAGGCTGTGAAAAGAGCGTTTTGACCTGAGCATTAAGGAAGAAAATCTCGAAACAGCTTTTCATGTTTTGAGATTTTTTGACTTAATGCCGAAGGTCAGCTCTTTGAACGCCGTTTATCAAGAGGCTGTGAAAGAAGCGTTTAGCTCCGAGCAAATAAGAGAGGATTTTTTAAAATAGCTTCTCATATTTTTAAAAATCATCGCTTATTGTTGAGGAGCTGCTTCTTGAACGCCGTTTAGTAAGAGGCTGTGAAAAGAGCGCTTTGACCTGAGCATTAAGGAAGGAAATCTCAATAGCTTTTCAGCAACATCTTGATAAAGAAACAATCGTTAGTTATTTACTAAACCATAGCCTTGTCAAACAATTGTCCAACAAGGCTATAGAAATTCGTTTGATTATTTTTCAGGAGTTTCTGGTACTTTGATATCTCCTGAGATGATTTTTTCTTTTGCTTCATTCACAGCTTTTTCTGCTTTTTCTGAAAGTTGACCTTTTGTGATACCAACGCCGTCTTCTTTCAATCCGTAAACGGTATGTTCTCCACCAGGGAAATCACCGTCAGCTGATTTTTGAGCTAAGTCTTCAACAACAGTTCCTACACCTTTTAGAGTTGATGTCAAAGTAAAGTTTTTCTTTTCACCGTTTAAAGTGTATTCGCCTTCGTCCGATTGGTCACGGTCAACCCCGATAACCCAAACTTTTTTGTCGCCTGATTCGTTTAATGATTTCGCTTCTTGGAATACACCGTTACCAGTACCACCAGATGCGTGGAAAATGATATCTGCATTTTGTGCATACATTCCTTGAGCAATTGAACGTCCTTTATCTGGCGCTGAGAAGTCTCCTGCATATTGATTCAAGACTTTAATTTCTTTGTTTAAAGCTTTTGCACCAGCATCTACACCAGCTTTGAATCCTGCGTCAAAACGATCGATTACTTCACCTTTTACCCCACCAATGAAACCAACAGTGTTTGTTTCAGTTGTGTAAGCTGCGGCAATCCCAGCAAGATAAGAAGCTTCGTTATCTTTAAATGTTGCTGAAACCACGTTGTCTTTGCCGTCGATAACGTCATCAATAATAGCAAAGTTTGTTTCAGGATTTGATGCAGCTTGCTCTTCAATAGCTGGCTTCAATTTATAACCAATACCAAAGATTGTTTTAAAACCTGCATTCAAAGCTTGGTCAATATTAGGGATATAATCTGATTCATTTGCTGATTGGAAATATTGGAACCCATCATTCCCACGTGATAGATCATGATCTTTCCCCCAAGCTTGTAGTCCTTCCCAAGCTGACTGGTTGAATGAACGGTCATCAACACCGCCCGTATCTGTGATCAATGCTGCAGTTGCTGTTTTTGAACCGCTGTTTCCACCGGTTGAATCAGTTGAATCTGATCCGCTGCCACATGCGCCCAATAATAACCCAGCAGATAACGCTACAGCACTTAAACCAAATAATTTTGCTTTTTTCATTTCTGTAAAGCCCCCTAAAATAATTGTTTTATTTTTCAACAGTCAGCTGACTGAATGAACATGAGTGATAATTCTATAGATCTTTTTCTGTAAAGGCGTAAGGTAATAGTTCTTTAACCGTCATTGCCTTAGTCACACCGTTATCCCCTACTAAAGTTACCGGCATGTCTGGTACACAAAACTCAGCCATTACTTGACGACAAGCACCACAAGGAGAAATTGGCTCTGGCGTATGACCAGCCACTACTAAATGAGTAAACTCTTTTTCTCCTTCAGAAACAGCTTTGAAAAAAGCCGTGCGCTCCGCACAATTGGTTAAACCAAACGAGGCATTTTCGATGTTGACTCCTTGATACGTTTTTCCAGATTCAGTGACTAAACATGCGCCTACTGGAAAATGTGAATATGGTACATATGCTTTATCCAATGCTTCTACTGCAATGTTGATCCATTCTTGCTTCACTTCTGTCATAAGCTTCCCCTTACTACTTAATAGCCTTCGCCAGTAGATCCTGACATAATCGAAACTCCTGCACTGGTGCCAATTCTTGTCGCACCAGCTTCAATCATTGCCAAAGCTTCAGCTTCGTTATGGATACCACCAGATGCTTTCACACCCATTTCAGGTCCAACGGTTTCACGCATTAAACGAATATCTTCGACTTTTGCTCCTCCAGTTGAAAATCCTGTAGAAGTTTTAACAAAGTCTGCCCCAGCAGCTTTTGCCAACTCACAAGCTTTTACAATTTCCTCATGATTTAATAAAGCTGTTTCGATGATGACTTTGACTAAAGCACGATCTTTGGCCGCTGCAACCACTGCTTCAATATCTTTTTGGACTTTATCAAACTGTTGAGACTTCATTGCCCCAATATTGATGACCATATCCACTTCATCTGCGCCATTTTCAATCGCATTTGTAGTTTCAAAAGCCTTAGTTTCAGCAGTATTAGCTCCTAAAGGAAAGCCAATTACTGTACATACTGCCACTGGTTCGCCTTTTAATTGTTCTTTTGCTAGTGCGACCCATGTTGGGTTGATACAAACAGAATAGAAATGGTATTTCTTTGCTTCTTCAATAATTCGCATGACGTCTTCTTGAGAAGCATCTGCTTTTAAGATGGTGTGATCGATCATTCGGTTCAATTCCATTTTTTTCTCTCCTTTTACTCGGTGATGATATCATGTATCAATGTAGGCTTTTCAGCCGAGTCACTAATTTGGATATTTTGATAGAGCAATTCTTGAACAGAAGAAATCTCTTTTGTATTACTGTAGATTGTCAACAATGATTCTCCCTCTTTTACAGGATCACCAATTTTTTTATTTAATTTAAGACCAACTGCGTGATCAATATCATCTTCTTTAGTTTTGCGTCCTGCACCTAACATCATAGCTGCAATCCCCAACTCATTCGCAACGAGTTTTGAGACAATACCACTCGATTTGGCTGGCAACTCAACAACATACTTAGCTGTCAGTAATCGTTCTGGTTGGTCTACGATAGAGTCATCTCCACCTTGATTACGGATCATTTCCTTAAATTTGTCTAAGGCTTTGCCAGATTCTAGTGCTTCTTGCAGTAAACTTCTAGCTTCTTCGATTGTTGCTGCTTGATTGGCTAAGACCACCATCTGACTCCCTAATGCATAACACATTTCCAGCAAGTCTTCTGGTCCATTGCCGTTTAACGTTTCAATTGCTTCCACAACTTCAAGACTATTACCAATTGCTTCACCAAGAGGTTCAGACATATCAGAAATTACGGCTACTGTCTGACGATGAGCTAATTTTCCAATACTAGTCATTGTTTTTGCTAAACGTCTAGCATCTTCAATATTCTTCATAAAGGCGCCGTCACCTGTTGTCACGTCTAAAACGATCGCATCTGCTCCTGCGGCAATTTTCTTACTCATGATCGAACTGGCAATCAAAGGAATCGAATCCACTGTCGCAGTCACATCCCGCAAAGCATAAAGTTTTTTATCTGCTGGTGCAAGATTTCCTGATTGTCCAATAACAGCCACTTTACTCTCATTGACAATTCGGATAAACGCTTCATCAGAAAGCTCGATTTGAAATCCAGGAATTGCTTCTAGTTTATCCAGCGTACCACCTGTATACCCCAAACCTCTACCAGACATTTTGGCAACTGTAACACCCACACTTGCGACTAAAGGCGCTAAGATCAACGTTGTCGTATCTCCCACACCACCTGTAGAGTGTTTATCCACTTTGATCCCATCTAAAGGACTTAAATCAATGACATCTCCTGAGTGGGCAATGGCAAGTGTTAAATCCGTGATTTCTCTATCGGTCATATCTTGATAAAAGATCGCCATCAACAATGCGCTGATTTGATAATCTGGAATTTCACCATTCGTGTATTTTGTAATAATATACTCGATTTCTTTTGTCGATAATTCATTTCCGTCTCGCTTTTTTTCAATCAGATCCACCATTCGCATTGCTTGATCCTCCTCGTCTTCATTCGGTATTATACAGGAATTTTCCAAAAGGTAAACCACTTTAGTAAACCAGTTTACTAAGAATACAAAGAGCTACTCACCGCCTTTGTAAACACTTACATAAGCAATATAACGCTGAGTTATCCCTTTGTCAATGTTTTTATGCTCTCACGAATAATTAATTTTGTTGCAAAGACTTTGTTCGGAACTTTGCGTTGTGGGAACTCGATCGTGTCGATCAAAAATCTTGCGGCATAAAATCCAATATCAGAACTTGGCTGTTTCACTGTTGTCAATTGAGGGATCATATACTCGGATAACTTCAACCCATCGAAACCAATAACTGAAATATCATCGGGGATTTTTTTGCCTAATTCATCAATCGCTTGGTAACAACCAATCGCCATTGCATCATTTCCACAAAAAATTGCTGTAAGATCTTTGTGCTTTAAGAGCCGTTTAGACGCCTCGTATCCACCTTGGACCGTCAACTCCCCTTGTTCTACATACTTTCCATTGAAAGGGATTCCATGATCCTTTAGTGCATGACGATACCCGTTGAACCGTTCTTCTAACTGGTAATAGCCTGTTGTTTCTTTGAGCATACCGATTTTGGTATGACCGTTCTTAATAAACAAAGAAACCGCTTGATAAGCCCCCTCATACTCTTTTACGATCAACCGACCATTATCTCTGGTATTCAATCCACGATCAATCAAAATAATCGGCATATTTTTATAAAAACCACTATCTAAAGAATAGTCATCTGGCAAAACATTGGGCGTAGCCAATAAGATTCCATCCACTGAGCGATGAGCCAATTCTTTTAAATACTTGATTTCATTTTCTTGACTATGACGAGAGTTGCAAAGCATGATCACATACCCCAGTGGATTCAAGTAACTCTCGACCCCTTCAATCAATTTAGAAAAGAAGAAGTCAGTGACATCTGGCACGATCATACCAATCGTTTTAGAATGACGATTGATCACATTCGAGGCAAAGTAATCTGGTTTATAATGGTGCTCGTTAACAATATTCAGGACTTTTTTTCGTGTTTTATCACTAAAGCGGCTCCCTTTATTATTTAAAATTTGTGATACAGTGGTGACTGAAACACCTGCCATTTCTGCAATGTCTCGGATCGTTAGTTTCACTTCTTCTCCTCCTTTATGATGTAAATTCTTTTTTAGTTTACCAAAAGCATATAAAAAAGAATAGATAGAAAAAAATAAGAAAAAATCTTTTATTCACTAATAAAAATAAATAGCTTGGAAAGTGCCAATTTCCTAAACTGACTTCTTAAAAACTTCTGCAACTGCCGATCATCTGTCATTGTTCTTCTCTTTCATAGGAGTTTTTTCATTGGCTTGAGTAACTAGCGATTGATCTTTTCTATTATTGATTGCACTAGTTACTTTCTCACTCAAAGAAGACTTCTGACTTTGGGTTACTAAATTATCAGCAGCTAGATGTTCAGAATCCCGTTTTTCAATCGCTCCTACCATTCTATCTACCTGCTTGAGAAGTATTTTTTTCTCATCATGAGCTATCTCCTGATCGTTTAAGATTTCATTATGGAGTTCTAGAATCTTTTCTCGAACAGATGAAAAAAGTTGAAGCTCTTTTTGATAACCTGCCGTTCGATCCGTGGCGATCATCGTTGTTAGCTGTTCAAGGAAAGGTTTTTTATTTTCAATAGGAATCTTTGGATCTTGCCTTACTTGTTGCCTAAGATTTAAAAAGTTTAAATCATGTTTATCGACTGCCTGAAAATAGTCTGCCGTATTTCCTTTCATAAGAAGCTCTCCGATATCCATAGCTAGCCTCTGCTCTTCATTCTCTTGCAAATCTTTTTTAGTCAGCGTAGCTTGTTGACTGCCTTTTTCTTGTTCATCCTTGGGAACAGAAATCTTTCCCCCATCCCCTATCAGTTGTTTCTCCTGGCTCTCAAATCTATTTATGGCATCAAAGAGTCCTGTTCTTATCTTCAGAATTTTTTGTAACTTTTGTTCGTATTTAATCATGCGATGATCAATTTGTTGCTCCTTCTTCGTCTTTTGAGAAACCTCTTGTTGGTATCCTAGTTGTATATTTTGAACGTGAGACTTTAAAACAAGAGCAACAAGCGTGGAATCTTGCCGATTTTCTCCACCAACTCGTTGATTTTTTGCTGTTGGTTCCTTTAACTCAGATAAAACGATTACTTTCAAATGTGGAGGGATTCGTTCCTCTTGATTGATTCTTTTAATCATTTCCTCTTCCCATTTATTTTCACTTATAAACTTTTGGCACTCTTTGATATCACTTTGAGCAGTTACATGTTCCTTTTGTTTTTCATTACTATTTGTGGCTTTTTCTATTTGTTCAAAAAGTGGCTGATAGGTTTTATCCGTTTCCACTCGTTCTTTTAGTACTTCTAACAGTTGCTTTCTAATGAAAAATTCCTGTTTGATAACTGATATTTTTTTGATGTTGTTCTTTTTCGCTTCCTCTGAGGGATTAATTTCAGAAATGAGAGCTTTTTTTATTTCTTCTGAATACTCTTTGCTTTGTTTGATGCTAGCTACCACTTCTCGGGTCAATTGTTTGTCACTCATCAGTGCTTTATATGTATCTAGTTTTTCTTGAGCCACTTGTTTTCTTACTAATTCTTCGGTCAACACATTCTTTGTTAGCCAATCCAAATTTGACTCATCTTTGATTCGTTTGAGCAAGTCAATTCGCTCTTGTGGTACATCTTTTTTGAACATCTTATGTAAATCCTTATTTTTTTCACTTAGATCCGCGACTGCTTCTTCAAACAGTATAGCTTGACTATTAAATTTGGCGATACGTGCATCTAAATCGTTATGAAGTGCCTGTTTTTCTTCTGGAGTCAATCCATCTTGATGATCAATTTGTTCTTTCACATGTTTTACTTTAGAATAATCTGCCACACTTCTAATACTAACAAACTCCCAATAGACTGTTTTATTTCTCTGTGAAAGCTTGTCAAGCGTTGCCGCAGGACGATTTTGAATTTCTTGATTTAAGTTGTCTCGTCGCTGATCGTTGGGAATCGTATGGGTTAGAAATTCTTTTACCAGTTGTTCCCTCTCTGAGCGAGAAAAATCAAGTAGTTCAAACAGCAGCATGTTTCCAACAAATAGGACATCGTTGTTTTTTTGAGAATGGTAGCCTTTTTTGATCTGAGCAAATTTCTTTGGCTTTTTTTGGTAAAGCTTAATCATAGGCTTGTCGTTCATGATTTGAGTGAACCCGTTCTTAGCATCTCGATTCTTAAGTAAGAAATCAAATTTTTCTTGATCTTTCCATATCAATAGATTTTTATACTTAGACACTAGTGTGGGACGATACTGATGTAAGCCATGATGTACTAATCCATCTAAGAGATCTAAAAGTTCATTTGTTAAAGCAACATGTTGATCATCTGGCTGAACTTCACTTTTTTCTCTTTTGCTATTTAATTTTTCTCTTTTCGTTTTATTGTTCTGGACGATCCCCTTCGCCTTTTCTTCCCATGCTTTAAATGTTGTAGCCATTTCGACATGGTCTTTTTCTAAATACCTTAATACGTTTTCCTGGTTATACATGGGTAATTCTAAAATAGATTTAGTATCTACTATCATTCTGGTTTGTGTCATCTTTTTATTCTCCTTTCAAGTCACTCAAATTTTTCAATACCATGCTAGTTTTGTTTTCTAAAAAAGGAAGAAACGTTATTCAATTATTAGCTCCTTGAAATACGCCACTTTTCAATAGGAAAAAGTTCCACTAGTTAGCGAAGTGTCTCACTCCTTTCATCAACTTTTTTACGATCTCCATATTCCCATGACCTAGAGTACCTATCGCCTGTTTTTTAATAGAAAGAAAGGGACAAAAATAAACCGAAGGACCCGAAAATAGTTACTTCTATTTTAGGATTCTTCGGTTGCTTTTAGAGTGTGTTATTTTGTCATAGCTTTTTATTTAGTCTCAAACACCACAATCAAACAGTTATTCTTTGATACTTTTGATGATATAGTACCCTTTCTCTTTATGGACGATTTCAGCATTCCCAAAGGTCTCTGCCATTTTGCTTTTTGCACTAGGAGCCCCTTGTTTTTTTTGAATGACAATGGTTAGTGTTCCACCCGATTTTAACCTTGGATATGCTTCGGTTAAAATTTCGTGTACCACTTTTTTACCGGCACGAATTGGCGGATTGCTGACGATTGCTGCATAAGTTTCTTCATGAACTGCTTCATAGATATTCGATTGATGAATATCCACCTGTTTGATCCCATTGCGGTTCGCATTTCCTTGAGCTAATTCTACTGCCCGAGAGTTAATATCGACCATCTCAACAAATCGCTGACTAGCAAAAGCAATCGCCAATCCAATCGGACCATAGCCACAACCAACATCCAAAATTTTGCCATCAGCTGGCAGCTCTTCCCAATTAAAGGTATCAATTAACACTCGTGAACCAAAGTCGACTGTTTCACGTGAAAATACTCCTGAATCTGTTACAAATTGGAAGTTTTTTCCTTTTAATTCAAATGACCATTGTTCAAAGTCATGTTCTGTCGTTGGCTCTTGCGAATAATAATGATTCGTCATATCGTTCATCCTTTTTATATTGTTTCTTGTTTCTTAGTCTATCCTTTTATCAATTGGCATGCAATGTCTATTTTTCCTAGTTTAAATAAATAGTTGATCAGAAACACGAACAGAATGAATTTTGATATGTCATCCTTTTTATTTATTCAGTTAACAGTTATTCGCTTAAAAATAAGAGACTTATAACCATTCTCGTTTAGTGGTGGGGTTTAGCCGTGTTTTATGTTAAAATGATTCCATTGATGGGAGAATGCAGGAGGCTATTATGAATGATCCAATGAACTACTACCGTGTGGCAAGAGAAGAATGGCGTGAATTTTATCGTAATGGACAAGCACCTTTGACCCAAGACGAGCTAGATAACATCAAAAGTTTAAATGACCGTATTTCAATGCAAGATGTTCGAGATATCTATGTTCCTCTTGCTCATTTGATTTATCTATATATGAAAGAATTTGAATCTCTTTCGTTAAGTAAAGGTCTATTTCTTCATAAATATGTCGAAGTACCGCCATTTATTATTGGAATTGCTGGGAGTGTTGCCGTTGGAAAAAGCACAACAGCTCGCCTGTTACAAACGATCTTATCACGTACATTTAAACGCAGGAATGTTCAGTTGATTACAACTGATGGTTTTTTGTATCCTAATGAAACGTTAAAAGAACGAGGGATCATGAATCGTAAAGGATTCCCAGAAAGTTATGATATGGAGATGTTGATCGATTTTCTTAATCGAGTAAAATCCGGTCAGGAAGAAATAAAAGTACCTGTTTATTCACATGACATTTACAATATCATTCCTGGCGAATATGAATTGATCCAACAACCTGATATTCTGATTGTTGAAGGAATCAACACGCTACAACTGCCTGCTAATCAACAAATCTATGTCAGTGATTTTTTTGATTTTTCTGTTTACGTTGATGCTGATTCATCATTAATTGAAAAATGGTATTTAGATCGATTCGGTGCCTTACTCGACACCGCTTTTCAAAATCCACAAAATTATTACTATCAATTTGCTATTGGCGATCGTGACGATGCATTTAAAATGGCGCAAGAAGTATGGAAAAATGTGAATTTGAAAAATTTAAACGAATATATCTTGCCTACTCGTGGCAGAGCAGATATAATTCTCCATAAAACTGAAAATCATATTATTGATTCGATTTTCATGCGAAAATATTAGCATTTTAAAATAGTTTATTCTATTTTGAGATAAAATTTAAAGGGATAGGGGTAATAAATGTGACAAACGTTGCCGACATGACAAACGTTGAAAAGATTATCGTATTAGACTACGGTAGCCAGTATAACCAATTGATTACACGACGCATCCGTGATTTAGGAGTTTTTTCTGAATTATTGAGCCATCGGGTTTCTGCTGAAGAAGTAAAAGCAATGAATCCAAAAGGAATCATTCTTTCCGGTGGTCCTAACAGTGTGTATGATGAAAATGCTTTTGGAATCGATCCAGAAATCTTTAACTTAGGGATTCCTGTATTGGGTATTTGCTACGGTATGCAATTGATTACGTATAAGCTAGGTGGGAAAGTTGAACCAGCTAAAAACCGTGAATACGGAAAAGCTCAGTTAGAAGTAACCAGTGACGATGCAGTATTGTTCAATGACACACCTAAACAACAAACCGTTTGGATGAGCCACGGGGACTTAGTAACCCAAGTTCCTGAAGGATTTGAAATCGTTGGTACAAGTAAAGACTGCCCGATCGCATCCATCCAAGATACAAAACGTAATTTCTATGGTATCCAATTCCATGCAGAAGTTCGTCATTCTGAATACGGAATCGAATTACTCCGTCATTTTGCTTTTGATGTTTGTCATTGTGAAGGAAACTGGACAATGAATAACTTCATCGATATGCAAATCGAAAAAATTCGTGAACAAGTTGGCGATAAAAAAGTATTGCTTGGACTTTCTGGCGGCGTGGATTCTAGTGTCGTTGGTGTTCTTTTACAAAAAGCAATCGGTGATCAGCTAACTTCCATCTTTGTTGACCATGGTTTATTGCGTAAAGGCGAAGCAGACCAAGTAATGGAAAGCTTAGGCGGGAAATTTGGTCTAAATATTATCAAAGTGGATGCAAGAAAACGTTTCTTAGACAAGTTAGCCGGCGTTTCTGATCCTGAGCAAAAACGTAAAATCATTGGTAATGAATTTGTGTATGTTTTTGATGATGAAGCAACAAAATTAGCGGGAGAAGAAGGAATTGCTTTCTTAGCCCAAGGAACACTTTATACTGATGTGATCGAAAGTGGAACGGAAACTGCTCAAACGATCAAATCTCACCATAACGTGGGTGGTCTACCAGAAGACATGCAATTCCAATTGATTGAACCTTTGAACACATTATTCAAAGATGAAGTCCGTGAATTAGGAACACAACTAGGAATGCCAGATTCAATCGTTTGGCGTCAACCTTTCCCAGGTCCTGGTCTAGGTATCCGTGTCTTGGGAGAAATCAGTGAAGAAAAACTAGAAATCGTCCGTGAATCAGATGCGATCTTACGTGAAGAAATCGCAGCAGCTGGCTTAGACCGTGACATTTGGCAATATTTCACTGTTCTACCAGGAATCCGCTCTGTCGGTGTAATGGGCGATGGCCGTACTTACGACTATACAGTAGGTATCCGTGCAGTCACTTCTATTGATGGGATGACAGCAGACTTTGCCCGTATCCCATGGGATGTTTTACAAAAAATCTCTGTCCGCATCGTAAACGAAGTCGCTCACGTCAACCGTATCGTGTACGACATCACTTCTAAACCACCTGCAACTGTGGAGTGGGAATAAAGAGCTAACAGAATATGGAGGGGGAATCCCTATAAATCAACATTCTTCAATAGCTAAAATGCTTGATTTTCATTAAAAATAAGATGGTTCCCTACCAAAAACCCTTGTCAGATTAACGACTGACAAGGGTTTTTTCTTTTGTTCACTACGTTTAAGACCTGGTTCGATAGATCAGGATTTGAATGTGTTTCAAAACGTTTTAACATCAACATTATTAACGAGTTTTACAACAATAAAATTTATCAACTTTTAAAATCTTTGAAAGAAATGGTGTCAACCTTTTTTAAATACGCGAGCCGAGACGAATACAAATTAAATATTATTTAAATTACATCTTCTATATTAATAACATTTTTACGCCCTCTATTTCTCTATTTTGACATATTTATGAATTAATAATCACTTTTGTTATAATTTCATTTATAACAAAATCTAACTGATCCACCGGAATTACAAACCATTCTCTTGGAACTATCATTCGACCATTTACTCCAACTATCTCAACATCTAATTTATTATCTCTTAACACTTTATGAATAGCATTTTCAAACTTTGCAGCATCTAGATTAAAAACATGGTATTTAGTTACAATTTCAACGGGTGCATAAAGGTAAGTTGATTCATTTATTGCATTAGCAATTCTTTTTTCTACAGATCCTGTTGTTACACCAATTTTATATAAGTTATCAATTTCTTGAATTTGTGGATTATCTGATAATGATCGCAAAACGTATATATATCCAGACGAAATATCTTCTTCCTGAATACCATCAATAAGATTATCGATATTATCTGTTATCATTTTTCCACCACTACCGGTGCGATATAAGTTCGCAGCTAATGAACGTAGCAGAACATTACTTTCTGTCCCATTCTCATATATTACATGTAGACGTGCATTTTCTTCGCCATTATTTGTTTTGAATTTTTCACCAATCGATTCTACATATAGAACTGTTCCCTTTTGTATCAAAAAGCTACCTTGTTTTATTTCATAATTTTTAAACGGCAATATCTTTCTTGTTCCCGCCGCAATTTCCTTTTGAACATTTCGAAAAAGTGGTTCATATTTTGAAAAGTCCCTCATGTGCTTTCTCTTTGCTACAAAGTCAGGTTTGTTTTCTACTTCTCTAAAGCGTGAAGTATTAAATATTGATTTTTCAAAATCAGATTGTGCTAAATCACCCAATAATTCAGAAGAACCAAAATTCAATATATCATCAAGTGATTTTATTTCTTTATCAAACTGTTTTGATGGTGATAACAAACCAACTTCATCATATTCTTTTAGTTTAGCAATCCGATCTGGATTTCTTCTAATTCCAATTAAACGACTTGCTAGTGTACGTTCAGATAAACGAGTAGAATCATTTGTTTTTTCAGGTTCCCTTCCGTTTTCCTGATAAAATTTCACAATTTCCATAAAGTTTTCTACTTCAAGATCATAGAAAATCTGCTTTTGTTTTCTTGAAGGAGCAGTGATTTGATCAAACAAATCACTGTTCATAATATCATCAAGTGAACTATAACGTTTATCCATTCGTACGACCTCTTCTCTTCAGGTCACGCATATAAATGACGGCTTCCCCCATTCTTTTTTCAATCGGATCCGTTGACTTCTCATCAGGGACTTTTCCAAACTCAGTAAAAAATGATTCTACTTTAGGCCAAATAAATTTAAGTTCTTCTTCATCGAATTTTATGCGTTTGGCATCGATACTTTCTTGAATCAATCTCAGTACTGGCGCATTTAATTCTTTAGATAATACTTCATAAGCTTTTTGGAATGGATTAATCGAATCAATTAAATCAATGTTTAAGTCTTCAATATTAACAAACTTATCTGTCATACGAATAAATTCCTTGCTACCTCTTACTTCTCTAATACTATTTTTCATTGCATTATCAGCCACAACGGTCTGTCTAACTTCTTCTACTTCGCTATCAGTTAGATTCGGATATTTTTCTTGAATCACTTTAGGAATTAATACTTTATTCAATACCTTTGGATCAATTTCTCTACTAACCATTGCTTTTTGAATTTGTGAATCTTGAAAAATTGTAGCTTTTAAGTCGTTTAAATCATTTTCAATGATTTTTTTAGTATTAATAGTTGATGGTTCTTTAAATCCTTTAATATGCAATTCTCCAGATGTGTTTCTATCTGAGTTACTTTTTCGTGCTTTGAACTTGAAATCTGGTGTTAAAACTTGTTCCATAAGCAAAGAAGCTGAAATAGCTTTTAGCATAGTATTAACAGAATATGTCACATCATCATCTTTAGCATCAGGTTGAGCAATCAAATTGGTAAATTGTGCATGAGTCTTATTTGAACTATCTCGTGTACATCGGCCAATAATTTGAACAATTTCTGTAAGCGAACCACGATACCCAATTGTTAATGCATGCTCGCAATAGGGCCAATCAAACCCTTCTTTTGCCATTCCTAAAGCAATAATAATATCCATATCATCTTCATCATCAGTATTTCTTAAATATTCTACAATCCTATCTCGTCCTTCGACTCTTACCAAATCAGCAATTTTCAAAACTTTCCCATCCGAATGACGTCTAACATTAAGAATTCCTGTTTCAGAGTTTTCCTCCTCAACTTCCCCAATTAAATCAAGAATCTGATCTACTTCCATTTCTTTATCTTTGGTAGACTCAATAGAATTTACATTTGGAATATGAATAATCGTTTTTTGGTCTGTATCTAGAACTTCATTGATAGCTGATAGATATTTTCCTTGATAAAAGTGATAGCCAATACCAAATGACTTTAAGTATTCATAACCATCAAGCTGTTCGTAGTATGTGTATGTTACTTTATCAAATAGTTCTTCATCCTGTGGCTCTAAGATAGGTACAGAATCACCTCTAAAATAAGAACCAGTCATTGCTACAACATGGCAAGTAGAATTTCTAAGAACACTTCGTAGCAGTTCACCCAATTTTGAATTAACATCTGCTGAAACATGATGGAATTCATCAATCGCCAGTAAGCAGTCATCAAAAAGAGAGTCCTCTAGTTGTTCAAATGCAAATCGCAATGTTGCATGAGTACATACTAGAATTTTCTCATCTGATTCCATAAATCGAATAAAACCTTGGACTTTACTCTTATCTCCTCCTGCTGAAGTAAGATTATTCCGTGGTTCAACCTCCCAATTCGAAAAGAAGCCATGACTGGTTAAATCAGTATTTTTGAATGAAGATCCAATGGAACGTTCTGGCACAGCGACAATTACCTTTTTAAGTCCTTGATTTATTAATTTGTCTAACCCAATGAACATTAAAGCTCGACTTTTTCCAGATGCAGGGGGGGCTTTTATTAATAGATGCTTCGAATTACGTTTTTCAAAAGCTCTTGCCTGCATTTCACGCATGCCTAAAGTGTTCGTTGATTTACTTTTACCTGTTTGATTATAATTTATATCAAAAATGTTTGATGACATAATATTCCCCACTTTCAGAAAATTAAAATCATTACTAAATTAACTTCTCATATAATTTTAGTAAACTACTTAACCGTTCTTCGTCATTAGCAAAAATAGAACGCTTATATATTTTGTCTACTTCAACATCTAATTGTTTATGAGCTTCCTTTAAAGAATTTGGCATCGTCTTAACATCATACAAATATGACAAAGTTCCTCCCTCTTCCTCTCGAACATCAAGTATTTTTAATGCCATATCTGTCAATATTTTTTTTTGATAATCTGAAATATTCGGTAATGGGAAAGTGTTATACACAAGTTTATTCGAGTACCTATAATCTTCCTTTAATCTACCCCCAACAAATTTCATCCATACCATATGCATTCTAGACTCTAAAATTGCAAATATCCAGAGCTCTACGTTATAAAGCGCAATCGCAGAATCTGCTACAACATCTTGAGCACTCAAAATACTCATCGGTATATACATTCTATTCACTGAACTATGACGTGGGATAAGCAGTGTTTGTCCATTATATCCTTCTGGCTCAGAAATAAATTCAAATTTCCAAGGACTTTTAGCTAATTCATTTGTTGACTTCTTAGAACTAGATAATCTCATTTCAATAACTTTTTCAATTCTATTTCTTACAAATTTGTTTGATTGAACTTTTTCATAGGCACTTTTATCTAACCATAAAACAAATCTTTTTGTTCCATTTATTGAATCTCTAGATCCGACAAATCTTCTAATATACCCTTTAATTTCTGGGTTTTCATTTATGATCTTTTCAATCTCCTCATTAGAGATGAGTAAATTCCCTCCATCTGTCGGCATATTACCTCTCACTAATTTAGGTAACCCATTTAATGGATTATTGCTTTTTTGAACAATAATTTCATTTCCTTCAGTTAAATATGGTGAAATATATTTAGCACTGATAGCTAGATTATTAAGAAAAATTCGCTTATTTATAACTACATCTCTAGACAGTAGACCTATTATTTCAACAATAACATTAGCATTTTTTTTTGCATTATTGACCCACTTAAACGAAGGATAGGCATAAAAAATCTGACTGGTAGTTAAAATTTCCTTCCATAAGATTGCGACTTGTTCTCCTTGCGTTATTGAATTAGTAGTTACAAGTCCTAACCTAGCATATGGATTACTCGCTATATACTTAGAGCCCAAATAAAACCAAGCGGCAATATAATCAAGTTTTTTGTACCCTTTAATTTTTTTCAAGCATATCTCCATATCTTTTTTTTGCTGATCGTTTTGTAAACTAGCTCCTAAATACGGCGGGTTTCCAAAAATGAAAATTTCTTTGTTATCCTCTTTTGGACAAATTTTTTCCCATTCTATTCTCAATGCATTTCCACAACAAATGTCTCCGGCAGATTTTAAAGGCAGCGTTGGTCTTACAGCTTCCGAAACAGCAGATTTTAATTCTAAATTCATCTGATGTTCTGCAATCCATAATGACAATTTAGCAATATCGCTTGCAAATTCATCAATTTCAATTCCATAGAATTGGGATAAAGTGACAATCGGTTCGTATATTAACATTTGCGCATTATTTATTTCATTTATCAGCACATAGATATCAATTTCTAATTGGCGTAATTCTTTATACGTAATAATCAAAAAATTACCTGAACCACAAGCTGGGTCGAAAAATTTCATATTTTTTATTCTATTTGTAAGCGTTAAAATCTTATCTAAATGTTTTTTTCTTGTTTCGTATATTTTTTTCTTTCCTAAGTGTATTTCTTGAAATGAATCGTTCCACGAATCTTTAATTTCTTTAAACTGTTGTTTGACTTCATCTAAAAACAAAGGGTTAATTACTTTCATAATATTAGTAACGCTTGTGTAATGCATACCTAAATGACTTCTACTATCTTCAGTCGCAACAGCTTGGATCATGGACCCGAATATATCTGGATTTATTTTTGACCATTCAAGAAGTTCTCCACATTCCAGTATTAGTTTCCGAGCTTTTTTATTAAACTTAATAGGTTGATGTGGTTCTGTAAATAATTGACCATTTACATAAGGGAAGTCTTTATAAATAATTGGCGTTTCTTCTCTCGACTGTGTATCTAAAACTTTAAACAAACCCTCGATATAATCATTTAAATTATTCCCATCATCATTTGTATATTGTTTTATACCATTCGTAAATTGACCCTTATGGAAAATATTGGTATCCTCAGCAAACAAACAGAATAGAAGTCGCATTAAAAATAAGTTTAATGCATGGCGCTGTTCCTCATTATCTGATTCTATTTCTTTATTTAAAACGTCGAACAATCGTGCAAAACGCTCTGCTGCTTTAATATCTAGTGGATTCTCTTTTTCAAAATCTACTTTTTCCATTCCATTCCATGCTAGGAAAAAGTTAAAATGAATTGGCAATTCTTTAAACTTAATATCTAATGACTCCCCAGTTTTCGTATCTTTAGCTAAAATCACTTTGAAATTGGTAACAAATAAATACCTAGGGATCGCAGCCGCATCGTTCGCTTTGCTTTCAATTTCAATGAAAGCTTCAAAAACATCGTTTACTGTTTCTTTAAAATATAATTTATTCTTTAAATGCACTTCCCCCGGAATCTTCGAAAGATTATTAGTTCCATTTTTTAGACGTGTAATTGTCGAATTTGGTATATCGTAAATTTTTAAAAAGTCATAAATAAAGTCTTCCTTATTTTCTTTATTAATAATTTCAATAATTTCATCTTCTATTTCAATTAATGCCATGTTTAGTCCTCCCACATATCTCCACCAATAAATTTCCATAACTTAATTCAAAATATTGGCTAGATGATTTCCTAGCATTCTTAGATATTTTGTCTCTCAATAATTAGAAAATTCATCTATATGTTACCTAATATCCTCTCTAAACCAATCCTCTAATTCATCCGTACTAACTTTGCTATAAATTCGGATTAGTGCTGGACGTAATGTTTCAAATGCTTCTATCAATTCTTCTCCACCAAATTTTCCGGAAAAAGATTTATTCGTTAGTTCTTCGGACAATATATTGATAAGTTCGACAGTTTTTTGCTGATCTGCCAAGATATTAATTAGTTTCCCCACTAAATATCGATCCGCAAAATTACTGTCCGCAAAAAAATCGTACTTATCGACTTCTCGTGTAACTATTTTAGTCATATCATCTTTTTTTTCATAATTAAACTCGCCAGCTACATCCATATATTCGATGATACCGCTCGTAATAACGGTGACTGCCTCATCTTTCTTCTGTTTAGATAATTCATCGACAATCGGTAAATTTTTTATCTGATCACGTACCATTTTTTGAATTTCTTCTTTAATGACTTCTTGCTGCAGTTCATAAAAAAAATCATCCATAAACTCCTCACACGGATAACCAACTTCATTTTCCCAGGCAGGATTTTTAAACTCCCCAGTGTAAAACTCTTCTTTGATTGCTTTCACAACTTCAGGATGTTCTTGCACAATCCTGTTCTGTCCTTTTAACTGCAAATAGTCCGCAATATATTCTTCAACGTCACCAAAGTAAAACCAGCCCACCGGTTTCCCACTAATACTAGACAATTGGTTAATGACACTTTCAGGAGATAACGCATAACCTTGAACATACGAGCTGATTGTTGGTTTCTTTATCCCCAAGCGATTGCCCAACTCTGTAAAGGACAAATTCATACTCTCTTTGATTTCTTTGATTCGTTGTCCTACCTTCACTTTATCCGGTTGTAATAAACCAAACATAGATTACTTCCTCCTTGTCATTTTTACTCATTATATCACTCGTATAAAATTTCGTATATATTTTTTTGCTAATTCTCTTGAATTCGTATAGGTAAACGTATAAAATACAAATCATAGATGGCCGTCTATATTTTTTTAAACCAATCGTATAAATTATCGTATATCTAAAAAGGAGGACTATTATGCCAATTAAAATCAATGATCTTACCTTACCAAAAGAAAAACTCGAAAAAGATTACCAAGTTGTCAATATTACTCGCTGGCAAAAAGACGGAGAAATTCTAGGTTGGAGTTATGAATGTATCCTACCTAAACTCCGCTACGAGAAAATCAGTGTCAAAGTTAAATCCGAACATCCCGTGATTACTCCGGAAGAACTTACTCAACAAGGTTTGGCCCTGGTTACATTTACCAATTTGTTAATTGTACCTTGGGGACGATCCAATGGTCAATTCGTCAGCTATGGCTTATCGGCCATGGCAGATGCGGCAACTTTAATTCCGAAAAAACAAGGCCCCACTGCGCAAAACTAATTTTCCTATGGGTTTGTTGGGTGGTTAGGACGAAACGGCGGGGCAGCGCCATAGAGCCGCTTCTGTCCGTTAAGACCGCCCAATAAACACATAGGCTGGAAGGACTGCTTTGCAGGACTTCCCCTTAACTTGATTTATAGAACAACATCTAGAGAAAATAAACGGCTCATTGACAATTGAATAAACAACAAGGAGTGATGATTTTTGAAGGCTTATAATCAGAAAATCATTGAAACTCCCACGTACCTTGAAATTTATGATTATGAAGCAATCATTACTCCGAAACAAAAAGCAGACAAAAATGAAACCAATCCAAAACGAAAGAAAGAATTAGCTTGGCTTTATGAAGAAGAAAACACCATCACTGATAAGAGAAAAAACTATGATGAATTATCTGCTCAAGGACAATATGACAGCTTAAAACGAAAACAAAAACACTATCAAAATATGCGATTTGAAATTGCTCGACTCGTGGATATGAACTTTGACAATCAGACAAAATTTTTAACCCTCACTTTCAGAGAAAACATTCAAGACATTGCCTATGCGAATAATGAATTTAATAAATTTATCAAACGACTAAACTACGAACTCTATCACAAAAAAAATCTAAGCTAAAATACCTTGCCACGTGGGAAAACAAGACCGAGGTGCGATCCATTACCACATCATCCTGTTTGACTTTCCTTTTATCTCCTTCAATCGCCTTACAACCATCTGGGGACATGGATTTGTCAAAATCAACAAGATTGATGTGGATAGTATCGAAAATCGTGGACGCTATATCAGTAAATATTTTGATAAGGACTTGGATATGAAAGAGCATAAGAAAAAAGCGTTCTTCAAATCTCAGAATCTCAAAATACCTAGTGTCACAAAACAACTCGTGGATCAACCTTTTGATACCACAAATCAAGACGTGCTTTATACCAATGAGTATCTTGTAAGACGTCCAATATTTTACAGTGCTGTTAATGAAGATGGGAATCCAGAACAAGTGATGGATTTTCAAGAAATCATTGTTCGTTATACAAAAATAAAGAAGTAACACTACTAATCAATGTCTGTGTTTTCTATGAAAGTGAGTTTATAAAATGAAAAATATGATCTGTCGAAAAGATTTAGAAGAACTTGGATTCAAAACGAATCAAGCTGTCACCATTATTAGACAAGCTAAAGTAAGAATGGTAAACCAGGGATACCCATATTATAATAATAAAAGAGTTGGGGTCGTTCCCCGACAAGTTATTGAAGAAATTCTAGTTATTCCTCTTTCGCAGGAGGAATAACTATGAAGACGAAGTACCCATGTGTCTATCAAGATAAAAATGGTCGGATTTCCTATCTAGTTGAATTAGGTACAGACCAAGTGACTGGTAAAAGAATTCAGAAGAAAGGAACGCAAGACTCTTTAGGTAAACGATTTTCATCCGCTCGTGAAGCACATAAAGAAGTTATGCGCATCAAAAACGAATACATGGTTGCAAATTGCTTTGCTAATTATGATTTAACCTATAAAGACTTCATGGAACAATCTTACGTTCCTCACTACAAAGCATGTGTTCAAAAAAGTACTTGGGGTTCTCGTGAATGCGGACTCACTCAAATTACTGAACATTTTGGAGATAAAAAGTTACGCGAAATAAATGTACGTGACTGTGAGAATTATCGAATCTGGCTACTCAATGAAAGTGGCTATTCCCAAGCATACAGTTCTCTTATGTATGGTATGTTTCGCAAATCACTCGATTATGCCGTTACTCTCCAATTCTTGAATGATAATATCTCCAAAAGGACAAAAGCAATTCCAAAAGGAAAATCGATTGTTCCCTATTGGACAAAAGAAGAATTTGAAAAAGTTTTGGCAAAAATCTATAAAGACGATTTCTATGAACATATGTGCTTTGTATTCATTTGGCTGTACTATATGACAGGAATTCGAGTAAGCGAAGGTTTGGCTTTGAATTGGAATGATGTAGATTTCAAGCGGAAAAAGCTAAGAATTCATCATACTCTGGAAATGGAGAATCAAAAAAATTTCATACGAAAGCCCTATACAAAAACTGAAAGTGGTCTTCGAATTATTTCTTTGGATGATGATACCATTAAAGTTCTTGAAGAGTGGGAAAAGGTTCAAAAAAATCATGGGGTAGAGCAATTTATTCTTAGCTACACTGATCTCCCTCTTTATCTTTCAACAGTTCAGAGAATTATTCAGCGCTACGCCAAACTTGCAAAAGTTCCCATCATTCAAGGAAAAGGATTACGCCATTCTCACGTTAGTTACTTAATCAATGAATTTAATGCCGATATTCTAGTCGTTTCTCAACGACTGGGACATTCGAGTCCTAAAATCACATTGAAGCACTATGCGCATCTATGGAGCCGCAATGATGAAGGCATTGCAGAACAAATGACTGGAAATATCAAATTTACCTATGCAAAGGAATCAAGTGTTGCAAACTTTAACGGGAATCAAGCAGTAAAAATCTAACCCTACCATTTCCCTACCAAATTGAAGAACAGTCCAGAAAAATACTGGTATAATAGCTTTTTCACGAAGCTACTCATATTGAGTGGGAATAAGAAACAACCCGCTAGAAAAGCCTATGTCATAGGTTTTCTAGCGGGTTTCTTTTAGTGTGATCACAGTTGAGTCACACTTGTGTTTATTATTCTTTTTTCTGTCGATAATGGATCCTTCGTTTCTAAAATCAAATCTATCCTTTGATAAAACTTGTAAACTATACAGAACCAAAATTAAGTTTCAAAACATTATTTAAATCTGTAAAATTTTCTTCTTTTGCAAAGGGACCGAAGAAATCAGGTTCAATCGAAAACATTTTTTCTAACAAGCTTCTATTAATCCTAAAATTATTTTCAATGCTTGATAAATCAGTTAACTTATTCGTTAGAACCAAGTTGAAAATACTTCGGATTTTTCCAGGACGCTTAAATACAATTTCCCTATCCAAGGGTTCTTCTAATCTGTAATTTTTTATAGCAATTTGTCGATAAAAATAGCTATGTTGTTTTGGTGTAAGAAATCCTAATTTATAAGCTCGCATTTCAAGAGCTTGAATGGATACATTGTATTTGGCCTTTAAAGAGATATAACTATCTGGATTTGATATCTTCTTTATTTTTTCTAAGTCTTTTTGAATAATTTCTGACGGCAATAAAAAACATGAAGCAAAATAATCTGCTTCTCTTTCTACTTGTTGTCGTTCATTTTTATCTAACAGAGAAAAATCAACATACGGATGTAGTAACAAATGTCCTAATTCATGAGCCAAATCAAAATTTCTTCTCACTGCCGATTTTTTTATACCTAATACAATGATTGGGACATCTTCTGTTGACCATGCACTATAAGCATCTGCCTTCCCACCAACATTTTTTTCTAAAACATAAATTCCTGACTTTTCTAATGATAATAATAGGTTACCATTATCAGATTGAATTTCTAAAAACTTTCTAGAAAGAGTAGCAATCTTTTCTATTTTCTCATTTGTTATTTCATCAAATAAAATTTCAGAACTTTTTTGTCTAAAATCTAATAACTTATTAGGTGGTACATTTAGAAAACTTTCTAAATAATTAATCACTTTAGAAGCCACATTTAAATAGACTATCTCACTATTAGTTTTTTTTCTAGAAGAAATATCTGCTTTTCTATACGCAACATTATTTTCAAAAAAGGTCTTTTCAACACGGAATTCTTCAAAGAAAAAAGTGGATTTCACTTGCAAAATTTCTTTCATTTGTAAGATATTTTCAAATGATGGTTCTATCATTTGTTTTTCAAATTGCCATATCGATTGTTCAGATACTCGTAATTTTTCTCCAAGTTCCTTACGTGAAAGACCATGCAACATCCTAATTATTTGCAGATTTTTCCCATAAAACATTGTGCTCTTCCTTTCTTAATACACTGCACTGGGAAACTAATTGGAGATTTCTTTTTCCTCTTTAGGAATTGTATAATCATAATCATAGAGATCACCAATTTCTTCTTTTTCACCAACTACAGCAGAATATTCTTCATCTTCTATAATTATAGACGTAGTTTGCAAATACGGTGTTAAATTTTGAATTATATGTAGTTCTTTTGTTTCGTCATCAGGTAAAACAAGTGAAACTGATTCTATCACTTTTGCCGTATTCGTTTTATAAACCACTATGTAAAAATTTTCATATTTTGATAACTCTTGTTCTGAAATCATTGGTTCTTCCAATGGAAGCTCTAATTGAATTGAGGTATTAGGCACTTTCTTTTGACCTTTACGAACTGAATTAAGGATAGGTTTATTAATCTTAGCATAATCAGACAAATATTTACTTACTTTTTTCTTTTTTTCTTTTGAGAAAGTTTGATTTAATCTATAGTCATTTTTTACGATAAAAAGAGAAGGTTTTTCTCAACCAAAGGAAAACTCTAAATATTCCCAACTTTCGCCTGCTTTTTCGCGTTTATTTTCTGCAAAATTAAAAGTTTTTCTAGCAACACCGTCATCAATAAAGTTCCCTTTTGTAAAAGCAAATCCAGCAGAAACTTTCAATCTTCCTTTCATCTCTTTACGAATATCTAGATATTCTTTGTAACCAAGTAATAACCCATCAACAACCAATTGTGCTTCTTCCGCATTTAGAACTTCATTTGCCATCTGTCCAACTCCAATCTACTTATATTTGAAGTAATTATATCCTATATTTTTTTAAAATTAAACAAAAGAATACAAAAAAGCTGATTTTTTTAAAGCTAGATTTAAAAAGTAAAAAAAGAGAAGTCATTATCAACATGTACTTCTATTCTTATAGTTCTAGACTGAAACAAATACAACATAGCAATAAAATAAATACTCTTTTCTTATTTTCATAGTATCACCTTAGAAGAAAACAAAGACGACAGTTTTCGCAGCCAAATAAGCAGTATTTCTACGAATATGGAATAAAAAATTCATTTGCTTCAAAAAATAAGATTGATTATGTATTTTAAAATTTCTCTTTAATAAATGATGAAAGTGTCGCAAGTAATTTGTTTATAGCATTGAACAAAAAGGAATTGTTGAAGAAAGAAAAAAGTTTATGGATTAAGTTGCAAGAAACAGCAACAAGTGGCATTAGATAGATTAATTTTAAATAGAAATAAATTTAAAAAGAACTGTGAAGCCTTTGATATCAAAGGTGCTCACGGTTCTTTTTTTCAAACAATGAATCTTTATAACTCTCTAGCAAAGACAATCTACTTCCTATTTTTTATAAATACTATCAAAGAGGATTATACCGTTCATGTGAAGCCACCCAATCAACAAAATAATGGTAGGCTGCATGTATTTTCTTTATAAAAATTACCTGTAGCCTTTTGATAAAATTCTTTCTATTTCCATTCCAGTCAATCGTTTAATTTCTTCCCCCTCTTATTTTTGACAATCAATTGACTATTCATATAAAAACGGGTATCTTGCTAAAAATAAAGAACGTAAAAAATCAGAAAAGCTAACTCGATGACCATAAAGTTAATAACTTGTTTTTTTCTTATTGCAGTAATCTTTTCGACATCTTCCCTGTCCAATAGAACGATTTTCAATGGATTATCGGGATGTTGATTTAGATAATTCTCCCAAAACTGTGCTTGTTTCTGACTTGACGGAGCGATTATACTAAGAAGTAAAATACAAAAAGTTAATGCAATGATACATAGGAAACTAGTCGAAAAATCTTGATAAAGTATACTAGTGACCAAAGCGCCTATAATACTTGCAAGTAATGCAACAGTCAATAACATTTGAATACCTCTTTTAAAAGTGGTATTCAAATACATATTTTGATAATTTATAATTGCTGTTTTTCTCAGCTTTAAGTCCTCGTTACTAAGTTCGGGGAACATTTCACTCACTTTATTTTTTTTCTTCTTTTCCATAGCCCTTCTTTGATTACGTAATCTAAAACCACAAAAAATAAAGACGGGTATCGCTATAATTGCATAAAATTGACTAACTAATCTCAGTACTTCCATTGAGAACCTCCATCTGTTTCCTAATTAATTAGTCCATAATAGCAAAGTACATTAAACTTTTCATTAATATTAAATGAGTAATTTTTACTGCAAACTTACTTGAATTACTACCAAAACAATGAGGAAATATTTGCCTTCTCTAAAAGAACAGAAAGAAGCTTTTCTTCTTTCTGTCCAAATGATTCTAAGATTTCTCTTCACCAATATCATTTGCCAAAGAGCCTATATAATAGCATTGCTGAGGATCTTAATAACAGGATTGCTATTTCGACTACAATATAACTAGATATACTGTTATCGAATAAAAAGAGAAAAACTTTTATAGATATTTATTCTTAATAAAAGTAACTAAAAATTTATTGAGTACTCTTATAAAAAATAGTGCATCTCTTCACGCAACTTAAAAACCTGACCAACCCTTTGGTGTTTTTACGATCGCTATTAATTTTAATAGAACTTCAGGAACGCGAAAATTATTTCTTCTAGAAAAACTACTGACGTATCGCAGTAATTCTCTCTTATAATCGTAAAAAATTACGCCTTTTAAAGCTTCTTTTCTTATCTCAACTATCAATTCATTTAGCTTTTGATCACTTCTAATTTCAGGATCATTTAAAGATAACTCGGTTAATTTAAGAACACTATCTAATTCATCATTTATTTTAGACATAATAACTCCTAAATATAAAAAAATTATATACCTACCAAACCAGGAGCCCCTCCACTAATTACAATACCAATCATTTGTTTCTTTGGTTCATTCCAATTTACCCAGCATTTTTGTTCGTTACAATAAACACCATTACCATATGAACGTGTAGACGCATCAACTTTGGTACCAAAGATTGTTAGCACTAGATCAAAGATTCCAATAAGAGCTAAACTAAATAGTTTTCTTTTCATAAATAATATCTCCTCTTTCTAAAATAATAATACATATTTCTCGAAAAAATATAATATTTATATCATAAAAAGTTATTTTGAAAGCATAAATGGTACTCCTTAATAATTAAATATATAAGTTTTCTTCTCATATAAAACATATTTTAAAAATAGCTTTCGTAAATAATAGATATAGCGATTCACCTAACAATAACAAAAGCTACCAACTTTTCTTGGTAGCTTTTTAAATATTTATTAATAACCATAATCAACATCATTTATTTTCCAAACAGAATCTTCTTTATTTAAAGTTACAATCAAAGCTGGATTGTTGCCAAAGTTAGTTAATTGTAGCGTATTAATAGCTGGATTGGCAAAAGTAATTGAATAATTCAGATACTTATGGTTATTTAACTGTAAGGATTGAGCTAATTTATCATTATCGTTGTTTTCTATACTATTCTTTAATAATGTAGAATCAAATGTATATGAGTTCGCATACCGAGAATTAGCTATATGAATATTATCATTTGTTATTTCAAGTTTAGCAACATTTTCTCCTTCAGAATCTACACGTGCTACTTTCCAACTTTGACCATCAAATACTATTGTGTTTCTATTGATATACGTATTCACAAATCCATTATCTTCTGTTTTAACTTCTCCCCAATATGCAGAAGTGTATTGAGCTAGAAAGAAAAACTCTAGTGGATATTGAAAAGCTTGATGTAGATCCATCTTTTCAAAGTCTTCTTTGATGTTCTTCAACGCTAAATTAGTATAATAATTCTTCAGACCTAACTTATTATCCAAATTTTCAAAAATAGTTTCCTTATTTTTTTCAATCTGTTTCATTGTTGTGTTTTTTTCATTTGATTCATTTTCAATTGCAAACTGATATTCAAATTCTTCTGAAGTATTTGCTATTATCGTATCTTTTTTTATAGCATTAAATAAGTCATTTAATCTTTCAGTAGAATTCATTTGTTTCTCTTGATTAGTTAGTTCGATAGTATTGGATGCCACATATTTTTTTTCAGCACCTTCTCCTTTGTTGTTATCTGAGTTATTACAAGCTCCTAATGTTAAAATAGAAACTGAAAATATTACTACCCTAAAAAGCTTATTCATTTATTACTCCCTCCTAGACTTTTTCAGTTTACAAAAAATTATATCACAATAAATAGGTTCTATGCTGTCCCCTTCTGTCTATTTAAAGTGTACCCTAAATATAAACTAGCAGATCATTGGAAAATCTAGATTTCTAATTTACGAGATGTATTTTAAATAAATTGGGACAGTAGATTAAATTTTGGTGCAGAAAGAATCTTCATCGAGAAACAATCTAGAACAACACATACTCATCAACCGATTTTCTAGGAATCTTTGAGTTGTCTTTACTGTAAAAGCCATTAATCGACTTGAAAGCAATTGGCAATACACTCCTAGACAAATTCATTAAGGACTTGATCATCTATTATTGCTGGGCAAGAGCGTTCTGAATTAAAACGACGCTAGGCACAAATGATTAAATTTTCTAAAGCAAATAGAAGTCTATAAAGGATGTTTTAAATGATACAGTGCAGACACAAAATAAACACCCTGATCAATGACTGAGTGTTGGTCAGGGTGTTTATTTACTATTCCACTATCCAACTAGTTCTTTCTACCTAAAAAATAAAAGAAACTAATCACACCTTCTTAAATCAATAATTTCTTATGAAATAAGATTTTACATATTAATAAAAAGAACAGAAAGAAGTTTTTCTTCTTTCTGTCCAAATGATTCTAAGATTTCTCTTCACCAATATCATATCATTTAACAAAGAGCCCATAAAATTAGGTTAACTTTTAACCTATCTCTTCTTTTTGTTTCTTTTATCTGTGGAATATTCATTCACCATTGATCAGCGTTTCCCTTTATTGACCACCTATGTTCAAACTAACAATTTCTCAAAGTTAATAAATATCAAACACGCTATGTAATTTCTGTTCTTGTTTGTTGATAAAAGAAAATCAAGTTTTGAATTTCTCTTGATTTGGGATAAATAGAAATACCAAATATAGGGATATTAAACTGTCTGTTCAGCATCGTATTGGAAACAATACAATCATAATTTTCCTTATGTAGCATCTGATCTGTAACTACCGGGGTTTTGCTGGCTACAAAACGATATCGTCCTCCTAGATAAAGCTCAAGCTTTGCAATAATGTAGCTAGCATATTGTTCAGAATTGGTTACAATCAAAGCCCTAATTTGTTTACTCGTTTCAATCTTTTTTAGCAGATCATGCCAGTAGACAAGTAACAAAGCGACTAATTTTCTGGTAAATTCGTCATTTTTCATATACTTTAATAACTCTTTTTGATCCTTGTTAATTAAATAATTCTTTAGTCCTACTTGAATACTTTCGATTTCTGGAAGTATCTGTTTTAAAAACTGATGATGTTTATCATATAAAATAAAAGAAAGATTTTCCATATAGTCGCCATCATTAATTATTTTATAGCAGATTTCTTGTCGTTCTTCACATTTGATCTGATATTTTATTTCCAAATAATCAAGCAATATCCCAACCATCTTTGTTAAATAAGGTTTTTGTTGGTAGTCATCGCTGCTGTTCTGTATATCCAGTAGCGAACAAACAAACGGCTGTTCAAAGATGTATTTTATCAGATCCTGATCCTCTTCAAGAGATAACCATAAAGAAGTATTTTGCTTCTCATTTGATTCTAGGCATAAAAGATTATTCTGCTCTTTTTCAATAAATTGTTTTTCGTTTTTTACTTGGTAAATTTTCATAGCAATATAAAATAAAAGCTGATTATGTTTTCGGTGTTCCAGTTTACGAATTATATCTTGAAGTTGATTATTCGTTATGTATTTTAAGTATAATTGACGACTTTTTTGACAAATTTCTTCATTGAAGGCCTCTTCTAAACACACATATTTTTCTAAAAGTAACTGGATCGTCAACTTTTCAATTAACTGTGTATTTCCCGTTAATCGAATCAATCCTCGAATTCTTAAGTGATATTGCTCTAAGGAAAGGTTGATGCGCTTCACCATTCGTCTTAAAGTGCTCTCTGAAATAAATAGTTGTTCCGTTACTTCCAAGTAGTTCGTATATTTATTTAACACGATTGCTTCTAAAAATTGATACTCAATCGATTCATTCATAATAATTCGGTAAATATATTCTTCTGTGACATGAGGAGCAATTTCTGCAAATATCCCATTCTCACGATCAGTATGTATATTAATTTCTTTTGCATAAGAATCGATATCCATCAAGTCATTTCTCAATGTTTTTGAAGAACACTTTAATTGAGATTCTAAATCTTGAAAGCGATAGGTTTCTCCTTCAAAAAGCAATTCCAGTAGAAGTAACTGCCGTTTCATTTTTTTCGATAAAATATTTAACATTTACTTCCTCCCCTCTTTTTACCAAATAGAAAAAAGCATTCACTTTTTTCTATTTGAATGTTCCTATTTATATTTTAAAGAAAATTTTTAACGAATTAGAATTTTTTTTTCAAAAAAATAGTAAAAATGGGTATAAAAAATATGAAAAATAAGCAATCCTATCTACCAATTTTATAAATAGATCATCTATGGCCTTTTTTTGCCCTTAGACCTTGCAAATAAACAGAATGCTGATCTTGCCAACAGAAAATAGTATCATTCGCCTTCTCATTTTAAAAAATAACTAAATAAATTATTTTAGCGAAATAAATTATTTGATTGAAACATTTATTCAGTAAAATAAACTGCTAAAATTAAGTATTTTATGCTTTATTTTTTTTATATTTAAATTTATACTGTTTTTAAAGCAATTAATTAATAACAAAAATTAATAAAAAAAGGCATATATTATACCATTTTAAATGATTAAAAAACTATTTTTATCATAAATGTACTTTTTTACGTCATAACTGTTAGATGGGAGTGTCCAAGGTGAAGAAAACAATTATTATAGTTAGTAGTTTTTTAGGTTTAATTGCTTTATTTTTTATGATTGAATACTTTGCTTCTCCTGTAAAAGATGTTACTTCAAAAGCTGAAATGAAAATGACTACTGGAGCCAAGATGGAATATGTTCCAACAAAAGATGAACTAGTAAAAATTGAAGGAGATCAACTTCAATTACTGGGCATTTACACAGTAGTTGGTATCCATTTCGACAGACATTCTTGTGTGACGTTAGCAAATGCCGAACAAGAAGAAATCAACTTTTCTATTTCAATTATAGACAAACAAAAACAGACATTTTCAATCCCCGCCATACAATTCTCACCTCAAAATTTACAGCTATCTGATTCTTTTGGCTTAGCAAAAAAAGAAGCACGCTACTTTGCTTATAAAAAAAATTATCCTGTCGCAAGTGCCACTCATACAACAGACTGACCAATTAAATATACCTTGTAGGGGTATATTTAATTGGCTTTTATCTTTTTCAATGGAAAGAACCTCGAATAACTTTTCTGTTTATTCTTTTTTCTTCTCCCACTCGACCATTGATCTTTTATACTAACTATTTAATTCGAGACGGCTTGTTTCCTTTGTTTTTCGTCATTTTTCCTAATTTATTTGATTCTTCTTGCGAAGAAAATAAACAAATTATTAAATCCGTTATTTTAAGAAGATAAAATAACACTAAATGAAAAAACCAAAAGTTATTTAATCAGATGGATTAATCTATATAAATTGCTGTCTGCTTATTCATTTAATATTTATACAAAAGTATTGTATACCTGCTTTTATCGATAGGTTGGAACTTTTCGTTTTCGTTATCCCCTGTGGAAAACTTTCGGAACAGATTACCTCTCTGATACGTATCTGTGTATAATTAGATACAACGAATCCCGGATCTTTCAATTCTTTAGACTGAAAGATCCGGGATCAAAAATAAACGCTTCTTACTTCTTTAATGCTACAACAAATGGAATCATCATAGATAACAAAATAACCAATAAACTACATTGCCGATGATCTATATAGATAAGGATCGTTATCATGCTCGTAGTTAGACCGATATTCAATTTTTTTTGATTGATCATAAGCATCCCTCTTCAAGAAAGATTTTCCTCTAGAAGTTCGACCATTTTTTTATCTTTTTGTTATATTTCTCTTAATTTTTTTGAACATCTTTAATTACTATATTGAGATTCGATTTTACGGCTAGGAATCAGCCAACCAAGTAAAATCACAGCATTCGTTACTAAAACAGCTATTGGTGTAATGACATAGCCTAAAATAATTCCTAAAATATTTAACCCAATTGACCAGTAGGATTTTCGATAGTTATCTAGTAATTCTTTGATATTCTTTTTATTTTTAGGATCAGACTGAACCAACTCTCTTGCTAAAATATAGTAAGCAATATTAGCTCCTAAAGTTACTACACCGTATGTGATTTCTGGCGCTAAACTATGACTATACTCGCTGATCCAAGACGTGACAAAGGGAAAAAATGATAAAGCAAAGATAAAAAAGCTATTCGCCCATAAAACTCGCCAATTTACTTTATGAACGACTTGAAACATATGATGATGATTATTCCAATAGATGACCAATGTAAAAAAGCTGACAATATAGATCATAAAACGATATCCTAAGGCACTTAGCGCTTGCCAAGTGTCAGTGTTTGGCTGGTGAAGCTCTAAGACCAAGATAGTCATAATGATTGCGATAACTGCATCGGTAAAAGCTTCTAAACGATTTTTTGGCATATTTTTGCCTCCTTTTCTGACTTATTGTAGTAAAGATAGCTAGAAAAAAGCAACTAAATCAGTCTATAGTTGGAGGTAACGCTCACTTTATACTGCTATACTCAATGAAACAAGAGGATTTAACTATCGTGGTTCTCTAATAACTAAGCTAAGTTCTTAAGTATATTCTTATTAAATTTAACTTATTTTGGGAACTAGCAAGAAATGAGGGGTTTGTATGGGACAAAGAAATACTTTTTTAACTATTTTCATGCTAATAATGGTATTGATTATAGGTAGTTTTGTAATTAGCCTTTTTACTAGTATTTTATGGTTTGCAATTAAATTACTCATTCCTATTGCAATCATTATTTGGCTAATTCGTGTAATTTCTGGAACAAATCGTCGACATCATCGAAAATATTACTAATATTGAAAAAAGCAGCACACGACAGATTCCCCAGTCTTGTGCTGCTTTTTTCGTTATATTTTTATCAGTTGTTCAAAATGATATATCATTTGATGGTATTACCCTAAAGCTACATCTAGTACCATCATAATGATAAAACCTAACATCACCCCAAAAACGGCAAAATGTCGTTTACTTGATAATGTTTGTTGGGCTTCGGGAATTAATTCCTCAACAACCACATAGATCATCGCACCTGCTGCAAATGCCAGTGCATAAGGTAAAAGGATGGTTACTCGTGTCACTAGCACCGCACCAATCACACCTGCGATCGGTTCAACAATACCTGAAGCTTGTCCATATATAAATGCCTTTGTTCGACTCAATCCTTCTTGTCTTAAAGGAATCGAAACAGCTGCACCTTCCGGAAAATTCTGAATTCCAATACCCAATGCAACCGAAATGGCTGCCAAAACGGCCGCTGTTGGATTATCGGCTGTACTGGCAGCCCCAAATGCTACCCCTACAGCCAAACCTTCAGGGATATTGTGCAAGGTGATCGAAAAAACTAATAAGATTGTTCGTTTTAAATGCGTAGGTAGGCCTTCTTTTTCGTGCTGTGGGCCAAAGTGCATATGGGGAAGCGTTTTATCAGCGATATAAAGAAAGACACCACCTAATCCAAAACCAATACTAACGACCAGCCAAGCGATATCGCCATTTTCTTCAGCTTTTGTAATCGCAGGATCAAGCAATGACCAAAAACTAGCAGCAATCATGACTCCCGAAGCGAAACCAAGCATGAGATTCAATACTTCTTTCTTGATTTCCTTAAAGAAAAATACCAACCCAGCCCCCAGAGCTGTCATAAAATACGTAAATGCTGTCCCCGCTAATGCTTGTTGCCACGGGGCTAAGCTTAGTAGCCATTCTGTCATTTTATTCTCCTTTCGTGCCTTTACTTATTACTCTAGCATATTCAAAAAATCATGACTACTGTTTGTGTAAAAAAGCGAATCAGTTGGGCTTTTATTCTTAAAGCACTATACTTTAATTAATAAAGTTACGAAATTTTATCATTCATTTGATAAAGGAGTGGGAGAATATGGCAACAATCAATGCTGGTATCGCAATGGTCAAAGTAATGGAAAGTTGGGGAATCGAGCACATTTATGGGATTCCTGGTGGTTCGTTTAATTCAATCATGGATGCTCTTTATCATGAAAAAGATCAAATAAAATATATCCAAGTACGTCACGAAGAAGTAGGAGCGCTAGCCGCAGCAGCCGATGCGAAACTAACAGGAAAAGTTGGGGCCGTTTTTGGTTCTGCTGGACCAGGTGCCACGCATTTGATCAATGGTTTGTATGATGCACAAATGGATCATGTTCCAGTTGTTGCGTTGCTTGGACAAGTTGCAACTACTGCTATGAACTATAACTCTTTCCAAGAATTAAATGAAAATCCAATTTTTGCAGATGTTAGTGTCTATAATCGGACAGTTATGACACCTGAAAGTTTACCTCATGTAGTGGACGAAGCAATCAAAGCAGCCTATGAAAATAAAGGAGTAGCTATTGTAACCATCCCTGTTGATTTAGGTTTTGCAGACATTGAAGAAGAGGAAATATCTAACGCAGCTACTCATAAAACAGGTACTATCCTTCCTGATGAAAAAGATATAATTGCTGCTCTTCCTTTTATTGAAAAAGCTAAAAAGCCTGTACTTTACATTGGACAAGGCACTCGTAATGGCTTTTCACAAATCAAAGATTTTACAGAACACTTTTCCATGCCAGTTGTTGCTTCTGTTTTAGCGAAAGGCATCATTCCAGATAACTATAAAAACTTTCTAGGCTTTGCTGGACGTGTGGCCACAAAACCTGCAAATGAAGCATTAGCAGAGGCCGACTTGATTTTATTTATGGGTAGTGACTTTCCTTTTGGTCGTGCGTTCTTTAACCCAGAGGCTGAATTTATCCAAGTGGACATCGATGCTTCAAAATTTGGTCGAAGACATGCTACCTCCCATACCATTTTAGGGGATGCCAATACCACATTAGCTAGATTAACACAGCTGGGCGAACCACGTCCTGAAGATCGCTGGTATCTAGCCAACCAAGAAAACAAAGCGAATTGGGTAAACTGGTTAAACTCATTCGCTGACCTTGAAGACCAACCGATTCGTCCTGAAGCTGTTTATAAAGAAATCAATCGGATCGCTGAAGAAGATGCGATTTTTGTAACAGATGTTGGGAATACGACGATCCATTCCATTCGATTATTAGACATGAACGGCAAACAAAAACACACGACCTCTGGTTGGTTCGCTACAATGGGGAATGGTGTTCCAGGTGGCATTGCCGCACAATTAAGTTATCCTGATCGACAAGTCTTTACTTTAAGCGGTGATGGTGGTTTTGCAATGGTGATGCAAGATATCATTACACAAGTGAAATACCAACTACCGATTATTAATGTGGTTTTATCGAATACATCGTTTGGGTTTATTGAAGCAGAACAAGAAGATACTGAACAGAAAAAATTTGGTGTGTTTTTAGAAGAGGCTGACTTCGGAAAAGCGAGTGAAGCACTGGGAGCTGATGGTTTCACGATTACTGAGTATCACCAATTAAGACCTGCATTTGATGCCGCTAAAAAATCCCAACGACCAGTAGTAATTGATGTAAAAATCAATAACAAACGTCCTTTACCGGTTGAAGACCTTCATCTTGATCCAAGAAAATATACAGAAGAAGAAATCAAACAATTCAAAGAAAAATACGAAGTGCATGATTTACCTGTATTGAATGAATTATATGAAAGAAGGAAATAATTGAACCTCTACTCTTTGAGAGATTCAGACATATCAACTATAAAAAAGAAGCAACCAGGAAAATTCAGCCTGATTGCTTCTTTATATACTTTACTTTGTTTATCTGAACGCATATACGATATGGTTGATCCCAAAGAGCATAAAATAAAAACCGACAAGAAAACTTAAAGTCAAAGCGGAGGAAATAGGATTAAACAATAGTATACATCCTAATACCACACCCAAAATATTGATGATTACTGTAAACCAATAGTAGCCTGTGCTATAACCTTTCGCTAAATCAGCTGTAAATAAAGCTAAGATAGAGTCGGCAATAAACCAAATGGCAAAAACAAACGGTAAAGCAACTACTCCTGCACCAATATTGAACAAGAAGAAAATCCCGACTAAAATATCAATGATACCAATAACCAACGGCATTTTCCCTTTATATCCTGTCAATTCTTTCATGCGATTTCGTACAAATAATTCAAAAATTCCTTTTAAAAAGGCAAAAATAGCAAAAACAACGACAATCGCCACTAAATTACCAACAGGATCTTGAAAAGAGATTAATGAAACAAGGACAAATAAAATCCCTAAAATTAATGATCCCCAGTCTAGTGTTTTTCTTTCATTCATTTTCATTCCAACTTTCATTTTAATCTATTATTATACTAACGCTCTCTTTAAATAACGTCAAAACATATGCTGGTGATGAAAAGCAAAAGTAATTTCTTTTCTGATCAGCTTTTGCTGCTATTATTTTTAGTAAAAGCTACTACTTCTTATAATTTGCGTATATTCATTACCAACTTATTCTTCTACTAAATAAACGAGCATTTTGCCTTTCTATCTTAGATACCTCCGAACCTCATCATTGCTTCATAAGTACAAATTTTTTCACTCTTTCACAATTTTTTAGTATTTTTCATTCCCATGTTCCACGTGAAACACAAAGAATAATTGATTACCTTGAAACTTTCTCTTTTCCCCTATATAATTCTAGGAGGCTCGTTAAATATTATAAAGATAAAGTGAGGAAAAAAATTGATTACTGTAAATGATGTAAGTTTGCACTTTTCAGACCGCAAACTATTTGATGATGTTAATATTAAATTTACTCCAGGAAATTGCTATGGCTTAATAGGTGCAAATGGTGCAGGTAAATCAACGTTCCTTAAAGTATTATCAGGAGACTTACAACCTTCTACGGGGACTGTTTCCATGGGACCAGATGAGCGAATGGCTGTATTGAAACAAAACCATTATGACTATGAAGAATATACAGTTTTAGAAACAGTTATTATGGGACATAAACGTTTATACGAAGTTATGAAAGAAAAAGACGCTATCTATATGAAGGAAGATTTCACTGATGAAGATGGTATCCGAGCAGCTGAATTAGAAGGCGAGTTTGCTGAATTAAATGGTTGGGAAGCTGAACCTGAAGCTGCTGTTTTACTACAAGGACTGAATATTCCAGAAGAATTGCACCATCAATTGATGAGTGAACTTACTGGTGGTCAAAAAGTCAAAGTACTTTTAGCTCAAACATTGTTTGGTAAACCGGATGTGTTACTCCTTGATGAGCCTACGAATGGATTAGATATCCAATCCATCAACTGGTTAGAAGAATTTTTAATTGAATTTGAAAATACGGTTATCGTTGTTTCTCATGACCGTCATTTCTTAAATAAAGTATGTACCCATATGGCAGATTTAGATTTTGGAAAAATCAAATTATACGTTGGTAACTATGATTTTTGGTTAGAATCAAGTCAACTTGCTGCAAAATTACAAGCAAATGCCAATGCCAAAAAAGAGGAACAAATCAAAGAACTACAAGAATTTATTGCTCGTTTTAGTGCGAATGCTTCAAAATCTAAACAGGCAACTTCTCGTAAGAAAATGTTAGAAAAAATTACTCTTGACGATATTCAACCTTCTTCACGTCGTTATCCATTCGTTGGATTTAAACCAGAACGTGAAATTGGTAATGATCTCTTACAGGTCGAAAATGTGAGTGTAACGATCGACGGTAAGAAAATATTAAATGATATATCATTTAACTTAAGTAAAGAAGATAAAGTTGCGTTCGTTGCTGAAAATGATATTACAACAACCACTTTATTTAAAGTAATCATGGGTGAGATCACTCCTGATACTGGAACTGTAAGATGGGGCGTAACAACGAGCAATTCTTATCTACCAAAAGATACAACGAAAGAATTTGATAATGAATTGACGATCTTAGATTGGTTACGTCAATACGCAAGTAAAGAAGAAGACGATAATACGTTCTTACGAAGCTTTTTAGGACGCATGCTGTTTTCTGGAGAAGAAGTATTAAAACCTGTCAATGTCCTTTCTGGTGGTGAAAAAGTGCGTTGCATGCTTTCTAAAATGATGCTTTCTAAAGCAAATGTCTTAGTTTTAGACGATCCTACGAATCATTTAGATCTAGAGTCGATTACAGCACTAAACGATGGCTTGATGGCCTTTACTGGCTCTATCCTTTTTGCTTCACATGACCATCAATTTATCCAAACATTGGCTAATCGTATCATTGCCGTTTCTGATAAAGGTGTTATCGATCGAGCAGATACAACCTATGATGAATTTTTAGAAAATAAAGATATCCAAAAACAATTGGATGAGCTTTGGAAATAAGACAACATCATTGTAGACTTAAGAAAATAGCCTATCGGGGGCATCTCATCAGTCGGTGAGATGTCCTTTTCTTCTACGATAAACACTGTCTTTCACAACTACCAAGACACCTTCGATCCATTTACTTTCTATATTCATCATTTTCTCTTATTTCGCTTAATCAACCGCTTTATTTTTTCTGATGTGTAAGCTATAATAGAAAATGAAAAAGGGATTGCGCAAACAATCCCTTCATCAGTAACTCGTGCCGTTAAAAAGACGGTAGCCTTTTTAGAATGGTGACCATCTAAAACTTCTGCTAAAAGTGATTTAGATGGTTATTTTTTTTGGTCTTTTTTGTCAATTAACAACAACACAAATGTCGCAAATGCGAGCATGAGTTGTATTGCTTCATATACTGACAACTTTATTCCTTTCCAGGGACAAAGCTTTTAACCATAAGCATCACCCCTTATCTAAGAGATTAGCTACCATCTTTTACACTCCACGAATTACTGGTTTTATTGTAGCAAATTTAGGAAGTACTTACTATCCTCATTAACTTTAATTTTAAATAATAATGTTATTTTTTACCTGACATGTATTTGATTCGTGTGCCTTCATTTTTTTAAAACTATTTTTTAATCAACCGCTTTACTTTTTTCCAATTGATAAGCTATAATGGATAGTGAAAAAGGGATTGCGCAAACAACCCCTTCATCAGTAATTCGCGCCGTTAAAAAGACGGTAGCTTTTTTAGAGTATTGACCATCTAAAAACTCGGCTAAAAGTGATTTAGATGGTTATTTTTTTTTGGTCTTTTTTGTCAATTAACAACAGCACAAATGTCGCAAATGCGAGCATGAGTTGTATTGCTTCATATACTGACAACTTTATTCCTTTCCAGGGACAAAGCTTTTAACCATAAGCATCACCCCTTATCTAAGAGATTAGCTACCATCTTTTACACTCCACGAATTACTGGTTTTATTGTAGCAAATTTAGTACAAACTTACTATCCTCATTAACTTTATTTTTAAATAATAATGTTATTTTTTACCTGACATGTATTTGATTCGTGTGCCTTCATTTTTTTAATCAACCGCTTTACTTTTTTCCAATTGATAAGCTATAATGGATAGTGAAAAAGGGATTGCTCTAACAACCCCTTCATCAGTAATTCGCGCCGTTAAAAAGACGGTAGCTTTGTTTTTAATGTGATAACCATCTAAAAACTCTGCTAAAAGTGATTTAGATGGTTATTTTTTTTGGTCTTTTTTGTCAATTAACAACAGCACAAATGTCGCAAATGCGAGCATGAGTTGTATTGCTTCATATACTGACAACTTTATTCCTTTCCAGGGACAAAGCTTTTAACCATAAGCATCACCCCTTGTTCAAGAGATTAGCTACCATCTTTTACACTCCACGAATTACTGGCTTTATTATAGCAAATTTAGGAAGTACTTACTATCGACAAAAGATTTAACTTAATATAAATCAGTTATTTTATATTCTAAAAAAGAACCACTCGAAGAATATTCTTTTTCTTCTGAATGGTTCTTTTTTTGGTGCGTTTCTTCTACAACGACTACTCATTTTCTATCGAGTGATTCCCATTGAGAATATGGCAATACATCCATATCCTGTATGGCTTGCGATGGTAGGGCCAAGTGGATATAACTTAACTTCTTTCATCTTAATATTCTCTTCAAGTAATTGTTTTGTTTTTTCAGCACTTTCTAAATCGCCAGCATAAGCAATATAAACAGTTTGTTCTAATGGAGCGACAATGGTTTTAACAGTTTCTTCAACAATTTTTTGTATCGATTTATTTCGTCCTCGTACTTTGCTGATATTCGTCAAACGTCCTTCCTGATCGACTGTGATAATTGGCTTCACGTTTAGAATACTACCTAGTGTAGCACTAGTTTTAGAGATACGCCCCCCACGTTCAAGGTGTTTGAGATCATCAACGGTTACCCAAGAATGTACTTTTAAGTAATTGTTTTCTAACCATTCTAAGTTCTCTTCTAATGTTTTCCCCTCGTTTTTCAATCGAACAGCTTCCAATACTAATAACCCTTCCCCAACGCTTGCGGCTTTTGTATCAAAGACCTTTACTTGTGGATCTGGATATTCTTCTTTTAATAATTCTACTGCTTGTAACGCACTACTATAGGATCCACTTAAAGCACTGGAAAAAGCAACATAAAGGATAGGAATATTTTGTTCAACATAAGGACGGAAAAATTCTAAGTATTGACCCACATTGATTTGTGAGGTCGTTGGGGTAGCCCCATTTCTTAATTGTTCCATATAATGATCATAATTAAACGTTTTTCCCAGATCATCTACTAATTCTTCTTCATCTAACTGGATCTTCATTGATAAATAATCAACCTTGGCTGCTTGTAGCACTTGATAAGGCAGATCACAACATGAATCGGTTACGATTTGATACACACCCTTCAACTCCTTCAACTTTTCATTTTACCCTTAACTCCTATTATAGCAAATCTCTTGCATGGCAAATAACGTTAACTATGTTTGTAAAAAGGAAAACCATTGTCTTCGTAAAATTTTAATGGATGATTAAAAAGAAGAACAACGCTCACCTCTAAACCAACTTTGATTACTTATTGGAAAAAAACGCCAAAATCTACAAAAATGTTAAAAACAAATTTCGCAGTTTCGACGTTTTCTTTCTTTACCGCATGAGCATTCTTACCTATACTTCTGCTATTTCGTTCATTCTTAAGGAACAAGAATGTCCTGTCTCAACGAACTTAGCTGAATGGCTTAAATTTGTGCCCAGACGCTTTCTAAGATATTTGTTTGTGTTCTATCAGGTCCAACAGAAAATGTTGAAATACGCACACCTACGAGTTCAGAAATACGTCTGACATAGTTACGTGCATTTTCTGGTAATTCAGCAAGTGTTTTGCATGCTGTAATATCTTCAGACCAACCTGGAAGTTCTTCATAAACAGGTTTACAACGTTTCAATTCTTTCAAACTTGCTGGATAATGATAAATCAATTCTCCATCGAGCTCATAAGCTGTACAAATTTTTACTGTATCAAGTCCACTTAAGACATCAATTGAATTAAGGGATAGATTAGTAATTCCTGAAACACGTTTTGAGTGACGCATCACTACTGAATCAAACCATCCCACACGTCGTGGACGACCTGTAGTCGTTCCGTATTCGCGACCAACTTCACGAATTTGTTGTCCCGTTTCATCAAACAATTCAGTTGGGAATGGACCATCTCCTACACGAGAAGTATAAGCTTTACATACACCAACAACTTTATTGATTTTAGATGGACCTACGCCACTACCGATCGTTACGCCACCTGCGACTGGGTTTGAAGAAGTAACAAATGGATAGGTTCCTTGGTCGATATCCAGCATAACCCCTTGTGCGCCTTCAAATAATACTCGTTTTCCTGCATCTAGGGCATCATTTAAAATGACAGATGTATCGGTAACATACTGTTTGATTTGTTGACCATATTCATAATATTCTTCAAATATCGAGTCAAAATCAATTGGCTCAGAATCAAACATTTTTACAAATTGACGGTTTTTATCTTCTAAGTTTAAACGTAAGCGTTCTTCAAAAATTTCTTTGTCTAGTAAGTCAGCGATACGGATCCCTACACGAGCTGCTTTGTCCATGTATGCTGGTCCGATCCCTTTGATTGTTGTACCGATTTTATTTTCACCTTTTGCATCTTCTTGTAATTGATCCAACTTGATGTGATAAGGCAAAATAACATGTGCTCGGTCAGAAATACGTAAGTTATCAGTAGTTACACCTTTTTCATGTAAATAAGCTAACTCTTTGACTAATGATTTAGGATTGACTACCACACCATTCCCGATCACACTGATTTTATCTTTATAAAAAATCCCCGAAGGAATCAAATGCAGTTTATAAGTAACACCGTTGAATTTGATCGTGTGTCCTGCATTATCGCCACCTTGGTACCGTGCGATCACTTCAGCATTTTCACTAAGAAAGTCAGTAATTTTTCCTTTCCCTTCGTCGCCCCATTGTGTACCTACCACTACTACAGATGACATTTGAACACCTCGTTTTATTTTATTTAATCCTGAATTATTGTAACAATAACTCATTACTTATTCAACTAAAATCGAATGATTCTTTTATTTATTTTATAAAAACGCTTGAAAAACGAACGATGATAAATTTTAAATAGAAACTAGTGTAAATAAAACTATTCAGAGAAGAAAGTTCCTTTAGTACAAAGCAAATAAGATAGTTTTTTAGGGTTTATTACTCGTTGCCACTGACAGAATCGTAATCTAAACATCTTTGCTTATTAGAAATAATGATTACTAGGGTAGACTGCTTCCTAATTTACTATACTATTATTTCCCAAATGTGATTCTGCTGCGTTTTCTTTTGATAAAGAACAGTTGGAATGATCGATAGCTAAAAAAGCACCTCCAAATTAACGAGATAATTTGGAGGTGCTTTTTTATAGTCAATTTATAATCAATATTCTTCTCTCGGGGATAACGACGAAAATTTGTTGTATTCTTTGATAAACAGTAATTCTACTGTACCACGGGCACCACTACGGTTTTTTTCGATGATGACTTCAATGACATTGTCGTTTTTTGGTTCGTTATCCTCATTGTCTTCGCCACCTTCTCTTTCATAGTAATCATCTCGATATAAGAAGGCTACGATATCAGCATCTTGCTCAATGGAACCCGATTCACGGATATCACTTAATACAGGACGTTTATCTTGACGTTGTTCTACTCCACGGGAAAGCTGGGACAACGCAATAACGGGTACTTTTAATTCTTTGGCTAGCTTTTTTAATTGACGTGAAATATCAGATACTTCTTGTTGACGATTTTCTCTCCCATTTCCTTCAATCAATTGCAAGTAGTCAATCAAGATCAATCCAAGATTTCCTTTTTCCTGCGCTAATTTTCTGCATTTGGCACGAATCTCAGAAATTTTTATTCCTGGAGTATCATCAATAAAGATATTTGCCCGTGACAAACTACCCATTGCAACGATCAAATTGGACCACTCTTCTTCAGAAAGTTGACCGGTACGCAAATGGCTTGCTTCGATCGACCCTTCCGCACAAAGCATCCGATTAACAAGTGACTCAGCCCCCATTTCCAAACTAAAAATAGCAACTGAACGATCGGTTTTTGTCCCGACATTTTGAGCTATATTTAATGCGAAAGCTGTTTTCCCTACCGCAGGCCGAGCTGCTAGGATGATCAATTCCTCAGGTTGAAAACCTGCTGTCATTTTATCAAGTCCTTGGTATCCAGTCGGTAATCCTGTGATTTCTTCATTATTTTGGGCCAGCTGGTCAATATTTTCAATGGTTGAGTTCAAGACTTCTGCAATAGATAGAAAGCCACTGCGGTTTCTTTTTTCGGATACTTCTAAAATACTGCGCTCGGCATCATCCAGAATCGACTGGACTTCTTCCCCTTGTTCAAACCCTTTTGTCACGATCCCAGTAGCTGTTTGGATCAGTGTGCGAAGCAATGATTTTTCTTCAACGATTTTCGCATAGTAGACGATATTTGCTGCAGTAGGTACTGCTAACGCTAAATCTGAAAGGTAGCTTAACCCACCAGCATCTTCTAATAAGTTCGCTTGCTCCAACCGATCTTTTACAGTCACTACATCTATTGCTTCATTACGGTCATTTAATTCGATCATTGTTTCAAAAATGATTTGATGTCCCCGACGATAAAAGTCTTTCGGTTCTATGTACTCCATGGCATCAATGATCGTTTCAGCATCTAAAAAAACCGATCCTAAAACCGCTTGTTCAGCTTCAATATTTTGCGGTGGAATTCGATCCTGCCACACTTCATTCATACATATCGCTCCTTGTCTTCAATTGCTTTATTTTACAAGAAAATCGTAAAAAAGTCACTTTAAAAAAGTGAGTGTAATGGTTGCTTATCTTTCGAAATCAATAAAAGAGACAGTCAATACCAAGAATAAGTACAAAAAATACATATGTAGATTCATCAAAATCTTAAACTAGCAAAAACTTTGAGAACGAAGATCCCTTGATAAAATGAAACAACTATAAAAAGTATATCAGTCAAGTGATCCTTTACGCTAGTACCAAACTAGCTATATGTTCAATAGGTTTTGTCATAATCGAAAATGAAAAAAAGGAAACTTTTTTTATTTTTTCCTATTTTTTCATTTTTGACAAAAAATAGATCACTTATGATTATTTAATACTATATACTATTGATTGTGCTAGAATTCATTACAGAAAACGTTTTCTAGTCCGCACAAAAAATTTTAGGAGGAAATGTGTTACGAAAAAAATGAAACTCGTTGCTATTTTATTGTCTTGTCTGTCTTTATTTGGATCTGTAGTACCAGGAGTAACACAAATCGTTGATGCAGCTGAGAAAACCGCTAGTGTACCAGCTGAAAACCATTTTTAACTAGATCAAGTCACGATTGTCGAATCCTATGAATTATACAAAACTTTTGTGAAAGAAGTGAATCGTCCAGAGATCAAACAACAGTTACTGAATCAGCCAGACTCAGCAGAAACAAAAGTTTTGATCCAGTCTCTTATCTTAAAATATGATGGCGCTGAAGTCCACTATGCTTATGGTGACAATACGTTCGCACGAGGACTTTACGATACTACCGGGTGGTCAGAAAAATTTGTTAATGGTGATATCAACGATTATGCCACTAGTAAGACAGGATTAGCTAATTTAAGAGACTATTTAGGTTTTTGTTCTGTTGGTTTAGCAGTAAATGGTGCGGGTTATGGTGCTGTAATTGGTGGTGTGATTGGAGCTGTAGTTGGGACAATTATTGGTGCTGCAGTATTAGCCAAACGTTGCGATCAAGGTCAAAGTGATGTAAAAACAATGATTAGTAAAAATAGATCAAATGGAGGAGTGCGGATGACTTTAACAGCAGAATTTCCGATTTGCAGTTTAACGTCACAAACGCAGTGTAGTATATGAGACTGGGAACTTTATTAATTTATTCAACAATCCTTGTGATGATATTACTATTTTTGAAATATCGCAAGAAAAAATAATCTAAGCTTAAAGAGTCTAGGGCATGAACAAAAAAATCTGGTTAATGTCCCACTTTTTTGATCTAGGGTATTAAAAAGCACATAATCTTGTAAGAATAAAGTAGCTAAAATCAATCGAAAAGAAAGTATGCTTTCTATACCATCCTATCAAATATCTTTACCATTAAATGAAAAAATTAGCCGGATTTTGACATGATTCATCAAAATCCGGCTGATTTTCTTTTTGAAAAGAACTCTCAGTCTCTGCGATCATTTCTCAACAAGTCCTATTACAAAACCTCAAGAGACTGCTAACAGAAATGATTGATGAGGTAGCTATTCTGCTACCACATGCACTTTGATCGTTGCAGTCACTTCATGATGCAATTTGACTGGTACGTTCGTGTAACCTAACGTACGGATTGGATTATTCAATTCGATTTTTCGTTTATCTAGTTTTACTTTGTATTGCTTGTTCAATCCTTCAGCAATTTGTTTTGAAGGGATTGAACCGAATAAACGTCCATCTTCACCAGCTTTGGCTTTCAGTTCGACAACCGTTTCTTCTTTTTCTAAAAATCCTTTTAGTTCTTTTGCTTCTTCTAAAATTTCAGCTTCTTGTTTTTCTTGTGCCTTTTTTTGTCCAGCTAATTGGCTAATACTACTTTTATTTGCTTCTTTTGCCAGATTATTTTTTAATAGGAAATTTTGTGCGTAACCATTCGGTACTTCTTTAACATCACCTTTTTTTCCTTTACCTTTTACATCTTGTAAGAAAATGACTTTCATATCCATTACTCCTTATCATATAATTGATTCCTATTTTCTTTGATTGCAGCAAGTAAACGCTGTTTGGTTTCTTCTACTGTGACACCTTCCAATTGGGTCGCTGCATTGGTGAAATGACCTCCGCCGCCAAGAGACTCCATGATCACTTGAACATTGATCGTGCCCGAACTACGAGCACTGATCCCGACTAGCCCGTCCGTTCGTTTCGTGATGACAAAAGCCCCATTGATATTGATCATTGATAAGAGGGTGTCTGCCGTTTTCGCAGCGATCACACTATTATATTCCTTTTCATCTGTCCCAGCTGCTACGACAATATCTGAAGTTACATATTCGCTCTGTGCAATCAAATGGCTGATTTCCAAATAGGTTGCTAAATCTGAACTCAATAAATATTGTACTAGGGAAGCATCCGCACTACAAGACCTTAAATAACTTGCTACATCAAAAGTTCGTGCTGTTGTGCGTACATTAAAACTGTTCGTATCAACAGTCATGCCTGCCAATAACAACGTCGCTTCAAAACGATCTAAGCGATTCGTGCGATTGCTTTGATACTGAATTAGTTCTGTTACTAACTCTGAAGCAGAAGAAGCAGAAGATTCGATATACGTCAACAGCGGCTTACTTGGGAACTCCTCCCCACGTCGATGATGATCAATAATAACGATCTTATCAAATTGCTCATATAGGCTCTGAGAGATCGATAGCGAGGGTTTGTGGTAATCTACCATAACTAGCAGGTCTTCTTCTTTTTTAAGCTCCATCGCTTTTTTGGGCGAAATCAGCTGTGCTTCTAGTTCAGGGTGTTTATGAATTTCCTCTAAACATCGTTCTACGTCTGGAATAATCTCGTTTTCATCAAGTACGATATACGCTTTTTTTTGATTGAAACGAGCTAAGCAACTTACCCCAAATGCTGAACCAATGGCATCCATATCGGGGAATTTATGCCCCATGATAAATACATCGCCAGTTTCAGTAAAAATCTTACGAAGTGCAGTACTCATCGCTCGTGAACGTACACGGGTTCGTTTGACTGACTTAGCTGATTTTCCTCCATAGTAAACAGGTTTTGCTCCCTCACGTAGTTCTTTCACGACAACTTGGTCGCCACCTCGAACTAGAGCAATGTCCAAATTATTTTGGGCTTCTCCCCCAATTTCATCTAACGAATCTTGCCCGTAAGCAATCCCCATACTTAGAGTAATTGGCAAATTTTGTCGCTCTGCTTCTGCACGTAAACGATCCAACAGATCAAATTTTTTGTCCATCATTTTTTTCAAATCAATCATTTGTGCGACAAAGAAAAAGCGTTCTGCAGTAATCCGCTTAAAAAAGACATGGTATTCGTTCATCCAATCAGACACCATTGTAGTCACAAACGAATTGAGATAAGAGATTTCTTTGTCATCTAACTTATCGATAGCATCTGCATAATTATCAATTGATAAGATACCAATCACTGGCTGACTGTTGGTTTGGTGGAGCTTCAACAATTGATTTTGGGTGATATCGTTGAAATAAACGACTCCTTTTACTGTATCCATTTCAAATTGAAAGGTTCGATCTGCTAAATATACTTGTTTTTTCTTTTTCTCTTTTGCCGAAAAAAAAGCATCTAATAGTTCTTCTTCTGTTAAGCTGCTTTGATCTTTGATTTTTAAGGCGAGTGGGTTCAACCATTCAATTTTTTGGCTTGTTGGTTGGTACGCAATCACTCCTACTGGCATCACTTCGGAGACATAAGCAAGATTGTTCTCAGCCACCGTTGAGGCTTGTTGGATTTTTTCACGATTTTTTATCATTAGCCATCGTTTTAATTTCAACCAATAACGTAAGCCAAAAAGGTTCATCAAAAGCACAACCAAAGCGCTAACAAAACGAAATGGCATAAATAATACAACCAGTACTTCAAGCAATAAAAATAAAAAAATGAAGAGAGGTCTAGGGGTTAAGTTTTCTTTTTCTTTTTCCATCTTCTTCCTCCCATAGTTGATTAGTTTAATTTTACCATAACTTCCCGTATTCAAGCGACTAAACAAATGCTTGATTATTTAACTGAAAATACTTTTCACTGTATAAAAAAAAATGGTAGAATAACTTGTTTTCAACCTTGAAATGACAGTTATCATCTAACCTCAAACCGAAATAAAGCAAATTATTACTACTTTGAATGTTCAAATGAGCAATTTATAAAAGGCAAAGGAGCATTATATGAATAAAATGAACAAATTAAGCTTCCATCATATCGGTAAACCAATCGATCTGGAAGAAATCAAAGATCATCCAGAAACAAAGTATAGTCCTTTATTCGATATGTACTCACTGGATGTGAAAAATTCTTTATCTATGCCAATCGAACTCCATGCCTTTGGTCCCGATTGTCGTCTTGATCCAATCATTCAAAAAGAAGCTCATGTTGCTTTTACAGTCGATAACATTGAGCTAGCATTGAAAGGACAAGAAATCATCATGCCTCTTTATCAACCTTTCGCTGGCTACCGTTGTGCAATGATCTTAGTCAATCAGCAACCGATCGAGTTGATTGAGAGCAGCTTGTCGGAAAGTCAGATTTGGGGAGATGGAATTTTTAAAGATAGTATTCTTTATCCCCAATCCTAAACGAAAATCGTGGATGCTTTTCTCTATGATTCTTCTAAGTATAGATGACATTCTTTTTTTTGAGGATAATAAAACATCTAAACAATCATTCTCAAAAAGTAAAAAACGAGGGAACGGTAGTAAAACCATTTCCTCGTTTCATTATTTCAATTAATCTTCACTTACGAAAGGTAGTAAGCCCATGATACGTGCGCGTTTGATAGCAACAGTAATTTTACGTTGGTTTTTAGCGCCTGTACCTGTTACACGACGTGGCAAGATTTTTCCACGTTCTGAGATAAATCTTTTTAGTAATTCAATATCTTTATAATCGATATATTCAATATGGTTAGCAGCAATATAGTCTACTTTACGACGTTTACGTCCGCCTCTTCTTTGTTGTGCCATTCTATTTCCCTCCTATCAAATTCGTTTAGAATGGTAAATCATCGTCTGAAATGTCGATCGTTGAACTTGAACCAAATGGATCAGAATTGTCACGATCAAAATCAGGCATACCGTTGGATGATTGAGATGTTTGATTATAGTTATTACTTCCGCCAAAATCATTTGTCGATTGACCAGAGCTTTGGTAACCGCCAGTTTGTTGACGATTTTCAGATGCAGCACGACTTTCCAATAATTGGAAGTTTTCAGCAACTACTTCTGTTACGTATACACGTTGTCCTTGCTGATTATCATAAGAACGAGTTTGGATACGTCCAGTAACTCCTAAAAGAGTCCCCTTACGAGCATAGTTTGCTAATGTCTCTGCTGATTTACGCCAAATCACACAATTAATAAAGTCAGCCTCACGATTGCCGTTTTGGCTAGTAAAATTACGATTAACAGCTAAAGTAAACGTTGCTACTGCAGTGCCACTTGATGTATATCGTAAATCCGGATCTTTAGTTAGACGTCCAACTAGTACAACATTATTAATCAAAAGATTCATCTCCTCTCATCGTTGTTCTATTGTTCCACATGAAACAATAAATTATGCTTCTTCTTTCACGATCATGTGACGAATGATATCGTCGTTGATTTTAGCAAGACGGTCAAATTCATTGACAGCAGTTGCTGATGATGGAGAAGACACTTTAACGATGTGATAGATACCTTCACGGTAACCGTTCATTTCATACGCTAAACGGCGTTTTTCCCAATCTTTAGATTCGATAACTTCAGCTCCGTTATCTTTCAAGATTGCATCGAAACGTTCGATTAAAGCAGTTTTTGCTTCTTCATCAATGTTTGGACGAATAATGTACATGATTTCATATTTCGTATTTTCCATTGATTTTCACCTCCCTATGGACTTTCGGCTCTTAGATTCCCAAGAGCAAGGAGAGTTTTCTAATAAATTAGACTACTCACAATCTTTAATTATACACGTATAGAGTGAAAAAAGCAATAAGCTGAAGGGAAAATAGTGTAGAAAGAAGTTTTTAATAAAATGCTTTACTAAATAACTGCCGAAAGTTCTCTTTTTGAATCTCTTGAAAAACACGATCTCCTACAATAACAAAGTATAAAAACTACAAGAGCTATTCGTAGGTGGATTCTTTTTTATGTTGCAAAAGAATCCATAAACATAAAACAATAATAAGCCACAACCTCCGACAATCATTGTGTATCGGAGGTTGTGGCTTATTTTTACAAGCTTCCCATCGCTGGGATAAGCCGTGTTTTTTGACTATTCTTCTGTTTTATCTATTGTGGTATCTTCCACGGTCTCTGTTGGTGTCTCAGTTTCTTCTGTGCTTTCTGGCTCGACGGCCGCCATTGTCACAACCTTCGTATCAGCTTCCATTTTGATCAAACGTACGCCTAGTGTAGCACGTCCAGTTTGAGAAACAGTTGAGACATTGAAACGAATAATAACGCCTTTATCTGTGATCAGCATGATATCTTCTGTTCCAACAATCGTGGCTAGTCCAGCTAATGGACCATTTTTTTCAGTGATATTGGCTGTTTTGATCCCTTTACCGCCGCGACCTTTCACTGGATACTCTTTCACTTTCGTTCGTTTACCATAGCCTTTTTCAGTAATGATCAAGACTTCATGATTTTCATTCATCAAGGCAGCACCAATCACATAATCGTCTTCTCTTAAACGAATACCTCGAACTCCTGACGCTGTCCGTCCCATGTCCCGAACAGCTCCTTCCGCAAACGTTACCGAATAACCATCATGTGTACCAATGATAATGTTTGATTGACCATCTGTTAACAACACGTTGACTAATTCATCGTCTTCTTTTAAGCCAATCGCAATCAATCCATTACTGCGGATATTCGCAAAAGCAGTTACGGTGGTCCGTTTCACCGTTCCTTGACGAGTAGTGAAGAAGAGGTAATGTCCTTCTTGAGCTTCACCGGTGACTGCAATAATTGCTTGAATTTTTTCACTTGAATCGATCCCTAACAAGTTAATGATCGGGATTCCTTTCGCAGTTCGACCATATTCTGGAATTTCATATCCTTTGGCACGATAGACTTTCCCGTTATTGGTAAAGAACAGCAAGGTGTCATGTGTCGAACAAGAGACAAGGTTTTTGACGAAGTCATCGTTATGCACGCCCATTCCTTGTACACCACGTCCACCACGACGTTGTGCTCTAAATTCATTGTTCGCTAAACGTTTGATATACCCATTGTTCGTGAGTGTAATAACGATTTCTTCTTCTTCGATCAAGTCTTCATCTTCAAGACTTAAAACTTCACCCACTAGTAATTCTGTACGACGTTTGTCACCAAAACGTTGGTTTAATTCTGCTAACTCTGTTTTGATGATTTCGGTCACACGTTCTGGACGAGCAAGAATATCCGTTAAATCTTCGATCAATCGTAATAATTCTTGGTATTCATTTTCGATTTTCTCACGTTCTAAACCAGTTAGACGACGTAAACGCATATCTAAGATCGCTTGTGCTTGTCGATCAGATAATTCAAAACGATCAATCATCGTTGTTTTTGCTTCATCGTCAGATTTAGACCCACGGATAATTGCAATGATTTCATCAATATGGTCCAATGCGATCCGTAAACCTTCTAAAATGTGAGCTCGTGCTTCTGCCTTTTCTTTTTCAAAAATCGTTCGGCGAGTGATCACTTCACGCTGATGCTCTACATAGTTTTCAAGTATTTGTTTAAGACTCAGTACTTTAGGAACGCCTTTTTCAATGGCCAGCATATTGAAACCAAATGAATTTTGTAATGAAGTCAACTTATACAGGTTATTTAAAATAACCGAAGCACTTGCATCACGGCGGATATCGATAACGATCCGCATTCCTTCACGGGAAGACTCATCACGCAAATCCGTAATTCCTTCAATCCGTTTATCGCGGTGTAATTCAGAGATTCGTTCGATCAATTTTGCTTTATTGACCATATAAGGAAGTTCCGTTACGATAATTCGTTCTTTGCCATTAGGCATCTCCGTGATTTCTACTTTTGCTCGAACAGTTATTGAGCCTTTCCCCGTTTCGTAAGCACGGCGAATACCTGATTTACCCATTACGAGACCACCGGTTGGAAAATCGGGACCAGGTAAAACTTCCATCAATTCATTGGTTGTTACTTCTGGATTTTCCATCAATAGATCGATCGCTGCTACTACCTCAGATAAATTATGAGGGGGGATATTCGTCGCCATACCAACTGCGATCCCTGTTGTTCCGTTAACTAGCAGATTAGGAAAGCGTGCTGGAAGTACGACTGGTTCCCTTTCTGTATCGTCATAGTTACTTTGGAAATCTACAGTATTTTTATTGATATCTCGTAGCATCTCCGTGGCAATTTTACTCATACGTGCTTCGGTGTACCGCATCGCAGCTGCTCCATCACCATCGACAGAACCAAAGTTACCATGTCCATCCACTAGCATGTACCGATAACTAAATGGTTGTGCCATCCGTACCATGGATTCATAAATAGCACTGTCTCCATGGGGGTGATACTTACCCATAACATCCCCAACGATTCTGGCAGATTTTTTATGGGCTTTATCTGGGGTCACACCCAATTCGTTCATCCCGTATAAAATACGGCGATGAACAGGTTTTAACCCATCTCGAACATCCGGTAGTGCACGAGCAACAATAACACTCATCGCATAATCGATGAAGGAGTCTTTCATTTCGCTAGTTAGATTGACATCATGGATGTTCTCTCTGATTTCTTCACTCATCTTTTTTCCTCCTTCATGACTAAATATCTAAGTTTTTCACATAATGGGCATTTTCTTCAATGAATGCACGACGAGGTTCCACTCGATCACCCATTAACATTTCAAAAATTTGATCAGCTGCGATAGCATCATCCACACTAACACGAGCCATCATACGATTGCTAGGGTCCATCGTTGTTTCCCATAGTTGATGGTCATCCATTTCACCTAACCCTTTGTATCGTTGAACACTTGGTTTTGGTGTAGCTGGTAGAGAAGCAACTACTTGTTTCAAATCTTCTTCAGCGTTTTTACCGGGTTGTACATACGTGATTTTTTTCCCTTGTTTTACCCCGTATAGCGGCGGTTGTGCAATATAAACATATCCCGCTTCAACAATTGGGCGCATATAACGATAAAACAAGGTTAAGAGCAATGTTCGAATATGGGCACCATCGACATCGGCATCCGTCATAATCACTAATTTGTGGTAACGAGCTTTGGAAACATCGAAGTCTTCACCGAATCCTGTTCCCATAGCGGTAAATAAAGAGCGGATTTCTTCATTGGCTAGAATTTTATCCATACTTGCTTTTTCAACATTTAAGATTTTCCCACGAATCGGTAAAATTGCTTGAAATTCACGATTTCGCCCTTGTTTTGCTGAACCGCCGGCAGAATCTCCTTCGACGATGAACAATTCGCATTTTTCTGGATCATTACTTGAGCAATCCGCCAGTTTACCAGGCAAATTACTGATTTCTAATGCGCCTTTTCTTCTGGTTACTTCACGGGCACGTTTCGCTGCTAGACGTGCTTTAGAAGCCAACAATCCTTTTTCAATGATTTGTCGTCCAACACTTGGATTTTCTAACAAGAATTTCATGAAATGCTCGCTAAACAGACGATCTGTTACTGTCCGAACTTCAGAATTACCTAATTTTGTTTTGGTTTGCCCTTCAAATTGTGGATCTGGGTGTTTGATCGAAATTACTGCGGTCAGTCCTTCCCGCACATCTTCACCAGTTAAGTTATCATCATTTTCTTTCATCAATTTTTGTTTACGTGCATAGTCATTGATCACACGTGTCAACGCTGTCTTGAAGCCAGATTCATGCGTACCACCTTCATAAGTATGGATATTATTTGCAAAACTCATGATGTTGGAGTGGTAACCATCGGTATATTGCATGGAAACTTCTACCGTGATGTCTTGTTGTTCTCCTTCTAAATAAACTGGCTCTGGAAAAATGACCGTTTTATTTGCATTCAAATATTCCACATAGCTCTTGATCCCACCGTCATAATGGTACTCTTTTACTACTGGAGATTCTTCTCTCTTATCTTCAATCGAGATCTTCATTCCCCGGTTCAAGAATGCTAATTCGCGGATACGGGTCGCTAGCTTATTAAAATCAAAAACTGTTGTTTCCGTAAAGATTTCTGGATCTGGTATAAAATGAACAGTTGTCCCGTTTCGATCGGTTTGTTCAATAATCTTCAGATCATTGACAACAGCACCACGACGATATTCCTGATAGTACACATTTCCATCTTTGTAGACTTTTACATCAAGCTGAGTGGAGAGCGCATTTACAACCGAAGAACCTACCCCGTGAAGACCACCAGATACTTTATAACCGCCTCCGCCGAATTTCCCACCAGCATGGAGTACCGTAAACACCGTTTCTACCGCTGGACGACCAGTTTTGGCTTGGATATCAACGGGGATACCTCGGCCATCATCGATGACAGTAATACTGTTATCTTTTTCAATTATTACTTGGATTTTCGTCGCAAATCCTGCTAGGACTTCATCGATAGAGTTATCAACGATTTCCCATACTAAGTGATGTAATCCTTCCGAACTTGTGGAGCCGATATACATACCAGGACGTTTTCGAACGGCTTCAAGTCCTTCAAGAACTTGGATCTGACTGGCATCATATTCTTTTGCACGTTCTACTAAACTTTTTTCATCTGTCATTTAGCCTTCTTCTCCTTTTATTTCCCCTTGCTGAACATAAAAAATCTCTGGTTCAACAGTCATTTTGTTTTTTACATGATCAAGTGTCGTTGTTGTTAAGAAAGTCTGTACCTTTCCTTCAATCGTTTCTAGTAAATGTAGTTGGCGATTATCATCTAGCTCACTCATTACATCATCAAGTAAAAGAATTGGATACTCCCCAGTTTCTTCTTTGATCAAATCAATTTCAGCCAACTTGACACTTAAAGCAGTGGTCCGCTGCTGTCCTTGAGAACCATACGTTTGCACGTTTTTTTGATTGACGAAAAAAGAAAGATCATCACGATGTGGTCCAATTGTCGTTGTTCCGCGAAACATATCTTTCTTTTTGTTTTGATTCAACAATTCTAAAAATTGTGTTTGGATCTCTTCTTGTGTTTGTGTACTTAAAGAAGAAAACGAGGTGACATATTCAATCTCTAATTGCTCTTTTTGATGGGTGATTTGTTGGTGCAATGTATTTGCCCAAAATTCCAGTCGTCGAACAAACTGTGCACGTGCTTTCAATACTTTACTTCCAAATTCAGCTAACTGTTCAGATAAAATATCTAAATAAAGTAAATCTGTTTGTTTTTTTTCATTCAGTTGTTTCAAATATTGATTTCTTTGTTTTAGGATACCTTGATATTGAACCAAATCGTAAAGATAGATCGGATTGATCTGTCCTAACTCCATATCAAGAAATTTTCGCCTGATCTGCGGACTACCCTTTACTAATGAAAGGTCTTCAGGTGCAAATAAAATGACATTTAATTGACCAACATAGCTACTTAATTTTTTTTGTTCGATATGATTGATCTTTGTTTTGCGTCCCTTTTTTGAAAGAAGGATCTCCAAAGGAATCTTAGAGGTTCCTTTTGTCACTTCGCCCTGGATCAGTGCTTGCTCGCCTTGCCATCCGATCAATTCTTGCTCACTGCTGGTACGGTGACTTCTCGTCATAGCCAAAACATAAATACTTTCCAAAAGATTCGTCTTACCTTGGGCATTTTCTCCTAAAAAAATGACAAGGTTTTTAGTAAACGTAATCTTTAATTCCTGATAGTTTCGATAATTTTTTAGATACAGCTTATTCAGCCTCATTATCGTTTATTCCTTTTTTTACCATAAAAAAAGTTCCCACTTCTGGAACTTCAACCATCATGCCGGGATAAAGTTTTCGTCCACGACGATTCTCTGGTTCGCCGTCTACCAAGACAGTGTTTTCAGCTAAATACCATTTTGCTTGTCCACCACTGCTAATTACTGTGACTTCTTTTAGCATTTGACCCAACGTCATAAATTCTGTTTTTAGAATGACTTGTTGTTTCAATGTTCATCCCTCATTTTCATTAATAAATGTATACTCTATTATACCTTTTTTTAGGCAATAAAACAAATTTATCCATATATTTTTCCATATAAGACGATTTAAGCGAAAAAAGGTGTTTTAAACAAAAATAAACAAAAAGCCTTAAAAGTGATTTTATGGCTTTTTGTTTATTTTTTGTTTTTTTCATTACTTTTTCAAAATGATATACAGATTAGTTCGTACGTACTGGTGTGATTAACTGGATAAATTGAACACCATCTTCTGTTGGTTCTAATGTAAACGGACGAATAGAAGAAATAAATTTCACTTTGATACTCATATCACCAAACGCACGTAACGCAGCTTTCATGTAATCAGGGTTAAAGGAAATATCCAAAGGATCCCCACTACTTGCCACATAATTCAGACTTTCTTCTACTTTTCCGATTTCAGGTGAGTTTCCATATAGAATCACCGCATCTGATTGGATAGATAAACGAACGATATTATTACGTCCTTCATGAGAAAGTAATGAGGCACGTTCAATCGCTGAAAGGAAACTTGGAACAGAAAATTCTACTTCTGTGTTGAAGCTTGAAGGAATCAACCGATTCGTGTCGGGGTAGTTTCCTTCCAACAGACGGGAATAAAAATACATGTTTTCTGTTTTAAAGAGTACTTGGTTTTCCATGATACTGATCTCAACGATTTCTTCTTCATTTGTCAATGAACGAGATAATTCAGTCAGACTTTTACCAGGAATCACGATATCAAAATGATCAGCTGCTTGTTCAACTGGAATCACTCGTTGGCTTAGACGGTGGGAATCAGTTGCGACAGCTAAAAGAGAATTTCCTTCTAAAATAAAATGGACCCCTGTTAGAATTGGACGACTTTCATGTTGTGAGACAGCGAATACTGTTTCATTGATCAATTTCGTTAAGACATGTACCGGTAATTTCATTTGATTATGGCTTTCAACGACAGGTAAATGAGGGTAATTGTCTGCATCTAACCCATTTACTAAGAAGTTGGCTTTTCCTGAAGTAATGGCTACTTGTTTATTCTCTAAGACTTCAAGAGTAAAGGTGTCTTCTGGTAAGCGACGGATAATTTCACTAAAGAAACGAGCTTGTAACACAATTGCTCCAGTTGATTCAATTTGCATTTGGGCTTTTTCATTTTCAACAGATAAAAAAGTTTCAATAGAAATATCTGCATTACTCCCAGTTAGCGTTAATCCTTCTTGAGTCAAAGTAATTTTGACTCCAGTCAAGATTGGAATAGTGGTTTTACTTGAAATAGCACGTTGAACAGTTTGCAATTCTTGCATAAAACTTGCTCGATTTAAAGTTACTTTCATGTTGTGTCTCCTTTAAGCGTTTATTTATTATTAGTTAATATATAAATAATAAAAGTATTAGGTACTGTTGATTCTGTGGAAAACTAAAAAAATGCAAGAAATAAAAGAAAAAACAGCTGTGGAAAATCTGTGTATAACTTTTAGGCTTTTTTTGATTTTATCCACAAAGCGTTTTTTCGTTTTTCAAAGTTAATTTAATAAGAAATTTTTGATTTCGGATACTTCATTTTGCATGCTGACACTTGATTCCATTAATTGCTGGATTTTTTCGTGAGCATGAATCACTGTTGTATGGTCTTTCCCACCAAATTCAGCACCAATTTTTGGTAAAGAACTATCCGTTAGCTCTCTTGCTAAGTACATAGCGATTTGTCTCGGTACAACGATTGATTTGACACGTTTTTTTCCTTTTAGGTCTTTTAACTGAATATGATAATATTTCGCGACTTCTTCTTGGATCTGTAAGATAGATAATTGCGGATGACCTTTACCAGATTTTAGTGTTTTCAGTGCATCTGCAGCTAAACTAGTTGAGATATCTTCACTATTCATCGCAGCAAATGCTTGAACGCGAACGAGTGCTCCTTCTAATTCACGGATGTTTGAATCAATTTGTCCGGCAATGTAACTCAAGGTATCATCGGGTATTTCCAAACGTTCGGCTGCTGCTTTTTTACGTAAAATCGCAGTTCTCGTTTCTAAATCGGGTGGTGTGATATCAACTGACAATCCCCACGCAAAACGTGAAACCAAACGTTCTTGTAATTTTGGAATCTCATTTGGTAAACGATCACTCGTCAATACAATTTGTTTTCCTTCATTGTAGAGTGCATTGAAAGTATGGAAAAATTCTTCCTGTGTTGCTTCTTTTTCAGCAAAGAATTGAATATCATCGACCAACAAAAGATCGACGTTTCGGTATTCTTGGCGAAATTCCTCTGCAGTTTTGTTTTGGATCGAGTTAATAAAGTCATTGGCAAATGTTTCACTACTAACGTATTTGACCTTTGCATCAGGCTCGCTTAACAACATTTGATGTCCGATAGCATGCATCAAATGGGTTTTACCGAGGCCGACACCACCATAAAAGAACAAAGGATTATAAATGGAACCAGGGTCTTCTGCAACAACTAAAGCTGCCGCATGAGCCATTTGGTTTCCTTTACCGATAACGAAGGTATCAAATGTATATTTCGGGTTCAACATCGCCTTCTTTATTGGATTTGCAACAGGTATTTTAGGACTTTTGATTTCTTCGACGACTTCTTGCTCCACCTCTTCACCAGTTACAAACCTTGGAATGATCTCTTTTCCAGTTAGCATGTAACCAACTTCAACAATTTTGGTTGTTAGATTCTTTTCCCAATATTCTTTATGAATTTTACTTGGTACTTCGACGACTAATTGACTCTGATCCAATGAACGTGGATGAGCGGTTTCGATCCAAGTATTATAGCTCGCAGGTGAGAGATCCTTTTGATAAGTTGTTTTTAATTCGTTCCATAAAGCATCGAGGGATACCATATAAGGCTTCCTCCTTCATTAAAAAGTGAATAACTAGTACTAATTTATCATTTTTTCATATAGTTTTCCACAGAAAGAGCAGAAAAAATTTTTTATTTGAGATTATCCACAAAATTAAGAGAGAAAAAAACAAAAAAAATCACAACGAGGAAAAATACTTATCCACATCACTAATCAACAGGTGGATAAGTGTGTTTTAAAGACAGAAATCCCAGGTAGGTTGTGGATAAAAAATCTTTGTTTATCAAGGAGTTAAGCATTAAATTCACAGATAAATGACTGTTTGTGGATTACTTTTTTTACAGGTGTTTATTCTGTGTAAAAAACCCTAAAAAATAATTGTGGATAAATTTTGTGTATAACTTTTTCCACAAACGAATCACACGAAAAAAACTAAACTGTGGAAAAATAGAATGCATAAATCCAGAAGTTTCCTTTCATTTTATATTGACAAATTACCTTGATTGTCGTTATACTATCAAAGTATGTCTGTGTTTTAACAGTAGATAAGAAATTTTGGAGGTGGAATACATGAAAAGAACATACCAACCAAATAAACGTAAACGTCAAAAAGTTCACGGATTCCGTAAACGTATGAGTACTAAAAATGGCCGTCGTGTTTTAGCAAGCCGTCGCCGTAAAGGAAGAAAAGTTCTTTCAGCTTAAGCCACTGGGGTTTCAGTGGTTTTTTTTATGCCCTTTTTTAGGGAAAAGCTGAAAGAATAAAGAGAAATATGTTATGATTATGGACGTAAGTGAAAGATAGAAAAGGAAAGAAAACGAATGAGAAAAGCGTATCGAGTCAAAAAAGAACGAGAGTTTCAAAACGTATTCCATACAGGAACGTCATTTGCTAATCGTAAATTTGTCGTTTACCGCTTAGAAAAAAAAGACCAGCCACATTTTCGTGTCGGGCTTTCAGTAGGTAAAAAAGTGGGCAATGCAGTATGTCGCAATGAGGTAAAACGTAAGATTCGTGCGGCGGTCTATTCTGTAAAAGAACAGATCGATCCGGAATTGGATTTTATCGTGATTGCAAGACCAAGTGTCAAGGGACTAACTTACGATGAGATTCGTTCCAATCTAGTCCATGTCTTAAAACTTGCAAAAATAATCGATAGAGAGGAAAAGAGTAAGTGAAGAAATACAAACGTTTACTTTTGATGGCAGGCATTATCAGTCTAGTCGTTGTCTTATCCGGTTGTGGAACTGGAGAAGTAAGTGCACAAAGCACAGGAATTTGGGATCGCTACATCGTTTATTATTTTGCAGAAGCGATCAAGGCATTGTCATTTGGAAATGCAGGGATTGGGATTATTTTATTCACTTTGATCATTCGTGTGATCTTGATGCCGTTGATGCATTTTCAAACCAAGAGTATGCGAAAAACCCAAGAACTTCAACCAAAATTAAAAGCACTACAACAAGAATATAGTTCAAAAGATCCTGAGACACAAAGTAAGTTACGTGAAGCGCAACAACGTTTATATGCGGAAAATAATGTGAACCCATATGCTGGTTGTTTACCGTTGTTAGTACAGATGCCGATTTTGATGGCGTTATGGCAATCGATTTCACGTGTGCCTGAATTAAAACAAGGAAACTTTTTATGGTTAAATCTAGGAACAGCAGATCCAACCTTTATTTTACCGATCCTTGCTGCGGTATTTACTTTTGCAAGTACGTATCTAAGTAGCATGAGTCAAATTGAATCAAATGCATCAATGAAGATCATGAATTTTGTGATGCCTGTGATGATCTTAGTTATGGGGGTCAACTTAGCAAGTGGTCTTTCATTATATTGGGTAATATCTAATGCTTTCCAAGTCGTTCAAACATTACTAATCAATAATCCATTTAAGATTAGAAAAGAGCGAGAAGAAGAAGCTCAACGTATTCGTGAAAAAGAACGTGCGTTGAAAAAAGCCATGAGTCCGAAGAAAAAACGTAAAAAATAAGGGAGGGAATGCTAATGCCGATTTATGAAGCTGCGACAATTGATGAAGCAATCCAACTTGGTTTAAACGATTTAGGATTGGATAAAGAGCAAGTTGAAATTGAGATACTAGATGAAGGTAAGAAAGGATTTCTGGGGATCGGGCGTAAGAATGCTCGTCTTAAGATCGAACCTTCAATTAGTGAAACTGTTTCAGAAGCAATTGAAGAAACGGTAGAAGAAGTTTTAGAAGAACCTTTAGAAAAAACGATAGAAGAAACTGAAACCATTGAAGTCTTCACAGAAGACCAACCAGAAGAAGTAGAAACCAGTGAATTAGGCGATGAAGCAGCTTTAACGGAATTAGCAGTTTATCTCACGGATATTACCAAGCAATTAGATGCGCCAGCTTTAGTAAAAATGACCCGCGAAGCAAATACCGTCGTTTTTCAATTAGATACACAAAAACAAGGGATTTTAATTGGCAAACACGGCAAAACATTAAATGCGTTACAGTATTTAGCCCAAGTTTTCATTCACCGTATTGCTAAAAATAAACTATCTGTAGTAGTAAATGTTGGCAATTACCGTGAAAAAAGACAAGAAATCATTCAACGCTTAGCAGATCGTACCGCCGAAAAAGCAATTAAATCCGGTCAACCAGTCTTCTTAGAACCAATGCCGGCATTTGAGAGAAAACAAATCCATGCGGCATTAAGCAAGAATGAATATGTGAAAACTCATTCTGAAGGAGACGAGCCTTATCGTTATCTAGTAGTAGAACCTGTAAAAAAACGATTATAAACACTAAAAGAGTTTGCTTCATTAACAAATGCTTGTTAATGAAATAATGCTTGATAAATAAGAGAAGTTTAAATCAATGAAGTAGCGAAAAAGTAAACTGATTACTTTTTCGCTACTTTATTTTTGTTGTGTTTTGCAAGAAATCTTTTTTTCTCTGTTTTCTAAAAAAAAGTTTCTTTCTCCAAAATAATCTATGTTACTGTGAATACGACTGGGGGAAAAGGAAGGGAAAAATGGAAGAGAAAAAAAGAAAAAAAATGATAAAAGATATCGAAAAAGCTCGTGAAAAATATGTAAAAAATGAACAAAAGTATATTGCAGAAATGTCGCATGTCTTTAATCAAAAATGGAATTGGACTTCCAATATGCTGGATAATGAGGCTGGAGTAAAATATGATAACCTTATAGAGTATATGTATTTGTATAAAAAGGTAGTTGAAAAAAATCCTGAACAGTTTACAGAAAATGGTAGAGAACGAAAGAACTTAATAAACTCTTTAAACGGTAGTATAGGATGTAGTTACGATAACAAATATTTTAAGCCATGCATGAAAGACTTGGTAAATAATGATCCGGATAGGTTTTTAGTTATACCAATCATGTATAACCGAAGAGCAGGCGATGTTCATAGTGTCAGCCTGCTTATTCAAAAAGAAGACAATAAAATTAAAGTGCGCGTTTGTAATAAAGGAGGTCAACTTGTACCTAATGAAGCGCCAAATGTTGATGGAAAAATTTCTCTTGAGCATTTAAATAAAATAGCGTCGTTTTATCAATGGGAAAACTGGAATGATTTTTCCGATAAAGAGAAATTAGACCTTTGGAAAGGCGTTAGTAAGGAGGATAAAGCAGAATTTGTAGAGAGTTTCGCAGCAGTAGAAAAATTGTGGGTAGATCTGGATACCAAACAATTAAAATCAATCTATGTATATGAGTTTGAAGAATCAAAAGAAAACATAGAAGCCATTTCAAAAGCTGTTCGTATAGGAAGATATGCTCCTACATGGCGAGATTTTTTAAGTTTGTCCCGAAAAGAAGGTGTGAGCTTTGGAAGCTTTTTTCAAGATAAATATAATTTGTTTTTTCATAAGACAACAGAATTTCCGTTAAAAGAGCTTCATCATCATGCATCAGAATGTAAGTTTGAAAATTATGTTGCAAGGTCACAAATGACAGGGGCATGTATCGTAAAAAATATAGGATTAGCATTCAAATATACACTAGGTTATAAAACTAAGGCAATTATTAAAGACAAAGAGTATGATCAATGTAAACAAATTGAGGGTATGGATGAAATGCTGCTAAAAGTTGCTAAAGATGAGGTCAAGAACCAGAGTTATAGTGATTTACTTGATCAGAATTACGCGTTTTTTCTTAAAAATAAAAAAGAATTGGCGCAAGAGACGCCAAGCATGAAAATAGTAAAAAAAGAATTGTTAATAGATGTTGTAAATGAAGCTGGAGAAAAAGTTGGAGACGTGCTTACAAACCAGTTTCTTATAAATCAGAAAGATGTTAAAAACGAGTTACATAATAGAAAAACGGGTGAAGAATACCTGAGAAAAGTTGCTGCTGTAAATAAAAAAGTTTCAAAAAAGAAAAAAGCAGAAAGACTAAACTCTGGATTGGAAAGATAGAGGTAAACCCTCCTGAATAGGGATAAAATAAATGTCGTTTTATCCTATAGTTGAAAATTCATTCAATCATACATAGAAGATCAGTTATATTGAGAAAAACAAAATTTAATGGTTGATATGCGTGGTTCTTTTTAGGAATCACATTGACAAACTTTTTTAAACAAAGTATATTTTATTAGAAATCATTCTTATCGGAGTATACGATGCTTAAGTAGTCTTACTTTGATAGAAAAAGCACATGGAGGTTAGCCTTCGTGTGTTTTTTTGTAGAACTGAGATGAGATAGCGATTTGTTTTGAATGGCTATTTTTTATGTTGAATAGTCGTGAAAAGGATCGCGACGATACAAAGGATGAAATAAAAAGAATGTACAATATCCTCAAATCAGAATGAATGTATAAATGAAAAAAATTTTTACGATATTGTAAAAAAGCAGAAGTTGTCAGAGTTCTCTATTTTCAATACTTGTGTCTTGTAACTAAATATGATAACCTATGTTCAGAATTTAATCATGGACAAGCAGTCAAAGTGCGAAGTTCACCATTTATTGTAAAGGGTGAAGTGGGCACTTTTTTTGTGCGTAAAATTAAAAAGGGAGTGAAAAAATGGCTGAAATTACTTTAGAATTTGATACGATTGCTGCAATTTCTACCCCACCAGGAGAAGGAGCGATCAGTATTGTTCGACTTAGTGGAGACCAAGCGGTAGCTTTAGCAGATAAAGTCTATCGTTGTGGCAAGAAAAGCTTATTGGAAGTACCTAGTCATACGATTCATTATGGGCATATTACTGATCCAAAGAATGAACAGATCATTGATGAAGTGATGGTTTCTGTTATGTTAGCACCTAAAACATTTACTCGTGAAGATGTCGTTGAAATCAATTGTCATGGTGGGATCGTAGTCGTAAATCAAATTTTACAACTGCTATTACGAGAAGGAGCAAGACTAGCTGAACCTGGAGAATTTACAAAAAGAGCTTTCTTAAATGGTCGTGTAGATCTTTCTCAAGCAGAAGCCGTGATGGATTTAATTCGGGCGAAAACGGACAAAGCAATGGGCTTAGCTTTAAATCAATTAGATGGCAATCTTTCTTCGTTGATTCGTTCATTAAGACAAGAGATCTTAGAAACATTAGCACAAGTAGAAGTCAATATCGATTATCCTGAATACGATGATGTGGAAGAATTGACTACACGATTATTGCTTGAAAAAGCGACGATGATCCAACAAAGGATCCAAGCTTTACTTGCTACATCGAAACAAGGAAAAGTCTTGCGTGAAGGATTAAGTACAGCTATCATCGGTCGTCCAAATGTCGGAAAATCAAGCTTGTTGAATCACTTATTGCGAGAAGAAAAAGCAATTGTAACAGATATTGCGGGAACGACACGAGATGTCATCGAAGAATACGTGAACGTTCGTGGTGTACCATTGAAATTAATTGATACAGCAGGAATCCGTGAAACAGAAGATCTCGTGGAACAGATCGGAGTAGAAAGAAGTCGAAAAGCATTATCTGAATCGGATTTGATTTTATTGGTCTTGAATCAAAGTGAGCCACTGACCAGAGAAGACGAGCAGCTTTTAGAAGCTACTAAGGGTTTGAAACGGATTGTACTTTTAAATAAAACAGATTTGCCGCAAAAGTTAGAAAAAGAAGAACTTGATCAATGGTTAGAAGATGAACCAGTGTTTGCCGTTTCTGTGGCTAAAAATGATGGTTTAGATCAATTAGAAACAGCTATCGCTGACTTATTCTTTGGTGGGCAAACCGGTGAAAGAGATGCTACGTATGTATCAAATACCAGACATATTGCTCTACTTGAAAAAGCATCAATTTCATTAGCAGAAGTAGTTGCTGGGATTGAAGCAGGTATGCCTGTAGATCTTGTTCAAATCGATATGACACGCTGTTGGGACTACTTAGGGGAAGTCGTTGGAGACAGTGTACAAGATGAATTAATCACTCAATTATTCAGTCAATTCTGTTTAGGGAAATAAAAGGAGGAAATGTACTTGAATCATTATCAAGCAGATACTTATGACGTCATCGTTGTAGGGGCAGGACATGCTGGTTCAGAAGCAGCGTTGGCTGCAGCCAGAATGGGCTCCAAAACGTTATTACTAACTATCAACCTAGACATGGTAGCGTTCATGCCATGTAACCCTTCAGTCGGAGGACCAGCAAAAGGTGTCGTAGTGAGAGAAATCGATGCTCTTGGTGGCGAAATGGGTAAAAATATCGATAAAACGTACATTCAAATGAGAATGTTAAACACAGGAAAAGGGCCTGCTGTGCGTGCTTTAAGAGCGCAAGCAGACAAGCATGCTTATTCCGCAGAAATGAAGCATACGATAGAAAAAGAACCTAATTTGACGTTGCGTCAAGGAATCGTCGAAGAATTAATCGTCGAAGAGGGTGTTTGTCGAGGTGTGGTGACATCAACTGGCGCTTGCTACCAAGCAAAAGCTGTTGTTATTACTGCTGGTACAGCTTTACGAGGCGAGATCATCATTGGAGAATTGAAGTATTCATCTGGACCAAATAATTCACAGCCTTCTGTTGGATTAGCTAATAATCTAAAAGAATTAGGTTTTGCGATTGATCGTTTCAAAACAGGGACACCTCCTCGGGTTAAATCAAGTACGATTGATTATTCAGTGACTGAAGAGCAACCTGGCGATAAAGAACCAAATCATTTTAGTTTTAGCACGCCAGATAGTGCGTACAACTTAGAACAAGAATCTTGCTGGTTGACTTATACCGGTGAAACGACTCATAAAATCATACGTGATAACTTGCATCGTGCACCGATGTTTACTGGAATTGTTGAAGGTGTGGGCGCTCGCTATTGTCCATCGATTGAAGATAAGATCGTACGTTTTGCGGATAAACCAAGACATCAATTGTTTTTAGAACCAGAAGGCTTGCATACGGAAGAAGTATACGTTCAAGGATTATCGACTTCATTACCAGAAGATGTCCAAGTGGATATGCTACACTCTATCGCAGGACTGGAAAAAGTTGAAATGATGCGTACGGGATATGCGATCGAATATGATGTTGTCGAACCCCATCAATTACGTCCAACGCTCGAAACGAAAGTCATCGAAAACCTTTATACTGCAGGTCAAACGAATGGGACTAGTGGTTATGAAGAAGCAGCGGGCCAAGGGCTGATTGCTGGAATCAATGCAGCGCTCAAAGTCCAAGGAAAAGAGCCTTTGATCATCAAACGCAGTGACGGTTATATTGGTGTTATGATTGATGACCTAGTGACTAAAGGAACCAATGAACCTTATCGCTTGCTCACTTCACGTGCTGAATATCGTTTATTATTGCGTCATGACAATGCAGATCTACGTTTGACGGAGATTGGACACCAAGTAGGTTTAGTCAAAGAAGACCAATACCAAGCTTATCTGAAAAAGAAAGCTGCTGTTGAAGCAGAAATTAAACGTTTGATGACTGTCCGGATCAAACCGACAGAAGAAGTCCAAGCATTTTTGGCAACTATCAATGCTGCGCCATTAAAAGACGGGGTTTTAGCGAGTGACTTTTTGAAGCGACCTGAAATTAGCTACAGCGATTTAATGTTGTTTATTCCGGAAAATGAAGCATTGACAGCGAAAGAAATTGAACAAGTTGAAATTCAGATCAAGTACGAAGGATACATTAAAAAAGCACTTGAAAAAGTAGAAAAATTAAAACGAATGGAAGCCAAAAAAATACCAGAAAATATCGACTACGCAGCAATTAATGGATTGGCTACAGAAGCAAAACAAAAACTACAAAAAATCCAACCAGAAACCATTGCTCAAGCTAGCCGTATCAGTGGTGTAAACCCCGCTGATCTAAGTATTTTGATGGTCTACATCGAACAAGGGAAGATTGCGAAAGTGGAAAACCTCTGATTTACGGTTTTCCAGAAGTAGCTACATTGGAAAATAAGCCGGAGAATCCAAAAATAGGAGGAACTATTTTTGGATTCTCCGGCTTATTTCTCAGAGCTAGATACTCCTGTTGGAATCTCTAGAAGATAGTTTTTTCGTCTTTTTAGCAACGATACCAGTAAAGAGAAATCTTAGCACCGTCAATGGACAGGAGGTATTTTGCTTTTTGTCCATTTTTTGATGGCGTAAATCTCCTTTTTTCAGGGCACAATTCAATTGGGTAGGTTGAGCTAGAATTGATGGGAAATTACCTCGAAAGTCTCGATTTCCTCCTATTTCTCGATGTTAAACACTTTTGTCTCAACCCCCACTTAATTTTTTATGAAAAATAAAGAAATTGTTGTTATACTAAATGATGTTGATAGAAACGAGAGCGAAACATTGGAGCCTCAACATCTAAATAAAGATAGAAGAAAGGAGCGATTGGTTGTTCAAAACTTATTTTCGTTTTAATAAGATTCAAGATAACCCATTTCGTATCATGAACCTTATGCTATTGATTTTTATCGTACTATGGTTAGGATACATAAACCAGAATTTCTTGATTTCAAGTTTTTCTTCATTAGGGATTTTTACTTTTTTCTATTATCAAAATATACCCATGAAACATTTAATTAAGCGCATGTTTTTCATTGGTTGTGGACTTTTATTTGCTTTTGTATTAGGAATGTTATCAACCTATGTTTTATGGTTGGAACCTTTTGCTGTAGCTGTAGTGGCTTTTGCCAGCCGGTTTATTTTGCGGTTGTTCCATATTTCAAAACCAGGTGGCTTATTTTTTGCGATGCTTTCGGCGATGGGAACAAGTATGCAGTTACCGATTGATCATTTGCCAATGGTTTCTCTTTATTTTTTCATGGGGGTCATGTTTTCATTGATCGCTGCAGTTATCACCAAGTTACTTGATTCACGTCCAGAACAAGCCATTGAACAAATCTCTTTAAAAGAGAGATTCCAAGAAGAACCGTTAGTGATTATTGATTCTGTTTTCTACAGTGTTGCTTTATTTCTTTCCGTCTATATTAGTCACGGATTGCAGTTGCACAATCCTTACTGGTTAACTCTTTCTTGTGCTTCTATTCTTTTAGCTGAGAATTTGGATGCAATGAAACATCGGCAAGTACAATATTTGATTGGTTCCATGGGGGGCTTATGTGTGTCGGCTGTTTTATCCTTTGTACCATTTACTCAGTTACAAACGATTTTTCTGATCACTTTTCTTTACGGTATCTCACAATTTTTGGTTGCTAGAAATTATGCGGTTGCCAACATTTTTCTTAATCCGATGGCACTGATGTTATCGACACTAATTCGTGGGGCCTACTTGATATCCTTGATCGAATATCGCTTTTTGGGAATCGTTATCGGAAGTTTTATTGGTTTAGGTGCTGCATGGGTCATGACCGTTGGGTTACAGCACTATCTCAATGTTGTGCGAAGAAAATTAGAGACAAAATAATAAATAAAATTATATACAAAAAAAAGCCAGTTCGTTTTTGAAGTGAGGATCAAAGACGAGCTGATTTTTTTAACCCATACATTTGATATGTGTTCATTTTTTGTTTAAATTTGAATAAAAAATCAACTAGCGTTAAAAATTAGAGATAACCTAGTTAAGGCATTTATTTTTTTTAATTACTTACATATAGAAGGATGTGTACTTCCTAGTGCTTCCTTTTTAATTTTTTAAAACCTCCTATAAATTTACCGGTAGAAAGATTGCAACTCGATTCATTTTGCGTTAAAGTAAAAAGAGATTTCGTGAAACAATTGCTGTTTCACAATGAAAGGATTAATTATGACACCAGAAGAATTTCGTCAAGCATTGGCAGATAAAGACATCCATTTATCTGATCAACAAATGAGTCAATTTGAACGTTACTATCAGTGGTTAGTTGAGTGGAACGAAAAAATGAATTTAACAGCCATCACGGAAAAAAATGACGTTTATTTGAAGCATTTCTATGATTCATTAACGTTAGCTTTTGAGGTGGACTTTTCTCAGCCTCTTTCACTTTGTGACGTAGGTTCAGGCGCAGGTTTTCCGAGTATTCCACTGAAAATTGCGTTTCCTAACTTACAGATCACGATCGTTGATTCACTGAATAAACGAATCAACTTCTTAACGGAATTAACAAAAGAACTTGGTATCACAGCGGCACTTCACCACGATCGTGCCGAGACATTTGGTCAAAATCCTCAATTCCGAGCTTCATTTGACTTAGTGACTGCTCGCGCTGTAGCAAGATTGAATGTTTTAGCAGAACTATGTTTGCCTCTAGTGAAGCAAGAAGGATACTTTTATGCGCTGAAAGCTGCAAAAAGCGAAGAAGAACTAATAGAAGCCAAGCATGCGATCGCAATCTTAGGGGGAAAGTTTATCAAAGAAGATGCGATAGAATTACCGAAAATATCTGACAAGCGACATATTTTGGTAATCCAAAAGAAGAAAGTCACCCCGAAAAAATACCCAAGAAAACCTGGTATGCCAAATAAGCAACCAATCAAGTAGGAGGAGAAGAGATGGCACAAATAATATCTGTTGCAAACCAAAAAGGTGGCGTAGGTAAAACGACGACCACTGTTAACTTAGGTGCTTGCTTAGCTAGTCTTGGTAAAAGAGTCTTGTTAGTGGATATGGATGCACAAGGCAATGCCACAAGTGGTGTCGGTATTCGAAAACCAGATGTTACTCAAGATATTTATGATGTCTTAGTCAATGAGCTACCGATTGCCGAAGCAACTCTTGTTACCGAACATGAAAATTTGAGTATTGTGCCTGCCACTCTTCAATTAGCAGGAGCAGAAATCGAATTAACTTCAATGATGGCCAGAGAGTCTCGCTTGAAAGGTTCTTTAGCCGAAGTGAACGATCAATATGATTATATTTTGATTGATTGCCCACCTTCATTAGGTCATTTGACTATTAATTCATTTACAGCTAGCGATTCTATTCTGATCCCAGTGCAATGTGAATATTATGCATTAGAAGGATTGAGTCAATTACTCAATACAGTTCGTTTAGTTCAAAAGCATTTCAATCCAGAATTGGAGATTGAAGGCGTCTTACTTACAATGTATGATGCACGTACGAACTTAGGAAATGAAGTCGTGGAAGAAGTCCGAAAGTATTTCCGTGAGAAGGTCTATGAAACGATTATTCCAAGAAATATTCGTCTTTCAGAAGCACCAAGTCATGGAATGCCGATCATTGATTATGATCCACGTTCTAGAGGAGCTGAAGTTTACCAAGCATTGGCAAAGGAAGTGGTTAACCGTGAAGAAAAGTAAAGGATTAGGACGAGGGATCGATGCGTTATTTCAAGATTTAGAGAATTTAGAAACTGTGGATGTTGAAGATGAAACAGTTGTACAATTACCACTAAACGAATTACGCCCTAACCCTTATCAACCACGTAAAACATTTGAAGAAGTCTCGCTTCAAGAATTGGCAAACTCCATTGAGCAATCAGGCGTGTTTCAACCGATTATCGTCCGTCGTTCGGCAGTAAAAGGATATGAAATCATTGCTGGTGAACGTCGTTTCCGAGCTTCTAAGTTAGCAGAAAAAGCGACCATCCCTGCAATTGTTCGTGACTTTGATGAAGAAGCAATGATGCAAGTCGCTGTTTTGGAAAACTTGCAACGTGAAGACTTGAACCCATTAGAAGAAGCTGAAGCCTATGATATGCTGATGAAAAATCTTAAACTTACGCAAGCAGAAGTAGCGAAACGCTTAGGTAAAAGTCGTCCATATATCGCAAACTATCTCCGACTGTTAACGTTACCTGATTTAGTGAAGGAAATGGTCCAAGATCAACGATTATCGATGGGACAAGCTCGTACCTTATTAGGTCTAAAAAACAAAAGTTTGATTCTAAAATTAGCGAATCGAGCAGTTATGGAGAATCTAACGGTTCGTCAGTTGGAACAAATTGTTTCGCAATTAAATCAAAACGATGGGAAAGAAAAAAAGAAAATCCCTCGACTAGCAAAAGAAAAGCCTTATTATATACGTGAAAGTGAAGACCGCTTGATGGATAAGTTTGGTACAAGTGTTGCTATCCAAGAAAAAGACGGTAAAGGAAAGATTGAAATTGAGTACCTTTCGCAAAATGATTTGACAAGAATCCTTGATATCCTTAATATTCAATTCGATGAAGAATAAGTAATAGGAAAGAAGCGTTCAATTCAGACCAATCAACCTTAATTTTTACGATCACTATATGAATATCAAAAAAGACGTGGGAACCGTTCTTAAGAGAAATGACTAAAGGAGGGGACTTTTATGTACGACTTACATGATATTGTTGAAATGAAAAAACCTCATGCTTGTCAGACCAACCGTTGGGAAATCATCCGCATGGGAGCGGACATCAAAATCAAATGCGTCAATTGCGGGCACATCGTTATGATGACTCGTCGAGAATTTGAGAAAAAATTAAAAAAAGTACTTGAAAAAAATGCAGAGAAAGAGTGAATAAATCTATGGCATTAACTGCTGGAATTGTTGGATTACCCAATGTCGGTAAATCAACTTTATTTAACGCAATCACCAAAGCTGGAGCAGAAGCAGCGAACTATCCTTTTGCAACCATTGATCCGAATGTAGGAATGGTAGAAGTTCCCGATTGGCGTTTACAACGCTTAACTGAACTTGTTCATCCTAAAAAAACCGTGCCAACAACATTTGAATTTACGGATATTGCAGGAATCGTTAAAGGTGCAAGTAAAGGGGAAGGCTTGGGAAATCAATTTCTAAGTCATATCCGCCAAGTTGATGCGATTTGTCATGTGGTCCGTTGTTTCGATGATGACAACATCACACATGTTGAAGGACGAGTTGACCCATTAGCGGATATTGATACGATCAATCTAGAATTAGTATTGGCAGATCTGGAATCGATCACTAAACGCTATACTCGAGTAGCAAAAATCGCAAAAACGAAAGACAAAGATGCAGTTGCTGAATTAGCTGTTTTAGATAAAATCAAGCCAGTCCTGGAAGAAGGACGTTCAGCTCGCTCTATCGAATTTACGGACGAAGAACAAAAAATCGTTAAATCATTGTTTTTATTGACTACCAAACCAATCTTATATGTAGCAAACGTTGCAGAAGATGAAGTAGCAGATAGCGATACGAATCACTACGTTCAAGCTGTACGTAATTTTGCTGCCGAAGAAAATGCAGAAGTTATCGTAGTCAGCGCACGTGCAGAGGAAGAAATTGCTGAACTAGACGAAGAAGATAAAGCAGAATTCTTAGAAGCTTTAGGAATTGAAGAGTCTGGATTAGATCAATTAATTCGTGCAGCTTATGATTTGCTAGGATTAGCTACGTACTTTACAGCAGGAGAACAAGAAGTTCGGGCTTGGACATTTAAAAAAGGCATCAAAGCACCTCAAGCAGCTGGGATTATCCATTCAGACTTTGAGCGTGGATTTATCCGTGCGGAAACTGTTTCTTTTGAAGATCTAGATCATTATGGAAATATGCATGCTGCCAAAGAAGCTGGCCGTGTTCGTCTAGAAGGTAAAGACTATGTAGTCCAAGATGGCGACGTTATGTTATTCCGTTTTAATGTATAAAAGGGCTATCAAACGATACGTATAGTATGTTAGAATGTCTTTTGTGACAACCGTTAAAGTAGCGGCTAAGGAGGACTATTTAGATCATGGAATCAGAACAATTACGTGAAATTGTAAAAGAAAACAATCAATTAGAAGAAAAATTAACTAAAAGAAACCAACAATATATTTTTGACTTAAAAAAATCTTTAGAAGCAGCTAATCTATCCGAAGAGGAAAAGGTAAAAGCACTTCATGACATCCTTCCAACCTTAGTGTCTGAACAAAAAGGTGGAAAAACAGCCAGACAATTATTTGGAACTGTCTCTGAAAGAACTGAAGCAATTATCAACAAACCAGTTGAAGCAAAGGTAAATTCTAAACCACTATTGATGTGGCTAGACAATACATTCCTGTTATTAGGTTTGTTGAGTATCATGATTGCTATTACCGGATTGTTTTCACGTGGAACAACGCCAGCTTATGGAATCACAACTTTGGTCTTCGGATCAGCTGTTGGTGGTTGGGTATTTTACCTGATGTATAAATACATTTATCAATATGAGTATCCGGGAGCAGATCGTAGTAAAAAGCCAGGTATGGGTAAAACATTGTTGATCTTAACTGGAACTACATTGGTCTGGGTGGTTGCCTTTTCCGCTACCACACTTCTTCCTCCAGTACTGAATCCGTTGTTAGATCCAGTAGTTATCATCATTATTGGGGCTGCTGCACTAGCTTTGCGTTATTACATGAAGAAAAAATATGGAATCGTTGGAAGTTTATCTGTACCTAGAAGATAATTCGTTAAAGTACGATTCGATGTATATCAATGATGAGGGATCATTATTTGAAACAGTTGTTTGTTTTGAATAGTGGTCTCTTATTTTTTATGGAGAAATGGTTAAAACAGAAAGAACAAAAATTTGAGAAACTTGGTAAATTTAATCAGTAGCTTCTCTTAAAAGAGTTTCTCGTTATTAACCATATATGACTTGTGATGGAAACGCTTATAATAAGGATATTCTTAGAAACAGTCCGGATTATGGGAAGACGGTTGACTTAATAGAAAAAATCGATTATTTTAATAGATAAACTAAAAACTAGAGGAGTGGTACTAAAAATGTCCAACTGGGAAACAAAGTTCACGAAAAAAGGGTTTACTTTCGATGATGTCTTACTGATACCAGCAGAAAGTCACGTGTTACCAAACGAAGTGGATATGAGTGTACAATTAGCAAAAAATATTAAGTTGAATATCCCGATCATCAGTGCAAGTATGGACACTGTAACTGATAGTAAGATGGCTATTGCGATGGCTAGACAAGGTGGATTAGGTGTTATTCATAAAAATATGACAATTAGTCAACAAGCAGACGAAGTGCGCAAAGTCAAACGTTCTGAAAGTGGTGTGATCATTGATCCATTTTTCTTAACACCGCAACATCTTGTAGCAGATGCAGAAGAATTGATGAGCAAATATCGAATTAGCGGTGTACCGATCGTTGAGACTTTAGAAAACAGAAAACTTGTTGGTATTATTACGAACCGTGACATGCGCTTTGTAACTGATTATCATATGGAAATCAATGATGTGATGACCAAAGAAAACTTAGTAACAGCCCCAGTCGGTACTTCTCTAAAAGACGCAGAAAAAATATTGCAAAAACATAAAATTGAAAAATTACCTATCGTTGACAACGATGGTTGTTTAAGTGGATTGATCACAATCAAAGATATTGAAAAAGTGATTGAATTTCCCAACGCTGCCAAAGATGAACATGGACGTCTACTTGTAGCTGCTGCTGTTGGTGTAACAAGTGATACATTTGAGCGTGCAGGTGCCTTGTTGGAAGCAGGAGCAGATGCGATCGTTATTGATACAGCACATGGTCATAGTGCTGGAGTGATTCGTAAAATCCAAGAAATTCGTTCTACCTTTAAAGATGCTACTTTGATTGCCGGTAACGTAGCGACAGCGGAAGCAACAAAAGCATTATATGATGCTGGTGTGGATGTCGTAAAAGTCGGTATCGGACCAGGATCAATTTGTACAACACGTGTGGTTGCCGGTGTAGGTGTACCACAATTAACAGCGATTTATGATGCTGCTTCTGTCGCACGACAATATGGCAAAGCAATTATTGCTGATGGCGGAATCAAATATTCAGGTGATATCGTCAAAGCATTAGCTGCTGGAGGACATGCCGTCATGTTAGGTAGTATGTTGGCCGGTACAGATGAATCTCCAGGTGAATTTGAGATTTTCCAAGGACGACGTTTTAAAACTTATCGTGGTATGGGTTCATTGGGCGCAATGGAAAAAGGTTCAAAAGATCGTTATTTCCAAGGTAGCGTCAATGAAGCGAATAAATTAGTACCAGAAGGAATCGAAGGACGTGTGGCCTACAAAGGAAGCGTTGCGGATATTATCTTCCAAATGATCGGTGGATTAAAATCTGGTATGGGTTATGTTGGGGCAGGCAACTTGAAACAATTGCGTGACGAAGCACAATTCATCCAAATGAGTGGCAATGGGTTGAAAGAATCCCATCCACATGATGTCCAAATCACAAAAGAAGCACCTAACTATTCAGTAGAATCTTAATCAATTAAGGGAAAAAGACTCAACATATTCTGCTTTAGGAGTCAAGTGAATATTCGAAATAAGTAGAATACTTAGAGCATTGTTTTTAAAGTAAAAAAGTCGTCAATCTTAAAATTTGTTTTTCTAAATTTTAAGATTGATGACTTTTTTCGTCTGACTATGTTGTTTTTGCTCAATATCAAAATAAGAGTGACCACTAAGCCGCTGTTGTATAAATTTATTAAAAAAATCATGTTTTAATAACAAATTTTTGTTTTTTTAGTTAAATTACTATATAGTGAAGATTTTTTAATATGTTAGAATATATCTGAGTTATATTTATATTTTGTTATTTTATGATAGTAAGGAGTTTATAAGATGATAAAAAGAGTAGTTATAACTGGAAGGGGAACTATCTCTTCTTCTGGAAAAAATGCAGAAGAGTTATGGACAAATGTGAGTAATGGTATTTCTGGGATAAAAAAGATAGAAGCAGAGGAATTTAGTAATTTAGAAACAAGGATTGGTGGAGTTATTTCTGATTATGCGATTGACCAGTATCTTAATCAAAAAGAGATCAAGAGAACAGATCGTTTCACTCATTTTTCAGTAATCAGTTCTATGCAAGCGCTATCTGAAGCGAGTTTTGATCATAAGGATTTTGATTTGGAAAAATGTGGCGTTATGATTGGTACAGGAATAGGTGGTATTCACTCTTTAATTGAAAATCAAAACATTATGGAAAAGAAAGGAAGTAATCGTGTTTCTCCTTTAGTAGTTCCTAAGTCAATAGGCAATATAGCGGGAGGTTTCGTATCAATTAAGACTGGATTTAAAGATGTGACTTTGTGTCCTATTTCAGCTTGTGCTTCGGGAAATCAAGCGATAGGAGAAGCATTTCTTAGAATTAAATATGGGCTAAGTGAAGCAATACTTGCAGGTGGAGCAGAAGCTTCGATTGTACCTATTGCTTTTGCTGGGTACAACCAAATGCAAGCTTTATCTACGAGGAATGAGCAACCGAATTTAGCTTCGAAACCTTTTGACAAAAATAGGGATGGCTTTGTCATGTCAGAAGGAGCTGGGATCGTTTTTTTAGAAGAATTCGAACATGCAAGATCACGCGGAGCGAAAATTTTAGGTGAAATTATCGGATACGGGATGACTTCAGATGCTTATCATATGACTACACCTCATTCAGAAGGAGCCAGTCGTGCCATCCAAAAAGCACTTGAAATGGGGAAAATTAGTGCAAATGAAATTGATTATATAAATGCGCATGCAACAGGTACTAAAGTTGGAGATATTAGTGAAAGTCGAGCAATCAAAAAGGTTTTTGGAAAGCATGCTGAACAATTATTGATTAGCTCTACAAACTCCTCAACAGGACATCTATTAGGTGCAGCAGGAGGCATTGAAGCAGTGATTAGCTTGAAAGCGATGGAGTATAATATTTTACCACCAACTATTAACCTGACAGAACCCGATGAAGATTGTGATTTGAATTATATTCCCAATAATAAAATTCATCATCAAGCAAATATTATTCTTTCAAATGGTTTTGGCTTTGGTGGGCATAATACCTCTATAATTATAAGAAAATTATAAAAAATCCGGTAAATTACAGAACTTCTGAACAAGAAGAGAGTGGGGCAATAGTCCTTTTTAAAAAGAAAATAAACATATTAAGATTAGTGAGCCTGGGACAAAATTTGTCTCAGGCTCTTCTAGTATCTCTAAAAACGAATAAACGGCGTTCAAGAAGCAACTCCTCAACAATAAGCGAGGAGCTGACCGCTTATTTCATGACCTCTTTATATAAATAAGACAAGGTGGTCTACTTTATCACTTTTAAATTTCCCATGTAAGGAACTAATACTTCTGGAACAGTCACTGATCCATCTTCATTTTGGTAGTTTTCAAGAATCGCTGCGACAGTTCGGCCGACTGCAAGTCCTGAACCATTCAGTGTATGAGCATAGTGGATTTTTCCGTCTTCATCACGGTAACGGATCATTGCGCGTCGTGCTTGGAAATCTTCACAATTTGAACATGAGCTGATTTCACGATATGTTTCTTGTGCAGGGATCCATACTTCTAAGTCATATGTTTTGGCAGCAGAGAAGCCCATATCTCCAGTAGATAATGCTACTACACGGTAAGGTAAATGTAATTTTTGTAGAATATCTTCAGCATCGGCTGTCATTTTTTCTAGCTCATCATAAGAATGTTCTGCATCAGAGAATTTGACCATTTCTACTTTATTAAATTGGTGTAAACGAATCAATCCTCGAGTATCACGGCCGGCACTCCCTGCTTCCGAACGAAATGCGGGACTAAGAGCAGTGAAATAAATCGGTAAATCTTGCCCATCTAAGATCTCATCGTTGTAATAGTTTGTTAATGGAACTTCCGCTGTTGGGATCAATGTCAAATCTGTATCTTCTAATTGGAAAACATCTTCTTTAAACTTAGGAAATTGCCCAGTTCCGAACATAGCCCGACTATTTACGATATAAGGAGTAATCATTTCTGTATAGTCATGTTCATAGATGTGTTGATCTAGCATAAAGTTATAAACGGCACGTTCTAAGCGAGCACCTAATCCTTTATAGTAAACAAAACGACTTCCAGAAACTTTTGCCCCTCTTTCAAAGTCTAAGATACCTAAGTTTTCAGCGATTTCCCAATGTGGTTTCGGTTCAAATGAAAAATTACGAGGCGTGTTCCAACGACGAACTTCCACGTTGTCCTCTTCGTCTTTTCCAACAGGTACAGAATCATCTGGTAAATTTGGTAAGGTAGTCGCAATTTGATGTAACTTTTCATCTACTTGCGCTACTTCTTCATCAAGGGCTTTAATGTTGCCCCCAACTTCTTTCATTTCATTGATTTTAGCTGTTGCATCTTCTTTGTTCCGTTTTAATTGTGCAATTTCTGCTGAAACATCATTACGATATTTTTTTAATTCTTCCGTTTTAACAAGTAATTTTCGACGACTTTCATCTAATTCCATAAATTCAGCTAAGGTTTCTTTTTTGACCCCACGAGTCATTAATTTTTCTTGAACATAATCAAAATTTTGACGCATCATTTTTACATCTAACATTGCAATTCCTCCTTAAATATAATAAAAAAAAGACCAATCCATCCCTCAATTATCTTGGGACGAATCGGTCTAACATTCGCGGTACCACCCGAGTTCAACATATAAATATGCTGCTCTTGTTAACAGATAACGGCTGTTTTACCGACCTTTCTTATTTCGAAAGGTACACATCAAAGAACTGGAACTTCCAACTTATTTTTTGCTGATTTACACCATCCATCAGCTCTCTTGAAAAAAATAAAATGTACTGGGTTCTGTGCTATATAGATATGATATATAGAAATGATTGTAATAAGAATATCGGATATTTTAATTTTCGTCAATATGTTCCTGACTTTTGATTGGTAATTTTTCATTTCTTTTTATTGGAAGATGCATGATGAATGAAGTCCAGTGTTTATCAGATTTAGCATAAATATAACCACCATGTAATGCAACGATACTTTGAGCAATGGCTAAACCTAAACCTGTCCCACCGGTTTCTTGTGAACGAGACTCTTCTACTCGGTAAAAACGGTCAAAAAGATTATCGATTGATTCTCGAGGAATCATAGCTCCATTGTTTTTTACTGTCGCAACGACTTCTGAGCCAACTTTTTCGACTTCAATGACAATTTTTGTAGCGCCTTTGCCGTATTTTAAAGCATTCGTCAGTAAATTATTAAAGACACGAACTAGTTTTTCAGTGTCCCCATCCATAGTTAATGATGGAACCTGTGATGATACAAGGATTTGGATATGCTTTTTTGATGCTTCTAATTCAAAATCAGCAGCTAGTTGTTCAATTAGCTGGATCAGATCAAAAGCCGAAAAATTGACCGGAACAGCTGGTTGTCTGACTTTAGTATACTCAAAAAGATCATCCACTAGTAATTTCATTTGTTTTGCTTTGATATAAGCTGTATGGGTATACTTCAAAAGATCCTCTTTTGTTTGATACTGACCATCTTCGATTAATCCTAAGTAACCAATAATAGAGGTTAAAGGGGTACGGATATCGTGACTCACATTAGTAATCAATTCATCTTTTGATTTTTCAATTTTCCGTTCATCTTCGATCGCAGCTACTGTACTATCGACTAAACCATTAATGCTTGTTACTACACGACTAAGATCACCTGTTAATTCAAAAGGGATCCGATGGTCATAATTACCATTAGCGATATAGTGAAGCTCGCTAATAATATGACGTAGTTGCATTTGTCGGTAGCGACGGATTAACCGCCAGTATAATACGCCGATATCTAAAAGAAAGAAAAGGGGAATCAGAAAATTTCGGCCGTTCCAAAATAAATCACTATTCAATCGTTGAGCAAAAATATTTTTTGAATCCCAAATCGCATTAGTCAATGAAGGGGAACTACTAATTATTGAAGTAAGGACAACCAAAATCGCAACATTTAATAGTAGAAGGAGAATCACGGTGATAATACCTTCTGCTAATAACTCACTGATTTCCTTAGAAGTTAGATTGATTCGTCGCCGTTTTTCTGTTCCTCTTTTTTTATCTTGCATCAATTTTATAGCCCACTCCCCAAACGGTTTGAATGACTTTTTCTCCACCAGTTGCTTCTTCGATCTTATCTCTCAAATGACTAACATGGACCATAACAGTTTTTGCGGAAACAATACTTTCTTGTTTCCATACACGCTCAAAGATTTCATCTGCACTGAACACACGATTAGGATGACTTGCTAATAAGTATAGAATCCCAAATTCTAATGCTGTGAGCTGAATCTCTTTCCCATCAATTGTTTTTACTTCATGGGAATCTTTGTTAATAATCAAAGAGTTTACTTCTAATATATCCGGTTGATCCGGTGTGATTTGCATTTTTGTTCGACGAAGCAAAGATTTTACGCGTGCCATAACTTCTAAAGGATTAAATGGTTTTGTAACATAATCATCAGCACCAGCAACAAGCCCTTTAATTTTATCCATATCGGTTGTTTTTGCTGTCAACATGATAATCGGGATTTGCGATTCCTTTCGTAATTCTTTAACGACCTGCATGCCATCCATTTCAGGCATCATAATATCCAAAATCAATAACTCAATATCAGGTATCGTTCGAATCTTTGATAATGCTTCTTTCCCATCATAAGCCTTAACAGCTTCGTATCCTTCATTGTGAACATAAATACTTAGTAATTCAACAATTTCTTTATCATCATCAGCAATTAATATTTTCATAGATTGTTCCTCCAGAGTTAGAATGATACTATTTACTATTCATTCTAGCAAAAAAATGTCTAAATAGATAAAAGCAACACTTTGTTAAGGAAAATTTTAGAAGGTAAGAGCTAAGTGAAGTGGCTCATTAATAGAAAACTGAACAATCGCAATGCTGAGAAGGTTATCATTAATGAAAAACATGTTAAAAGCGAACGTTTCTCACTTATAGGATTAGAACGATCGATTACGCTAAAAATGTTGATAAAACAGCTTTTTTCTTATTGACTTTTATTTTTGCTGTTGGTATATTATTATTTGTTCGAAAGAGCAAAGATCGCTAGTGAAAATAGTTAAAATAAACTGTTGACAGAGGGATCACACCATGATAAGATAACTGAGTCGTAAAAAAACAATAGCTTACGAAGCTTGATTCTATCGAAAAAAACTTCAAAAAAGTTGTTGACAAATAACAAACGACGAGTTATGATAAATGAGTTGCTGAAACACTTCTAAAAAATGAAGTTAAAAAAACTTTTAAAAAAAGAGTTGACAAACAAACGTCGCTCTGATATGATATAAAAGTTGCTACGGCAATCTCG
>NZ_JBFOFI010000008.1:0-179881 GCF_040887215.1 Enterococcus sp. C63 | reverse complement strand
AGTCTTTTTTATATTTTCGGGAAGTAGCTCAGCTTGGTAGAGCACTTGGTTTGGGACCAAGGGGTCGCAGGTTCGAATCCTGTCTTCCCGATTTTTTATTTTTATTGATTTTTATAGAAATGTATTTTATAATTTAAATGAACTGAATATGCGCCCATAGCTCAACTGGATAGAGTGTTTGACTACGGATCAAAAGGTTAGGGGTTCGACTCCTCTTGGGCGCGTTAATACGGAATCCTGCATTCCGTATTTTTTTATATTTTTAATGATTTCTAAGGGAAAAGTCTTTCTTCTTTCTTTCTGATATTAAATTCGCTATAATTAAGGTCAATATTAGTCAAAGGAATGAGTAAGATGGCGCATCAGAATACCTCGGATTTAATTGAATCATATATAAAAAAGTTTTTAGAAAAAAATGAAATGATTGAGATTCGCAGGATTGAACTGGCCGACCTCTTTAATTGTGTACCTTCTCAAATTAATTATGTGATTAATACTCGTTTTACGATTCAGCGAGGTTATTTGGTTGAGAGTAAACGTGGCGGTGGTGGCTACATACGGATTGCCAAAGTAAGAATTTCTGATAAAAGGCATATGTTGGAACAAGTGAATCAGCTATTCAATGAAACGATTAGTGAAAAAAATGCTTTTGCAATCATCCAAAAATTATATGAGGACCAAATTGTTACTAAAAAAGAAGGCAATTTAATGCTGAGCGCAATTGCCAAAAATACACTGAATGTAGATGGTGGTCTAGAAGATTATGTTCGTGCTCGAATTCTTCGAGCATTTCTTGAACGATTAAGCTATGAAGATGGGAAGTGAAGATGAATGGAAGAACTTTTTACGCAAAGAGCACAATTAGTATTAGAAATTGCACAAGATGAAGCAAAAAAGTTTAAGCATCAGTCTGTTAGTTCTGAGCATATTTTGTTGTCATTGGTTATTGAACCGAATGGAATTGCTGGGAAAGTACTACGTGAAGTTGGATTAACTGAAACAGACATCTACGAAGAGATTGAGCATTTGATTGGCTACGGTACAATGACTTCATATCCTCAAGGAACCTTTTTACCTTATTCGCCACGCATGAAACAAATTTTTGCATTGGCAAATAGTGAAGTAAGAAAAATGGGTGCTCAAAAAGTGGGAACGGAACATATCTTGTTGAGTATGCTAAGAGATGAAAGTATCATGGCTACTCGGATGATGATCAATTTGGGAATCAGTTTAACGAAAGTCCGACAATCTTTGAAACAAAAAATGGGCATAAAAAATGATAGCCGTAATAATAGTATCCGTCGTAAAAACCCACAAGAAAAGCGTCAAATGGTAAAAGGTACTCCAACGTTAGATTCTTTAGCAAGAGATTTGACGAAGTTAGCGAGAGACGGAAAACTTGACCCAGTTGTTGGGCGTTCAAGAGAAGTAAAACGCTTGATTCAAATACTTAGTCGCCGAACTAAAAACAATCCTGTATTAGTAGGGGAACCTGGTGTTGGTAAGACAGCGATTGCTGAAGGTTTAGCCCAAAAAATCGTGATGGGTGAAGTTCCTGAAGAGATGCAAGAAAAACGCTTGATGATGTTAGACATGGGGTCTTTAGTAGCGGGAACAAAATACCGTGGAGAATTTGAAGACCGTATGAAAAAGGTGATTGATGAAATCTATAACGACGGTCAAGTCATTTTATTTATTGATGAGTTGCATACCTTGATTGGTGCCGGTGGTGCAGAAGGGGCAATTGATGCATCTAATATTTTGAAACCTGCTTTAGCTCGTGGAGAATTACAGACGATTGGTGCTACAACGTTAGATGAATATCAAAAGTACATTGAAAAAGATTCTGCCCTTGAACGACGCTTTGCTCGAATTCAAGTAGATGAACCGACACCTGAAGAAGCAGAAGAGATTTTACGTGGTCTTCGTTCAAGATATGAAGAGCATCATGGTGTAGAAATCACTGATGATGCGATAAGAGCTGCGGTTCATCTTTCTGTACGCTATATCACTTCTCGTCAATTACCTGACAAAGCAATCGATTTGATTGATGAGTCAGCTGCTAAGGTACGCTTAGATCAAACAGATGATCTTTCGGAATCTACAGTAATTAAGTTGGAAATCGAACAATTAGTCAAAGAAAAAGAACGAGCAATCCAAAAACAAGACTTTGAAATAGCAGCACAATTGCGAAGACAAGAAAAAGCATTACACAAAAAATTAGTAAAACTATTGATACTAGAAGAAAAGCAGGAAAATGGTTATGCTGATCGTGTGACTGAAGAAGATGTAGCCACAGTCGTTTCTGAATGGACAGGTGTTCCATTACAACAACTGGAAAAGAAAGAAAGTCAGCGTTTATTGGAATTAGAAGCACTTTTACATGAACGTGTTGTTGGACAAGATGAAGCAGTCAAAGCAGTATCAAGAGCAATTCGTCGGGCTCGTAGTGGGTTAAAAGATCCAAATCGACCAATTGGCTCCTTTATGTTCTTAGGACCTACAGGAGTTGGTAAAACGGAACTTGCCAAAGCTTTATCGGAAGTGATGTTTGGGGACGAGAATTCCTTGATTCGGGTTGATATGTCTGAATTTATGGAAAAATACAGCACGAGTCGGTTGATTGGGTCACCTCCGGGCTATGTTGGGTATGATGAAGGTGGACAATTAACAGAAAAAATTCGACAAAAGCCCTACTCTGTCATCTTATTAGATGAAGTAGAAAAAGCCCATCCAGATGTATTTAATCTGTTATTACAAGTACTAGACGATGGCCATTTAACAGACTCTAAAGGTCGGAAAGTTGATTTTAGAAATACGATCATGATCATGACTTCCAATATTGGTGCAACCCAAATTCGAGAAGAAAAAAACGTTGGCTTCAATGTCCAAGACATTACCAAAGATCATAAAGCCATGCAAAAGCGTATTTTAGAAGAATTAAAGAAAACATTCCGTCCAGAGTTCTTGAACCGGATAGATGAAACAGTTGTCTTCCATTCATTAAGCAAGGATGAAATCCACTCCATTGTTCAAATTATGAGTCGAGCAATCGTCAAACGTTTGAAAGAACAGGATATCCAAGTGAAGATTACTCCGGCAGCAATAGATGTGATCGGAAAAGCTGGTTTTGATCCTGAATATGGCGCTCGTCCAATACGAAGAGCGTTGCAAAAAGAAATAGAAGATCGCTTAAGTGAAGCATTATTAGGTGGAGAAATCCATTTAGGCGATCAAGTGACAGTGGGAGCCTCCAAAGGAAAAATCACTTTGAATGTACGTCTTCCAAAAAAGTATGTAGTTGAATCATAGGAGTTAAAAAAGAAGTGAGAGAATTTTGTTCCACATAACGATTGAAGGTTATGGGCAAAAGGCTCTCACTTTTTTATTTTTTTTACTTTTTTTCTTGTGAATTTAAATTCAAAAATCCACCAATAAATGTAAGAAGTGTTGGCAACTTTTTTAAGCTATGCTACTATTATGGAGTTGTAGGAGGAGGAAATGATGATCGAAATCATAACTACGGTAGAAACTTTTGAACAAGCAAAAGAATTACTTGAAGCAGGAACAGATACTTTGTATTTTGGCGAGGAACTATTTGGTTTACGATTACCTGCGTCGTTTACAAGAGAAGAACAACGTCAATTAGTTGAATTGGCGCACACATATGGTAAAAAAGTAAATATTGCGATGAATGGGATTATTCATCCTGAAAAAATGAAAAAAGTACCTGAATATCTACAATTCCTGAAAGAAATTGGGGTAGATCAACTGACAGTAGGTGATACAGGTATCATATACACCATGAAGAAACATCCAGAATGGCGTATTCCCTACATTTTTGATGCAGAAACGTTAGTTACTAGTGCTAGACAAATCAATTTTTGGGCGAAAAGAGGAGCTGTTGGAGCTGTTTTAGCTAGAGAAGTTCCTTTTGAAGAAATGAAAGCCATGGAAGAAAAACTAAATGTTCCGGTAGAAATTCTAGTGTATGGTGCTACTTGCATTCATCAATCAAAACGTCCTTTATTGCAAAATTATTATCATTTTACCAAACAAGAAGAGCGAGTAGATCGTGATCGGGGTTTGTTTATTTCAGAACCTAAGAAAGACGACACACATTATTCCATCTATGAAGACACTCATGGGACCCATATTTTTGCCAGCAATGACATCAACCTGTCAAAAGAATTAGGGTTATTGTATCAACATCAGTTCCGTACATGGAAACTTGATGGTTTATTTACCCCAGGAGAAAATTTTGTAAAAATTACCAAAGCATTTGTGGAAGCGAAAGAACAAATCCTTGCAGGTACTTGGAATGAAGAAAGTGCTGAAATATTAAGCAAAAAGATAAGTGAATTACATCCTCAAAATCGTGAATTAGATACTGGCTTCTTCTATATTGATCCTGAAGCCATCAAGTAAGGAGTATGACGAGAAAAAATGACAACAAAAAGAAAATTGAAACGACCCGAAGTCTTAGCTCCAGCTGGGACACTTGAAAAATTAAAGACAGCGATTCATTATGGCGCAGATGCAGTCTATATTGGCGGAAATGCTTATGGACTAAGAAGTCGCGCAGGTAACTTTACCTATGAAGAGATGGCTGAAGGCGTAGCTTTTGCAAAAGCACATAACGCAAAAGTATATGTTGCTGCAAATATGGTGACACATGAAGGAAATGAAGAAGGTGCTGGGGAATTTTTCCGTCAATTACGTGATGTCGGAATTTCTGCCGTAATTGTTTCAGATCCAGCGCTGATTGAAATATGTGCGACAGAAGCACCGGGCTTACCGATCCATTTATCGACACAAGCATCTGCCACTAACTTTGAAACTCTTGAATTTTGGAAAGAAGAAGGATTAGAGCGTGTCGTTTTAGCTCGTGAAGTTTCTATGGAAGAAGTGGCTGAGATTCGTAAAAATACGGATGTGGAAATTGAAGCCTTTATCCATGGTGCGATGTGTATTTCTTATTCTGGCCGTTGTACCTTATCTAATCACATGTCAATGCGTGATGCTAATCGTGGGGGCTGTTCACAATCTTGTCGTTGGAAATATGGATTATTTGATATGCCTTTTGGCCAAGAAAGAAATCATCTGACAGAAAACGGCGAAATAGAAGAAGAATTTTCAATGAGTGCAGTAGATATGTCGATGATCGAGCATATCCCGGAATTGATTGAAAATGGGGTAGATAGCTTTAAGATTGAAGGAAGAATGAAATCAATCCACTATGTATCTACAGTTTCTAATGTTTATAAAGCTGCGGTCGACAGTTATATGGAAGACCCTGAAAATTATGTCTGCAAGCAGGAGTGGATTGATGAGTTATGGAAAGTGGCACAACGGGAACTTGCTACAGGATTTTATTACAATACACCAACAGAAAATGAACAATTATTTGGGGAACGTCGTAAGATCCCTGTTTATAAATTTGTAGGTGAAGTAATGTCTTATGATGAAAAAACCAAAATTGCAACGATCCGTCAACGAAATCTATTTTCTGTGGGAGATGAGATCGAATTTTATGGTCCAGGATTCACTCATTTTAGCCAAACGGTTGAGGTAATGTACAATGAAGAAGATGAATCCATTGACCGGGCACCAAATCCGATGATGATTTTAACTATGCCAGTGACACAACCTGTAAAACCAGGAGATATGATTCGGAAAAGAAAATAAAAGCATACGCTAATCAATCGAATAAAAATAAAGCATCAAAGTTATATTATCTGTTTAAACGTGTTAAACTTATTTTTTGTAAGGATAAAAAGAGTAGAGAAGAAATTTTTCTTGAAAATTTATCCAAAGTAAGAAGAAAAGCAAGCATCTTCTTAAATTAGGAGGCATAGCATGAAAACGTATGATTATATAGTTGTCGGTGGTGGTTCTGGAGGGATCGCCTCTGCGAATCGTGCCGGAATGCACGGTGCAAAAGTTTTATTAATTGAAGGAAATGAACTTGGTGGGACTTGTGTGAATGTTGGTTGTGTACCCAAAAAGGTAATGTGGCAAGCCAGCACGATTCTAGAAACAATGGAACGAGATGCTTCAAGTTATGGGATCCAAGCAGATGTAAAAAAAGTAGATTTTAGAGAGTTAGTTGAAAAGCGTGAGAAATATATTGACTTTTTACATGGTGCGTATCAACGTGGCTTGGATAGTAATCAAGTGGATGCAATTAAAGGATATGCTACCTTTATAGACAGTCAAACCGTGGAAGTAAATGGGGAAACCTATCAAGCAACAAAAATTCTGATTGCAACTGGTGGTAAGCCTAGCAAAATGACGATCCCTGGTGGCGAATATGCAATTGATTCAAATGGCTTCTTTGAGATGACAGAATTGCCAAAACGGACAATTGTTTTAGGAGCAGGTTATATTGCCGCAGAACTTTCTGGTGTTTTACACGGGCTAGGTAGTGAGGTAATGTGGGCGTATCGAAAAGAACGTCCATTACGAACTTTTGATAAAATGCTATCTGATAACTTAGTTGAGATGTATCAAGAAGCTGGGATCAAAACTTACGCTGGACATATAGCTAAAGAAATCATCAAAAACGACAATGAGTATACAGTTGTATTTGAAAATGGTGAACGACTCTCTGGTGATTGTGTATTGTTTGCAGGAGGTCGAGTGCCTAATACCGATCAATTAGGATTAGAAAATACCCAAGTAAAATTAGATGAACGTGGTTTTATAAAAGTTGATAAATATCAAAATACCACAGATCCACATATTTTTGCGGTGGGAGATGTGATCGGTAAAATTGATTTGACACCAGTGGCAATTGCTGCAGGTCGCCGTTTATCTGAACGGCTATTTAATGGGAAAGAAAATTCTTATCTAGACTATCACTTAGTACCAACAGTTGTATTTACCCATCCACCAATTGCAACGATCGGTGTAACAGAAGATGAAGCATTGGCTACCTATGGAAGTGATCAGATCAAAGTTTATCGTTCACGATTTACACCTATGTATTTTGCATTGAATGACTATCGTCAAAAATGTGAGATGAAATTGATTTGCGTAGGAGAAGAAGAAAAAATCATTGGCTTACATGCAATTGGTATTGGTGTCGATGAAATGTTACAAGGTTTTGCTGTTGCAATTAAAATGGGCGCGACAAAAGCAGATTTTGATGATACGGTCGCTATCCATCCAACTGGTGCAGAAGAGTTTGTTACTATGCGATAGAAAGTATAACTATAGTGCGAGTCCAAAGTTAGTTTTTAGACTAACTTTGGACTCGCACTATAGTTTTATGCTGTGATACCGATGTTAAACGAGCAATGATGTAACTCCCTTATGCATAAAGAAGTTCTTTTAGGTTGCTCCAAAAAGCAGAAGTGGGAATTTTTGATATTTTTAACATATTAGTCGAGATCTTCGTTTGATTTAGCTCGATATCAGTTAAAATTAGGTCATATTGATTGATTTTCACATAATCAACAGAGAAAATATTTTCTTGATACATATCAATTTTATATAACGACGGAAATTTTTTTAACAGCAGTTGTTTATAGAAAGACAAAATCCGTTCTTCCTGATAAGAAACAATGACGATGGATAAATGTTTTTTATAAGGAAGGAGTGTTGATAATAATTGTGGAGATAATGTAATCAGTTCTAAAAATAATTCTTCATAAAGTAATTGGTTTTCTTTGATTTCAGTCAAACCGGCTTGTTCGATTGACTTTTCATAAGCTGATAATAGTTTTTCTGATTCTTTGATAAATGTTTGTGATAAAAGATCTATGTATGTCGTCTTAAAGGATTGCAATCGTTCATTAAAATGGATAAAGTCATTTAGTCTTTGTATGTCATTAGGAGATAAGGTAATATCTATGCCCATATAACGATAAAAACTATGAACTAAATTTTGTAATTTCTTTTGCTCCATTAATTCATCATTTTTTGAATTAAAAAAATATAAATGACTATATGAACTTAATAGGTTATGGACATTTGACTTTGTAATACTAAAATTATATTTCTTTTCAATGATCGAACAAAGAACGGTACTTTTTGTCAATAAGTCAAAAAATAATCGTTCACTTTCGGTTTCTTTTTTTAAAGGGTAATCAATTATGTGTCGTTGTCCGATACGAATAATGGACGTATAAAAATAGTAACTATTTAAAATTAACTTATATGTACTTACTGAAGAAAACGTATGGTTTTTATTATGATAACGTTGTAACAAGTCAAATATATAGTCAAAATGTGGTAGTTGCTGCGGGGTATAAATTTCACGAAACATGCTACAAAAAAAATGCCGTATAAAACTTTCGTCACCTGTAATTTGTAACTGAGAAGCAACTTTGATCATGATTGGCCAGTTTCTTTCAGAAAAATATTCATTGATTTTAAAAATAATTCGCCGAATACTGGTTTCACTTAAAAATAATGTTTCAGCGAGTTTTGACAAAACAGGTTCATTAATAAAAATCGTTTTTAAGATTTGAACGTTCGTAGAATGATTTAGTATTTTTTTGATTAAGTCTTCCAGATTCATATCATTAGGCATTTTTAATGTTATGATTTGATACTGATCAATTTTAACGACAACAGGTGAATAGGTGTGGTTAAAAAAAACAATGTCACTTAATAATGTTTTTTTTGTCACATTTAATTGCTTTGTTAGCGTGTTGCACTCAATTGATGACATACCCAGAAGTAATGCTAACTTGACTTGTCTTTCTGAAGTTTTTTCCAGTATATTAAGTTCTTTCATCATCATTTTGGATTTCAAAATCTTAGAAATCGCTTCCTCCCACCTTTCTCTTATGGTATATAAATTATTTTATCATATATTTTTGTTATGTTAGTGTTTTTTTTATAAATTTCTATACTTGTTTTTTATTAACTTTATAGTAAATCGTTAATGGTTATTTGTTACATTGGTTATTATTGTATTTAGTTATTGTTATTTAAAAAATGGAATAGATATATTCTATATGATTGGATTTTTAAATTTTATATTTTAACACAATTCAAATATTTTTGAGAACTTAAATTTCTAAAACTAGAAAAAAACATACGGGAAATTAAAGGAATTGACTGTACGATACTCTTACATGATGTTTAATAGAAGGGAGTTTTGTACTTATGGGGTTACTTGAAAAGCAATTAGAAAGGCAAGTTACCTTACTTTATTTGTTAAATACTAGGTCTTCCAATCTTAACAAACTAGCAAGGAAGCTGACAATTACCGATAAAACACTAATTGCTGATATTGAACACTTCAATGATTCCTATTTTCCTGTTCATATTGAGGTAAATAATCACAAAGAAGTAAGTTTGACGATACCGAACAATGTCAATTTAGATGATATTTTTGTTAAAATACTGAATAATTCAATTAATGTCAAAATACTAAAATACATAGTCATATACGAACCAACACTAACTGAAATTTCTCAATCTTTATTTTTGAGTAAAACAAGTATTCGCAGGATTGTGTCAAAAATAAACAATTATTTTTTTACAGAGACCATAAATATTCAGATCGATTTACAAGCAAAATTAATGGTAGTTGGCAATGAAACGGAAATTAGACGTTTATTTGCATGCATGTTTAAAGAGATGTATCGAATACAAGAGTTTGCTTATTTTGATTCTATCTATCAATTAATACGTAGGTGTCTCAAAGCACAAAATAAAACGGCTAGTGCTCCTAAAATTATTTATTCGGTGTATTACATTTTTCTTTCGATCATTCGTATAGGTCACAAGCACTTTGTACCGGAAGATGAGTTGGAGAATAAAGAAATGGTTGTCACTGAGCTTTTAACAGTAATTCAAAAAGATACGGTCTTTACAACGTTGATGAGTCAAAAATATAAGTTTAATGTAACTAGAAATAATGTAGCAAATGTCTTAAGTTCCTATTTCGGCTTGCTCTTTACAACAGATACTAATCGCCAGACAATCATGCCTAAGAAAATTGAAACTTTTCTTACTCATTTTTATTATTTACTTAATATTGAAGGATCGGTCAGTAAAAGAACCATCGACTACTTATCTGACTTTATCAATTTTTATAAAGAATTAATGATCTTTAAAGTCAGTTATGCGGATATATTTTATCAAAAAGTGATGCAAAACAATCCTAAGATTTGGCAAGCGTATCATCATTCGCTAGAAGTTGCAGAACTGAGCTTTATTGAAAAAAGTGAATTATTACATAAAGACTTATTTTTGGAATTACTTATTTCTTCCAATCAATTAGTACATATGATCGAACCACAAGTGAAAGAAAAGTCGATTCTGGTTTTAAGTACACAGGAAATTGGTGTTGCTTTACTTTATAAAAATATTATTTTAAACAAGTATCCTTTTTTTAAGAAGATTGATATTTATGAACAAGATATCTTTTCAATTGATTACCAGGTGTTGAATCAATATGACTTGATACTAACAGATCTCTCCCTGAATTTTGAACGAATCAATGCGGATATTTTAAAAATTTCAAAAGTGCCAACGCCAATTTTTTGGTCGAATTTTGAGGCGTGTTTATATTCTTCCTAAGGACAACTTTTACGAGTGCCATCTTTTTTTATTTTTTGGAAAAAATAGGATGGAGCCAGCTAGAAAGTCAGGTATGATTAAAATAAACAAAAAAATAAAAAAATTTAAAGGAGGAAAAAGTGATGGATTCTGAAGATCGTAGTATGTTGTTTCTTTTATGTTGTCTATTTGGGGGCTTGGGATTTTTGACTGTGAAATTATTAAAATTGACTTGGGAAGTAGCGAAGTGGACTGGGGATAAGCTTTGGATAGCAGTAAAATGGACTGGGGTTAACCTTCGAAAAGGATATAAAGTTCTTAAGAAAAAATGGAATAAACGGCAAGAAAGAAAGGCATTGGCCAAAGAAAAACAAGACCTAAGCCAAGAAACAGATAAGGTCCCATTACTTAAAGATGAACAAGTTCCAGAATTACAACCAATTGATAAACAAGTTTCAAAATTACAACCAATTTGGACAGTGGCGCAACAACAAAATCCTGTGGGAGTATCAGATAAACAAGTAGATGACAAAAAGAGTATGAAAGATGCCACTACGGGAGCAGTAAAAACCAGTATAGATACTAAAAATAGACTAACAAATGGTTTCCAAATAAACAACGGTCGTAGTGAAATTGCACATCAGATTTAATAAATTGCGTTATTATGCAATTAGAATAGATCTAGTAGAATGATCCAAGAAGGATGGAGGAGGAATGAACTACTTGGTAAGAAAGAATATATTGGAGAACGAAACCGGTGAATGGCAAAATAAATCTAATTTAAAGTCAGAGTTTATCAAAGAAGCATCGTCGTTTTCTGTCAAAAAAGAAAATGTCTTTACTCTTTGTGAAAAGCCAATCCAAGAGAATCATGGAGAAAAGACTGCACTTTTAAAAGTGCAAGATATGTTAGATGACTTTAAATTTGAAGTACTTCAACGGATGGCTGGGGATCGTAAAGTGTTTGAATTACAAAGTGAAAAAACTGAGTATGAAGCAAGAATCGAACACGCCGAGGGAAAAATCAGTGGGGAGCAACTTCAACAAAAAATTAATGTATTAGAAAAGGAACAAGAAACGAAGATCGTAAAGCATGAAAGGGATAAGGCCACAATAGAAAAATTAGAAACAAAGGACGTTTTTTTATCTAATAATAGTCATGAAAGTAATGATTATCTTGGAGCCATCGCAATAGATGAAAAAACGAAGTACTTTGAGAATAAAGATCTGGCCGAAATATTAGCTAGTGAGATCAGTCAATCGAAACAACAACTTACTGGGCTTAAGCGGCACAAACGAAACGAAGTAGCAGATTGTAACAAAAAATTAAATGAATTAAATAATGTTAGTCAGAAAAATCAAAAAATGATGCAAGAGATGTCAAATACGCCAAATACGCTAGATAAGGTTAGAGGCCAAACAATAACAGATGCTGTGATTGTTGATAAAATTAAGAAGCTTGTTAAAGAATTCATGAGAACTGAGAATTTTGAAATAATAAAAACGGATACTTTGGAAGAGATGTATGCAAAAGCTACTGCAGTTGATATTACGAGGGAGGAAGTAGAAAACAGAAAGGACAAGGCGAAAAAAGTTCTCGTAGAGACAGCCACTATAAGGAGGAAAAAAAGACAGGATAGGGGGAGTGTATTAGAACAAAATCAAGACCAAATGAATGTATCAGAAAGGGTTGTAGCGTTTGAAAAGAATGGAGAGTCAAAACCCGACCAAACAGTATCAGTAAAAACACCTAATAAAAATGGAAGTAATCTACCAAACGGAAACAAGCAGCAAACGAATAATTCTTTCAATCGATCAGAAGTCGATTTGCGAGATCAAGTAAAACCTGAACCTGAATCTATCAATCGCCTAAGTAATAGTAATCTATCAAAAGAGAATGAGCAGCAAACGAATCATTCTCTCGATGAATCAGAAGTTGGTTTGCGAAAACAAGCTAAGCCTGAAATTCAAGCTACTAATAGTCTCCCAAATGGTGCATCAGAAAAGGATTCGGCAAATGCTAGACCTTACAGTGGCAATGTGCGAGGGCTAATCGATAAATTTAATAGCGAAAAAAAAGACTCTCGCGAGCTTCAGAAAGGTCCTAGAATAAAATTCAATCAAGGACTTAGCCAACAAGACCAACAAGAAGTGTCTAACCCAAACGGAAATAAGCAGCAAACGAATCATTCTCTCGATGAATCAGAAGTTGGTTTGCGAAAACAAGCTAAGCCTGAAATTCAAGCTACTAATAGTCTCCCAAATGGTGCATCAGAAAAGGATTCGGCAAATAATAGACCTGTCAGTGGCGATGTGCAAAGTATAATCAATCAATTTAATAGCAACAAAGAAACCTCTCCCGAGCTCCAGAAAGGTCCTAGAATAACATTCGCTCAAGGACATAGCCAACAAGAAGTGTCTAAACCAAACGGAAATAAGCAGCAAACGAATCATTCTCTCGATGAATCAGAAGTCGTTTTGCGAGATCAAGCAAAACCTGAAACTAAATCTATCAATCGCCTAAGTAATGTATCAGAAATAGTTTCGACGTTTGAAAAGAATGGAGAGTCAAAACCCGACCAAACAGTATCAGTAAAAACACCTAATAAAAATGGAAGTAATCTACCACAAGGAAACAAGCAGCAAACGAATAATTCTTTCAATCGATCAGAAGACGATTTGCGAAAGCAAGCTAAGCCTGAAATTCAAGCTACTAATAGTCTCGCAAATAGTGTATCAGAAAAGGATTCGGCAAATGATAGACCTGTCCCTGGCCATGTGAAAAATCTAATCAATAAATTTAATATAGAAGAAAAAGACTCCCTCGTGCTCCGGAAAGGTCCTAAAGCAAATTTTATTCATGGACTTAGCCAACAAGAGGAGCGTAGACCAAATAGAATAGCAAGATCTAGATCAGTTAGTCACACATTACATGAAGTACATAGAGAACAAACAGATAAAGGTCGCCGAAATAGTGCACCAGAACTCACTACGCCATCTGAATCTCCATTACGTTCAGAAGATCGAGAAACATCTTCACCCATATATGATGACAGTCTTCATGAACGGCATTTAAAATTATCAGATTTTGAGTTAGATCCAGAGAAAAAACCATTTGATGATACACAATTTGACAAATTTCAAAGGTTTGAATATGATATTCCATTGCGTTACATTGGAAAGTTACGGAATTTAACCAATTCAGAACGTGTACTATCATCATTATCTACAACTCAAGATTTAAAGACTCATGACAAGTTAGTTCGTAGAAATTCGGCTCCCGGAGTAATGACGGAACAGTCTATACCAAGTCATAGTTTTGACCAATTTGACCGAATTCTTATACCAAGAGTTAAATTGCGTTATGTTAATGGTCAAGTTAGTTTATCAAAGGAAATTACAAATCAAACTGCTGAACTCAATAAATTTCCAGAATTAAGCAGTTTTACAAACCAAGTTTTAATACCAGGAGATTCCTTAGACCAACCGTCTACACCCAATAGCGATTCAGAAATAAATAATCTTACAAATCAAGTTCCACTACCAAAGGATTCTTCAGATTTACGTTCAGTATCAGAAGGTGACATGAACCAAACTTCTATGCCGGAAAACGTCAACAGTACATTAGATGAAACAGATAGTGTGAGAAAATCAGTTTCGGTTGAGGATCTAAAGTTAGCATACGTAGAAAGATTACGATCTCAGGTCGCGTTTGTCGAACAAAAGATAAAGCACGATGAAGAATTAAAAAAATATGGACCGTACAATAATTTTTTCCTTGATCAATCGAAGAAGTCTAAAGCAGCAAGATCTAAGATAGAAATCGATCTTACTAAAAATAAAACACTATGTGAAGGTTTAAAGACAATTCTTGGCGATGAAAAAAAATTAGCTGAATTTTTAGAAGAGATACAGCCAAAGGATCCTCAGGTGCTAGCTAAGGAACTCGAAAATGTTAAGCAAGATACGGCAGAATTGAAAGGAAAAGCCGAAGAGTTAAAAGAAATTACTTATAAAGATCTTAAAAAGAAATGGTATCAGGTGCTGACCCGCCCTTCATTTTATTTGTTTTTAGCAAGACAAGTACTGTGGGTTGCACCGATGGCGTTTTTTAGTGCGATGGCTGGCGCTCTTCCGCTAATGCCTACTGGCACACAATTATTACATGGATCCGCTGTAGTCAACTGGTTAAGAGGCGTGATTATTGGTAGTTATGTCGGTCAACGTTTAGTAAATGCCGTACCTAAAATCATTCCACGTACTTCCAAGAGAGTCCAACGATTTGCTAAGGAGAGATTTCCTAAGACAGTGGCAGCGCTAGAAAAAGGTTCAAAAACAATTGCTAGACCTTTTAAATCCATCGGAAAATCTGTGCGCTCGACAGCTAGAACAATTGGTCGACCTTTAAAACCAGTCGGTAAAGTAGTGGCTAGACCATATAAATTTGGTAAGGAAAAATTAAGTAATCTTAACGCTAAAACCTTTGTTCCAATCGGAAAGAAAATAAAAGAAACATTCGATATTGCCCATTCTGAAAAGCGTTCATCAGAAGAAAACCAAAATCTGAAAAAAGGGTTGGATGCTAACGGACAGCGGTTGCCGTTTGCTACTCGAGTAAAAAATGCGGCATTGATGACGACAACCAATTTCGCCAAACGTTTATGGAGAAATAAAGTGAAAACGTTAATTGGAGTCGCCCTATTTGTTGGGTTAGCTACTTTCGGCTTACCTTTACTGTTAACCGCAGCTCTTCCAGCGATTTCTGGTACACTTATTGCTTCAGTAGCAGCTATAGCAGTTCCTGCCCTTTTTACGTTGCTAGGTGTGTGGGTTGCTGATAAATACTTATTGAAACCCCTGCAAAATCGATTAGCTAATCGAGAAAATGCGAAGCGTGAACAGTTATTTACCGAACGCTCAGCTAAAGTGCAAGAACTAGGACAGCACCATTCTCTTACCCCTGACTTTAATACGCGAGTAGCACGAGTGGCTCAGATAGACAATGAAAAGCAAACAGCTGAAAAACAGAAAACGCAGACGAGCCAAAAAACGAAAGAACAAGAATTAAATCGGACGAGTATATCTTCCATTTCTACTTTGAATAAACAGACAGAAACTGACAAAGTAAGATTAAGGGATTCTGTTAGTAGAGTACTGAATAATCCAACTAATGAAAAACAATCTAGTGGACGAGCATCAGTGAGCAGTAAAAATGATCACCAGCGATCGGAGGGCTACGGACGTTAGGGATAATATCACATAAACGCTATATTCAAATTAAGTAACGAAAGGGATGAACAAACACTTGAGAAAGTCTCAATATGTTTTATGGGTAGTCCACGTAGTTGTGGTGAGTACATTAATGTATATAGGGAATCGTACATTTTTTTTATTTACGATTAATCAAAATACAACCGTAACATTTGTGGAAAAAATAGCTAGATCTTTTCTTCACGCAGTTGGTGAAATAGCTAGTTTTTCCTTTCAATTCTCATTTAACGTAAAGTCATTACTGGGAGGGTTCGCTTTTGTTCTTTCTTATGGATTACTAGTATTATACAAAACGTTTGATGAAAAAAAAGTACGGCCAAATGAAGAATATGGAAGTGCAAAATGGGGGAAATTTCGAGATATCAAACCATTTTTGGCGAAGAAAAAGAGTTTTAATATCATATTGACTAAAACAGAGAGTTTATCCCTGTCAGGACGAATGAAAATTACTGGCAAAGATAATTTTAACCGTAATAAAAATGTCGTTGTGGTTGGAGGAGCAGGTAGTGGTAAGACACGATTTTATGTAAAACCGAATCTGATGCAAATGCATTCTTCCTATGTAGTCAGTGATTCCAAAGGATTGTTATTGATGGAAACAGGAAAAATGTTTGAGGAAGCTGGTTACAATATCAAAGTCTTTGATTTGATCAATCGGCGTGACACCCATCACTACAATCCATTTAAATACATAAGAACGGAAGACGATATTCTAAAAATCGTAAATAATTTGATTAAAAACACTTCAAACCCTGATAAAAAAGGTGGCGATGATTTCTGGGAAAAGGCAGAGACTGCTTTATTAATGGCGATTTTTAGCTATTTGATCCAAGAAGTCGTTGAAGAAGATCGCACATTAGGAAATGTGATTGAATTGGTACGTCTAGCAGATATTGACGAAAATGTTCCTGGATTCGTCAGTCCTTTAGACGTGCTGTTCAATGAGTTAGAAGAGAAAGATCCAACAAACTTCGCGGTTGCGCAATATAAAATTTTCAAACTATCAGGGGATAAGACGACCAAGAGTATTTTAGTTAGTTTAGGGGTAAGATTGTCTCCGTTTGATATTCCTAGTATCAAAGACTTGGTCTCTAAAGATACATTAGAATTGGACACCATTGGGGATCGGAAAACGATTTTGTACATCTTACTGCCAGATACAGATACCAGTTTTAACTTCTTAGCCAGTATGATGTACCAACAGCTCTTTGATATGTTGGTCTACAAAGCAGATAATATTTATAAAGGACGCTTACCATGTCATGTTCGCTGTATTCTAGATGAATTTGCCAATATTGGTCAAATTCCGGATTTTGAGAAAGTTATTTCGGTTATTCGAAGTCGAGAAATCTCAACAAATGTGATCTTACAAAATATTAGTCAGTTAAAAACGTTGTATAAAGATACTTGGGAAACCATTATTGGTACGAGTGACGTCTTTTTATATTTAGGTGGGATGGAACAAAGTACGCATGAATATATTTCTAAACTTTTAGGTAAAGAAACGATCGAACAAAGAAATATCAGTGTCACTAAAGGCTCAAATGGATCATTCAATGAAAGTTTCCAAAAGTTGGGGCGTAATTTGATGGACCCCGATGAAGTAGCCAGTTTGAAAGGGCAACAATGTATTTTAAAAATACGTGGAGCAAATCCTTTCCTCTCTGAAAAATATGACATTGTCAAACATAAAAACTATAAAAAATTAGGGGATGTGACAGACTCATATATGTATGAACGTAATCTCTCTACACCGTCCACTACGTAACATACATATGTAATTATTAGGAATTTAATCCTTGTCAATGATGCTGAGTGAAACTAGTAGAAGATGATATAAGGACTGTCTGGCACTCGGAAATCATGGTGAATCCAAAAGTGGCTTCTTGTTATTTTGAGCATTTTTGATTTTTCGACTTATTTTCAGGAATCAATTCTTAAGCGCTGTGCATTTATTTGAAAAAAATGGATAGATGTTCCAAGTTTTGTAGATGAATCAATCTATTGTGTCCAAAATAACGAATTTTAAAATTTTTTAGAGTAACTATTCTTCTCAGCTAGTCTGCTTTTTGATAAAGACCTCTTACATATATTGACTAAATTAGTCAATTATAAAATTTGAGAGAGGGAGTTTCTAAAATTTCTCAACTTAGAAATAACTGGCAAACATCGGTTGAAAAATTACCATATACTAAAAGTAGTAACAAATAATAAATAACTCAAAAAAGGGGAAATGTTTAAATGAAAGATGCAGCTTTATTAGAAAAAGTTTTTAGTTTAGTATCAAACTTCACTTTAGTAGGTGGAGGTCTTTGGCTAATTTGGGGAACGGTCATTTTAGCTGGTGCATTAAAAGATAAAAATGGTCCGCAATTACAGCAAGGAATTTGGCAAATTGTCGGTGGTGGATTGATTTTAGTCGCTGCAGGCTGGTTCGCAACTCAATTTGATTTCTCTTCACTTTTACAATAATACACTGAAAGCAGGATTTAATTTATGACATCAGCGATAATGTGGCTCTTTAATCAAATCATGTTTTATTTGAATGGAGATGATTTAAAATACACTCTGAGTAAGAATCTATCAGGATACATGTATGATGCATATAAATTAGTAGTAGATTTACAGGAACTAGTTGTTATTCCGCTTTCATTGTCTATTTTAGCCATCTTTATTCTTTTGGAATTTCAAAAAATTTCACTTAAGGTTGAGGGAGCTGGAGGAGCACCAATGCTTGGGTTTGAAATGATCATCAAATCATTTATTAAATTTGCGATTTGTTATGTGGTTATTTTAAAAATCCAAGTTTTGTTAGACGGAATCATAGTGATTACTTCTAATTTAACGTATAAAATTTTACAAGTAGGTGACGAAAAAACTGTAGCGAATGTAGCAGCAAGAGTAGAACAGGCGGTAAATGATCTAGACTTCTGGTCACAAATCGCTGTGCTATTAATTATGTTCATTCTATTTTTAGTGTCACTTGTTGTACGGACGTTGATTCAGGTAACGATTTATTTACGATTTATGGAGCTTTATATTTTTAGCGCGATGGCACCAATTCCGATGGGGGCTCTACCAAGCCAAGAATTTTCTGCTATGACCAAAGGCTTCTTTAAAAATTTTGCCGCCACGGGGTTGCAGTCAACCTTTATCGCCCTGGTTTTAGTTACATATCCAATGCTATTCATGAGAATAATGGAAGACGTTGGCACCCATATGTTTGGGATTATTTTAGGATTAACGATCTATATGATTGGAATCTTACTAGCTATCAATAAAACTAAAGGATGGCCAAAACACTAATATCTGCATCATAAGGAGGGGAGATATGGCAATAGAAGTAAAAGTTCCAAAAGATATCAAAGAATACAAAGAAAAAGTAATAGCAGGAATGAATCTAAAACAATTATTGTGTCTTTGTATTGCTGGCGGGGTAAATGTCGCGATCGCACTGATATTCATTGCATGGTTAAAAATGCCAATCGAAATCATCAGTTGGTTGATGATCATTGCCTCTATTCCAATCGTGTCTTTTGGATGGTTCAAACGAAATGGCTTATCATTTGAAGTTTATGTTAAGCAATTTTTTAAATACCATATTTCGACAGGAACTAGAAAAAAGAAACGAAAAAAGAATGATGGTCAGCAAGACATGTCAGAAAGTAAAGAATTAGGCGGACAAGAACGATGATGAAATTAAAGTCAAAAATAAAGAATAATCATAAAAATTTAAAGAAGACTTCTAAAAATATAAAGAAACAACAGAAAAAAAATCCACAAGATGTGGATTTTTTGCGCGATACTTTTTACTTTAAATCAATTTTTCCCAGCGGTGTTTGTCAACTGGATGATAATACGTACTCCATCACAGTCGAATTAGAAGATATCAACTATCAGCTTTCATCAGAAGAGAATCAGATTGAGATTTTCTCGCAATATTGTGATTTCCTTAATTCTTTAAGTAGTAAAACCCAGCTACAGTTAACTGTCTACAAAAAGAAACGACCGTTGAGTGAATTGCAATCAATTCTCTACTACCAAGAAAAGAATGATTTTTTAGATCCTTATCGCGTAGAAATGAATGATGTTATTTCCAGAAAACTGGATGAAGAAAAAAATGGCTATAAGAAACGGATTTTGTTTACCTTCATCCAGCAACATCAAACAGAAAAACTTGCTCATAAAGAGCTGGAAATGGTTGTAGATCGCTTTGCAATGTTTGCGAGTCGATTAGGTAGTAGGATCAACCGTCTTGAGAAAAAACAGATGTTGACAATTTTGTCTGATATCTTATTAACAAAAAGTGATAAGGAAGAACCAGAGATTGAGGATATCCTACCAGAAGTGATTGAACTGAAACAAAATAAAAACTACTTGAAAATGGATGATCATTATGCCAAAACCGTTTATTTGCAAGAATATCCATCGGAACTAGCAGATACTTTTATTTTTGAACTGTTAGAAATCCCTCAAGAGTTGGTGATTACATTACATATCAAGCCACTTGAGCAAGATGAAGCATTTGACTTAGTGAAGACCAAATTAGCTTTTATGGAACAACAAAAAGTGGATGAACAGAAAAAAGCCCTACAAAACGGCTACGATTTTGAAATGCTTTCCTATGATTTGACTTATTCGCTAACAGAAGCGAAAAATTTAGTTGATGATTTACAGAATAAGGGTCAAAAGCTTTATTCAATGACTGGAAGTATCCATTTCCATGCCCCAACAGTTGAAAAATTAACAGAAGTACATGACGAGGTATCTTCTATTGGTCGACAATTTGGATTTAAGATCATCGAGTTAGAATTTATGCAAGAGGCTGGGCTGAACGCAACCTTACCTTTAGGAAATAATATATTGCCATTGGATCGAACACTAACGACTGCCAGCACTGCGATATTTGTGCCGTTTACTATTTCAGATCTAATTCAAGAAAATGGGAAATATTATGGCGTAAATGCTATTTCAAAGAATATTTTATCTCTTGACCGGAAATTATTAAAAGCACCCAATGGATTTGTTCTAGGAACTCCTGGTTCTGGTAAAAGTTTCTCGGTGAAGCGTGAGATCGTAAATGTACTATTGCGTGATGCCGAAGATGAAGTCATCATTATTGATCCTGAACGTGAGTATTCCGTTATCGGTAAAAATTTTAATGGTGAGATTATCAAGATCGCTAGTGATTCCGCTACCACGATCAATCCAATGGATATCAACGAAAACTATGGAGATGATAGTGACCCGGTTGTTTTAAAGTCGGAGTTTTTGATTTCATTGTTCGACTTGATCATTGGCGGTGCATTGGGGCTAACCTCTACCCAGAAAACGTTGATCGACCGTGTATGTCGTCGAACGTATGAAACGGTTAGCGATCGGATGCCAACTTTTGTAGATTTCTACCACATCTTACAAGAGCAAGAGGAAGAAGAAGCGCACCAATTGAGGACGGACTTGGAAATTTATATCGAAGGAAGTTTGTCAGTATTCTCCTCTGAAACAAATGTCGATATTACCAAACGGCTCGTTGTTTATGATATCAAAGATTTAGGGAAACAGCTCAAAACAATGGGGATGTTGATCGTGTTGGACCAAGTCTGGAATCGGATCACTACCAACCGGGAAAGAGGCGTTCGGACCTGGTTGTATATCGACGAAATGCAATTACTGTTTACAAATGAGTATTCTGAAAATTATTTCTTTGAATTATGGAGTCGTGCCAGAAAGTGGGGGGCAATTCCAACTGGGATTACACAGAATGTGGAGACACTTTTACTTTCGGACCTTGCGCGGCGGATGCTTTCAAATAGTGATTTCGTCATGATGCTCAATCAAGCAAAATCTGACCGTTCACAATTAGTCCGGTTATTTGATATCTCAGAAGAACAAGAAAAATTTGTTGTGAATTCACCAGAAGGTTATGGACTGATGGTATTTGGCGATACAACTTTACCTTTTTATGATCATTTTCCGAAAGATACGCAGTTGTATAAGATGATGTCAACCAAACCTGGTGAAGACTAAAACGAAAATGGAATCAGAAAGGATACGTCACAGTGCCCGATTTGAATGAACCCAATAACGAACAGCAGGAATCACAAAATAGTATTATCAGCACAGGATTAGAAAAAACCAAAGGTCTCATCAAAGACCAAAAAAAAAGTTCAGAACTAACAAAAGCGATTCTTAAAAACAATCAGACAATTAAAGTAACGATAATTGTCCATAGAAATGATAAACTACCAATCATTAAAAAAAAATCTCGTTTAAAAAGAGTCATTAAACAAGGGAAACAAAAGATTAAACTGACTAAGAAACAAATTTCAAAAATAAAACGAGACGTTGAAGAATTTGGTAATAAAACCGTCGTATTAGCTAAAAATAGGTTCCGTAAAGTTTTAGGCCTAAAACGCAAAAATGATCAAAAAAAAGTGCGACAGGAATTACGATCTGATTCAAAAAGTCAGAATAACATCCAGGGAACAAAACAGTCGACAGATCAACCAAAAGTGAATGTGCAAAAGAAACAGCTAAAAAAAGAACAGTTAAAAAAAGTAGCAGAAGAAACAAAAAAAGGCAATTTGGTTGCTCGTTCTTCTAAGGATAGTACCCCTTACAGCTACACTGCTTACAAAGATCAAAAAGGATTTGCACCTCAAGATTCAGTGAAATCCACCAAAAAAAAATGGTACAATATTTTTGGTAAGGGTAAAAAGACGAAAGTTGTCTATGTAAATCCTACAAAAGGCGTCGGCAAAAAGGGTGGGTTCTTCAAGAAATTTCTAGGTAAAAAAAAATCAGCGTCAAAATTTTTAGATATGGCTCAAAAGCTGTCACCAAAAGGGCAAGCAAAAGAAGCGGCTATGAAAATGCTTGGTGGGCGAGATGAAAAGGGAGATTTAACGATTATCGGGATCCTCATTACGCTGATTTTTTTAGTGATTACAATCAAGGCGCTATTGATCATCGCGATAGTTATCGTTATACTGGCGATCATTCTCGTGGTAATCTCGGTTGTTTTAGCGATTTGGACTTTTATTGTCGCCTTGTTCACATTGAAAACAGAAGATATGGCGATCGCTGAAGCATTTGAGTATATTTCCTATTTGGATGCCTCTAAAAATAGAGATGTTTATAATCGTTACAATCAATTAGTTGAAGAACATGATGAAGTTTATTTTGAAGTGAATGGAATGGTTGCCGATCCGGAACAATTTTCGTTTGCTTCAAATGGGGATAACTATATCTATTACTTAAATGCCAAATATGAAAATTATAATATTAAAAATAGTGCGCTTCCTAATTATCTGAAACGACTAAAAGACCAAACATCCATGAGTCCTCCATTATATATGTCTTTTTATGCCCAGTTTAAAGATAAGTATTCACCAATGGAGGAAGAGCCAGTTAAGATTGCAAAAGTAGAAGATGAACTTCGCGCAATCCATGATGGCACTTTTACATACAAAGTCGAATTTGAAGAAGATAAAGATACAGAAGAAAAAGTTAAAGACAAAGACAAAGAAGAAGAAGACAAAGAAGAAAAAGACAAAGACAGCGTCACGCTGAATGTCAAAGTACAAACGATTGCTGAATTTCTTGATTTAGATCCTCAAATCGAACTCTATTCAAACAATAAAGTGATAGGAACGATCTCAGCATTCTCACAAGATGAAATCGATAAATATTATCCTGTGTTAGAAATCGATCGTTTTCAGGATAAGATTTTTATGGATAATCCTTTAGGGAAAGTTTCGTATGCTTCTGTTATTGGTAATTATGGTTATCGCGGTCGGGACGATGCCAATATGAATGATGAAATAATCATTGATGCGAAACCACAAACGCCTGTCTATGCCACATCAAACGAGAAGGTAACAGAGATCAGTACGCGTACGGCTCGAGATCTAAATGGGAAAAAGCAAACGACAACAAGTATCAAAACGGAAACAGGGAAATACCAAGCTTATTATATTAATGTGACGCCGATCATACGTGAAGGAGCTTCTTTAGAAAGCGGAGATTTGATTGGTTACACAAGTGACAAATTTGACGGTAATTTATTGATGATCATGAAAGAAAAACGAATCTTCCTCTACCGCAATCCAGAAATCAATCCGACAATTTTTATTGAAAATTTGGTTTATGGAAATCGTACGAAATTAAGTCAGTATGATCGAGAACAATCGCAAGGTGAGCTTATTTATCCACCTGAAAAAGTGGTTCAATGGCGAGAAAAAGTAGTAACAGAAGCAAAAAAACAGAACATTGAATCATTTACCAATGTCATACTATCCATAATCTGGGTAGAAAGTGGTGGGGATGGTGAAACCGTTCCGGATATTATGGGAATTGCTAAAGCACAAAATTTGAATCAAACGATCAACCCAGAAAAGTCAATTGAATTAGGTGTAGCTTATTTTGCCAATTTAATAAGAAAAGCACAAATGTATCAATTAGGTAACTTAGCAGCGATCCAAGCTTACAATTATGGGGAAGACTATTTGGACGAGTTGATCCGTACAGATAGTAAATATACATTTGAGCATAGCAAAGCTTATGCGCAAGAAAGAAGTAATGGGGAAGTTGTTTCTTATAATAAGGGCGTGGCTTTAGATCTTGGCTATAACTGGCGTTACGCATTTGGTGATATGTTCTATGCACGCTTAATTTCTTACAACCTCTCAAACTCTACTGGCAAGTTGGTAGAGGTGGCAACTAAAGAAATCGGTACGTTAAATGGCAATAAATATTGGGAGTGGGCTGGCTATGAGAGCCGAATGGAATGGTCTGCGATCTTTGTTACTTGGGTAGCAGAACAAGCAGGATATCTCAGTCAAGGTCGTGTACCGAATACTGTAAGACCGTTAGATATGTTCAATTGGTACAAAAAGAATAATAAATTCAAAGCCACTGATATAGGCTATATCCCGCAACCAGGGGATTTGATTTTCTTTGATTGGAAAGGTAATAAAACGGGGAAAGACCAAGTGGGGATCGTCGAATTTACAGGTGGAAATACGATTCAAGTAATTGAAGGTAATTCAGAAAATATGGTTCGAAGAAGAACCTATACACTCGATCATTCAGCAATCTCTGGATATGGGGTGCCTTAATCTTTCGACTAGCTAGTTAATGATTCATTAGTCAATTCGTGAAAAGTAAAGGTGGTGAGTAATTCCTAAAAATAACGAAAAGCTTTATTTTTAGGAAAAAATATGATCAAAAATTTTTTAGAAACCAAAACAGGTAGAAATTTTTTAATAGGGGTAACAGTTTTTTTCGTTGTGGTCTTGGGTTTGACAAGCTATTCATTGTTCTCAAACACAGCCAATCGGGAAGAGACGACTAAAAAAGGTCAGACAGAAGAAACAGCGGAAAGTAAGGAACGATTAGGAGAATACAGTGCCACTACTTATAGTGGTAAATGGTACTCCAATCGAAGTGACGAAATGGTACTAGAATTAAAAACCGACGGGACCTATCGTGCTTCTTCTTGGCTAGCAGCTGGTAAATATTACTTAGTCGATAACGGGTATTTAGTGCTAGAAGATAAAGAAGGAACCATGAAAAAACTCAAATTACAATCACGTATGGGAAGTACAATCTTTTATTTAAAAGAAGATAAAGAAGAAATCTACTTCTATCCAAATGAAGAAGTTAAAGTCAAAATGGAAGAAGAAATCACCGAACAAGCAGAAGCAGCACAACAAGTGATTTCACAAGCTTGGTTAGACGTCTTACAACAAGGCGCATGGGAAAATACGAATACCGATCGAACATTTACATTAGAATTTAAAGACGGTAAGTTAATCCAGAAAAAAATCGAAGAAGACAAAACGGTCAATGAGCTCACTTATGATTATCGTGTTGTCACCGTCAACCCAGATCAAGACGGTGCAGTATTTGTCATCACGAAAATCGACGATAACGGTAGAAAAGAAGAAGTTTCTTTCTCTATTGGAGAAAAAGGCTCGAAATATGCCCTAAGAGGCGACCCTGGTTCATTTAATTGGATTACGATATACGAGAAAGAATACGAAGCGGTATCTCCCACTCAAGATGGGACCACACGTGAAGAAGCAACGAAAAAGAATGTCTGATTCAGATGAAAAATAAGAAGGAGGTGAAAATATATGATGGAACCGGGAACGGAAAGAGAACTAGATTATACCGAAAGACTCTTTAAAAAGATGCCAGGATGGGCTGTTACTGCGACACTTTTTATTGGAAGAATGCTAATACGCGCAGGTCGAGCTGGGAAAAAATTATGGAATAAACGGAAAGAGAATCAACAACGAGCTTTTCTTACTCAACTATGTGAAGGAAAAAACGGTAGTGAAATAGAAAAAATAATAAAAGCAGATCCTAAACTAGCTAAATTAATCGAACCGAAAAAGAGAGGGTTGATTGGGCGAATAATTGATAAAGTGAGAGGTATTACGCCAGAAGCTAGGCAAAATAAATGGAAAGATAAACTACTTCAACAACCACTTCATAAATTTGATAAGAACCTATTAAAACCACTCATGAATGAGAATGAGGTCATTCGCGATAAAGTCCTAAGTGAGAACAGATTCTTGGGTTCGATTGATCCAAATGCAAGAAAAGTTTATCAAGCCACTCTAAAAGATACAACTAATCAGAGAGCTTTCGTTACGCAACTATGTGCAGGGAATCCAGAGGTAGTAAAGGCACTAGAAAAACAAAACTCTCCATTACTTAAATTAAACGGTCCGAAAAAAAGAGGCTGGCTTGGGCGAAAGATTGATGAAGTGAGAGGTATTACGCCAGAAGCTAGGCAAAGAGAATTGCTCCAACAACCACTAAAAAAATTTAATAAGTTAGCATTAGAAGACCTCATAACTAGAGATGATACTAAGGTAATTAAAGATCGAGTCAATAGTCATATCAAATTCAAGGGTTCGATTGATCCAGTTGCAAGAGCAGAGTATAAAACTCATTTAATAGATGCAAAGATACAGGCTCAAAATGCTAAAAAGGGAGTGAGCGCACTTGACGTCGGTAATACCATGTCTCGTAAAGGAGAACTAAGTAAGCTTACTGATCTTACGAAACATGCAATACCACAGGCTAAAAGACTAACTGCACAAAACCAACGAATAATCGGCGGCAATACACTAACGAAAGGTTTACAGGGACAGCTTTTGCAAGCACCTGTAAGGTAAAAGATTAGCATTCTAAGATAACTTAAAATTAACCCATGAAGTCACAGCTTTTCATTGACTTCATGGGTCTTATTTTTATTTGAAAAATCAATGGATCTCTAAACATAAGACAACAGAATACTGCAAAGTAAGCCCAATGCATAACTACTGTTGAACAAGATCATATTTTTGATGGCATAGCTAAAACTGATGGGGTGAGGCAAGGATTGTTTGAATTGTTGCAAGTTACGATAGATCGTTGGTAATGTGAGAAAAGTCAACAAGATTGGCCACTGGTAGACATGGCTCAATAGTCCAATCAAGACGACCAGATAACAAGCATACATCAATAACTGGAACAACAATTGTCCAATGGGACGCCCAATATAAAAAACTAAAGTATAGCGATGATTTTCGATATCTCTTTCTAAGTCCCGTAGGTTATTAGCTAACATGATATTGGCAATCGTAAAAACCAAGGGGAGTGAAGCTAGGATGATCGTTAGGATACTCCAAATGTTTCCTTCTAAACGGAAGGTTCCTGTCTGAAAAGAAAGAATCAGATCAAATACTTTCGTACTGTAAGTATTGATGTAAATGACCATGGCAAAAATTCCCAACCCCATTGTTACACCGCTGAAAATTTCCCCTAAAGGCATTCGTGATAAGGGAATGGGCCCAAAGGTATAAAAAATGCCAATGAAGCAACAAGTAGCGCCCATCAATAATAATAAAATCCCAGTTCTAGCGGTTAGGATTACACCAATCAGTAAGACAAAGAAAATCATTCCTAGGATCATTTTTTGGATCAGTTTTGGTGAGATGCCAGTTCGTCCAATTACGTTTTCTTGGTATTTATAAGTTTTCGAATGGGCTTTTTGGTAGTCCATATAGTTGTTGATTGCGGTAGTTGCTAAATCAAAAACCAACATACCAATAAAAAACAACCCTGTATTAAGCCAATGTATTTCATGAAAAAAAGCGATAGAGAATAAAACCCCTATCGCAAAAGGAAATACACTAGCCACCTTTGTTCGTAGTTCTACTACTTCTAAAAAGATCTTTAGTGTCATAGTTCATACTCCTTATTTCAATTCAGAACGATTGCCCATCGTATATTTAGAATCTTTGTCCAAAACGAAAGTATCTTTGATCGGATCGGTCACGTATACTTTGTTTTCTTTGGTAACAAAAATGGCTTCCGTTCCATCATTCAGTTCACTTTCGACGTATTCCAATCCTTTTTTCACACCCATTGAAAAGACAGCTGTCGACAAGCCATCACCATCAATTGATTTATCTGTGATGATTGTAACACTAGCAATATCATTATCAAAAGGATAACCAGTATCTGGATCAAATAGATGATGATATTTTTTACCATCTACTTCTAAATAACGCTCATAGATGCCAGAAGTCACTAATGTTTTGTTCCGTTCTTTGATCGTCCCTAAAACAGAACCACGTGCTAGATTCGGATCTTGGATACCGACTGTCCAGTCTTGATCTTCACCACGTGGGCTATGACCTAAAACATAGACATTTCCACCTAAGTCAACGATAGCAGTCGTTACACCTTGCTGTTTTAACACTTTGACAACTTCATCTGTGATATAGCCTTTAGCAATGGCTCCAAGATCGATGATCATGCCTTTTTCTTTCAGATAAACAGTTTTGTCTTTATCGTTCAGCTCAATTTTATGGTAATCAACCAGCTTTAATGCTTGATCGATTTCTTCTTGGGCCGGTTTTCTCGCATCGTCAAACCCAATACGCCATAATTGAGTAACAGCCCCGATTGCCATGTCAAAACCACCTTGTGAATCTTGACTATATTCATAAGCACGTTTTAGTAACGTGTAGATATCATCAGAAACCTTTACTGGCTTGATACCCGCTTGTTGGTTCACTGCGTCGATTTCGGAACCCTCCTGATTGATCGTGATTTTATCACCTAGTTCTTTGACCCGAGCAAAGGCAGGTTTTAATGCTGCTTCTTTGCCTTCATCATAGATTCGAATCCGAACATAAGTCCCTAATAAGAACTGTTCATCAGAATAAGATTCTTGTAAAATTTTGGTGGTCGTTTTGCTCTCAGAGGTCGTTTGTTTCGTCGCTGTGCTGCAAGCTGCTAACGTGAACAAACTTAAAAAAGCTACGAAAGAGAGTAATCGTTTCTTTAACATGTGTTTCCTCATTTCATTAGTGGAAGGGACGGTTGCTGAGAAATCAAAAAGTGTACTTTGAGAAATAAGCCGAAACATCACAAAAATTTTTCAAAGAAAAATTTTGGACATCTCGGCTTGGATCTCAAAGAAACAACTTGTTCAATCGTCTCTTCCACGGATAATTATAGAAAATTTATTTTGTTACGATATTGTCAACTTGAATTGTTTGAGTGTCGCCTTTTTCAGCAGCATTCACTAATTGTTGTGCATACATTACAAATGAATGTGAGCTGTGAGTCGCACCAGTGACAACTTCAACATCTGCAGGTGAACCATCTTCTTCGCCCATCGCTTTGACAAGTTCATCATTCAATTCAGGAATGTATGTCTCTGGAGAAGTACCACTTTTTGCTTTCATATTTTTGTTGTAGTCTGCATCGTCTTGTTTTGAGTTGCCGTCTTTGTCGACATAGTCAAATTTAGATTCAGATACTTTACCATCAGCGACTGTCATTTCAAATTGTACACGGTAACCATTAGAATAGTTTTTCTCTTCTAATTTGTATGTGCCATCTTGAAGATCTGCACCGTTATTGATTTCAATTGTATCAGTATTACCAGCTTGAGCAGCTTGGATCAATTGTTGTGCATAGTTTTGGAAGCTTTCTGAAGAATGAGTTGCACCAGTAACAACTTCAACTCCACTTGCGCTTTGTGCTTCGACTAATTGTTCATTCAATTGTGGAATGAATTTTTCTGGGCTAGTACCAGCTTTTGCTTCCATGTTTTTGTTGTATTCTGTATCTTTGGTTTTAGACTCGCCATTTTCGTTGATGTTGTCATATTTAGATTCAGTGATTTTGCCATCTTTGACAACCATTTCGAAGACTGCACGATAACCGTTAGAGTAATTTTTTTCTTCTAATTTATAAGTACCATCTTGTAACTCGCCGCCAGCAACGATTTGTGCTGAGCTTTCAGTTGTTTTTGTTTCTGATGTCTTAGCAGTTGAAGCTTCTGTTGAGCTGTTAGAGCTTCCGTTATCATCCGCACCACAAGCACCTAACATTAAAGCTGAAAAAGCTAATACAGCAAATCCAGTAATAAAACGTTTTTTCTTCATTTTACTCCCACCGTTTCCTTTTTTAGTACACAATATTCTTTGTGATTCATTATACATTCTAATGAAAATCAGCCATAAGTCAACCGTTTTCGTCAAATAACTAGTGTAATCTTTAAACCGTTTTCTTTCTGTAAATTTCGTGAAAAAGAGCTTAACCACAAATTTTTAAAAATAATGAAAATGAGTTAGACAAAAGGGAATAACATCTATATAATGTATAAAGATTGTGTAATAGGTAGCAAACTAATACAAATGTTAATCATTTCAAATAAAGGATTACCAATAAGGAGCGGATGAACAATGACAAAGCAAAATATTGTCGTTGTGGGTGCAGGTTATGCCGGGGTATCAGCAACAAAATACTTGGCAAAAAAACTTAAAAAAGAAGATGTGACAATCACTTTGATTGATCGTCATTCGTACCACACGATGATGACAGAATTACACGAAGTTGCAGGTGGACGGGTTGAACCAGAAGCAATCCAATATGATCTACAGCACTTGTTTGCTCGACAAAAAAATGTTCAATTAGTGACAGATACGGTCACTGGTATCGATAAAGAACAAAAAGTTGTGAAAACAAAATTAGGCACTTACCCATTCGATCAGTTGATCTTGGGAATGGGGGGAGAACCAAATGACTTTGGGACTCCTGGAGTAAAAGAAAACGGCTTTACCTTATGGTCATTTGAAGATTCAGTTAAAATACGTGAACACATTGAACGTACCGTGGCAAAAGCAGCTTTAGAACCTAACGATGCGTTACGTAAAGCAATGCTGACGTTTGTGGTCTGTGGTTCAGGATTCACCGGAATCGAAATGATTGGTGAATTGATTGATTGGAAAAACCGTTTGGCAAAAGACTACAAATTAGACCCAAGTGAAATTACACTGATGGTTGTAGAAGCAATGCCGACGATTTTAAATATGCTGGATCGTAATGATGCAGCCAAAGCAGAGCGCTATTTAAAGAAACATCAAGTAGAACTACTATTGAATGCACCAATCGTGGAAGTAGCGAAAGACCATATCAAGTTAAAAGATGGTCGTCAGATTCCTACCCACACATTGATCTGGACAGCTGGTGTCAAAGGAACTTCTGATGCTGCTGATTTCGGCTTAGAGTCCGCTCGTGGTCAACGTTTGGTAGCGAATGAATATATGCAGGCAAAAGGATATGAAGATAAAAACATCTATATTATCGGAGACTTGGTTTTCTATGAAGAATTTCCTGGAACACCAACGCCACAAATCGTTCAAGCGGCTGAACAAACAGGTCATACAGCAGCAGCCAATATCGTGGCTGCCATCAAAGGCGGCGAAAAGCATAAGTTTAAAGGAAACTATCAAGGTTTCATGGTATCGATCGGTGCCAAATGGGGCGTTGCCAATTTATTTGATAAGATCCATTTAAGTGGTTTCTTAGCAATTGTGATGAAACACATCGTCAATTTGAAATATTTCTTTGATATTCGTTCTGGCTATTATATGTTCCAATACATGATGCACGAATTCTTCCATATCAAAGACGATCGTAATGTGACACGTGGCCATTCTTCCCGTTATGGAAATGTCTTATGGAGTGTGCCTTTACGAGTGTTCTATGGTCTGGTTTGGTTTATCGAAGCTTTCAAAAAAATTGTTGGTGATGGGCAAGTGTTGAAACCAGGTACTTGGTTTGGTGAAGGTTCATGGTTTACAGGTAACAGCGTGTTCCCTTGGACTTGGGAATACAATGTGACCGATGTAGCAAGTGGGGCTTCCGCTGCTGGCGATGCAACAACAGCAGCTACTGGTGCAGCAACCAGTGGTGCAGGAGAAGCAGCGACACAAGCTACTCACTTTGGTCTAAGTTATGCTTATGGTGAACAGCCTATGGCCGTGATTGAAAAATCACCAGACTGGTTCACAAAAATGATGCAAGTGATCATGCCAAACAATGATGTAGCAATGTTTTTCCAAAAATTCATGGTATTCTTTGAAATTGCTTTAGCACTCGCTTTGATTGCTGGTTTATTTACCTGGTTATGTAGTGCAACGACCATTGTTTTAGTGATTACTTTCTGTCTATCTGGAATGTTCTACTGGGTAAACATCTGGTTTATCTTTGTTGCTTTTGCATTGATGAACGGTTCAGGTCGTGCAATTGGTCTTGATCGCTGGGTGATTCCATGGTTACAAAAAACACTAGGCAATTGGTGGTATGGGAGACCTAAATCCCGATATGGATCAAAATAAAAAATTAGCCTAGAGCTTAAACTGAACAATTTGAGAATAATGGCTGATTGAAGAAAGTTCTAGGGAAACCTAGGACTTTCTTTTGTTTCATGCTAAAATTGGAGAACAGTTCAGCAAGAGGAGGCGTGCGAAAAGATGAAAGAATTTATCAAGAAAAGTTTGCTTAAACCTTGGGATATTTTCATTATCGTTCTTTTGATTGCTCTTTCTTTTTTACCCATCATCGTATTTAGTTATCAACAAGACAATGTAGCTCCTGATAAAGAAGCTGTACTCCGCGTTGATGGTGATGAAATCAAAACCTTCCCATTAGTAGCTGGGAGTAAAAAATATACGTATACTTATGAAGATCCACATGGTGATTATAATTTAATCGAAGTTGATGGCGACAAGATACGCATAAAAGAAGCAGATTGTGGCGATCAGATTTGTGTGAGACGAGGGTGGGCTTCTAAGAATGGCGAAACGATTGTTTGCTTGCCTCATAAATTAGTGATCGAGGTTCGGTCAACAGATGGGAGTGACAAAGATGGTCTGATCTATTAGGCTATCCACACCATGACAAAATTACAAAAAATGATTTATATATCTTTACTAGTGGCACAAGGAGTCATCATTGGATTAATTGAGAACATGATCCCATATCCTTTTTCATTTGCTCCTGGAGCAAAGTTAGGACTTGCTAATTTGATTACCATTGTAGCGATTTTTACGATGAAAAAACGGGATAGTTTTTTATTGTTATGGCTTCGCCTATTTTTAACAACTTTGTTAGGTGGGACGATCTCTACCTTTCTTTATAGTATGAGCGGCGCGTTACTCAGCTATGTAGGAATGCTGTTAGTGAAACAGTTAGGTCCTAAGCGAGTCAGCATTATTGGAATCAGTGCAACAGGTGGCTTTATGCATAATGTCGGACAACTAGTGATGGCTTCGTTCATTGCTCAATCATGGACAGTCATGTTATATCTGCCGATTCTATCTTTCTTAGGTATTCTGTCTGGAATTGCGATCGGGATTGCAGCCAATTATTTGTTGCAACATGTACGTACATTACAACTTTTTCAAAGAGACTATGAGAAAGAACAAAAAGAGAAATGGCAACCGCTTTTTTTGAAAAAATAATGGTTATACAAGGAGTTTTTTTATGAAGCTACATCCAATGTGGAGTGAGTATCCAACTTTGAAAAACGAATTAAACGAGACGTTGAAAAAGATGGAAGATGTTGTCCGCTTAAAGAACAAGCCAGTCGAACAAGCAATCAAAGAGACGATTCATGCGGGAGGTAAACTGCTAAGACCTGCCTATCAATTGCTCTTTTCTCAATTTGGTCCAGAACAAGATCGTGAAAAGGCGATTGCGCTAGCTGCTTCGATCGAAATGCTTCATACCGCTACATTGATCCATGATGATATCGTTGATGAGGCAGATGTTCGACGTGGTCAGCCTAATTTACGTGGTCGATTTGGGAATACGGTAGCTGTTTATGCAGGAGACTATTTATTTGTTTGCTGTTTCAAATTACTTTCAAATTATTCTAATTCGCTAAAGAGCTTACAATCTAATTCTCGGAGTATGGAAAAAGTATTAGATGGTGAGCTTGGACAAATGGACGACCGTTACAATTATCATTTAACTGTGCCGGAGTATTTAGAAAACATCTCAGGGAAAACGGCCGAACTCTTTCAATTAAGTTGTTCAGTCGGAGCTTATGAAAGTGGAATGAATGAACGGTTTGCTCGAAAAGCAGGTTCAATCGGTTTAGCTGTCGGGATGGCATTTCAGATCATTGATGATATCCTTGATTATACAAAAGATGCGGTCGATATCGGTAAACCAGTATTAGAAGATATGCGTCAAGGCGTGTATTCTCTACCATTGATTTACGCATTACAAACAGATAAAAAAGCAGAATTGATTGCATACTTGGATAAAAAAACTGAGTTGACACAAGAGGAAGCAGAAAGTGTTCGTCAGATTGTCAGAGAAGTCAATGGTGTGACAAAAGCCAAAAAATTAGCGGAAGATTACACAAAAAAAGCCTTAAAGGAAATTAGTAAGCTCCCTGATACAGCCTTTGATACACGTGAGATTCTTTTGTCAGTTACTGAGTTGATTTTAGATAGGGAAAATTAAAGAAAAATATCGGAAATCAGCCGCTACAATGGCATATTCTATTTCAAGAATCAAGAAGTAAAAAGAGTAGGCATGTGATGGTTGAACTTGAGAACCTTATTGTTGAGGAGTTGCTTCTTGAACGCCGTTTATTCGTTTTTAGATATACCAGAAGAGATTGAGGAAAGTTTTGGCTCAGTCTCTTTTTTATTTTAGAAAAATATTGGATCTATTTCAATCACTTTACTTCTTTTGGCTTTTTTCCAACAATTTGTATTACTTCTTTATTTGGAAGATTGGTCTAAAGTTTATTCTTTAATTTTACCAATTTTTTTTATTTTTAGAAAAAATAGTTGTCAAAGAGTATTGAGAAGAAAGTATGCTAATAATAGATGCCAGTGAAATCTGAGGACTTTGCTGTTGCAGTCTGAAATTTACTTAACTTTAGGCATGTACTTATAAGTGAGACTTTGTATACACAGAAAGTCGCTATCTGTATAAAAGGAGGGATCAGACTATAGGTTACAATCTTTAACTGACTATTCGTAGTTTTGGGGGAAACGACGAATAAATTTTAAATAACATTCAGCCGGTTTTCTATTTAGGAAATCGGTTTTTTTATAACTGGATGACAAATCCAAAAGATAAGAGTGAAAAAAAGAAATTTTAACGTGTATTATTCATTAAAACAACTATTTTGCGAAACAATCTTTCCTAATTTTGAAAATAATTGTTCTGGACCAAGACTAAAAATATGTTATATTCACTAGTGAAGAAATACAATTAGAAAGGAAGATGTTGAGTGAAAAAACGATTAACAACGGATTTAACCAGAGTAGATGTAAATAAGATTTTAACCCGAATGATCAGTAAAAAAAATCATTTCTCATTTGAAGATATTGAAAAAGAATGTCAAAAACCGTTAACCACGGCGGATAAATTTCTAATTAGGACACTTGTTGTCAAAAAATTTAAGCTGAATGTAGAATATCTTTCATCTAATCAGTTAAAATTTTATCGTGTAAACAAAGAAGCGTGTTTGTAAGTCCTTTTTGTACATAATAAAATCAAAAATGTTGCAATACCATACAAAATAACACAGACCTTAAAGAATAAGGTAAGATAGAACCAGAAAGAGAAAAGGAGGAGAGCTGGGAAAGAAAAAGTGTTGTTGTGTATGGATCAAGAAGCAGCATGTTTGATTGAACAAGATTTTGGGGAAATCCGTTTAATGAAACATTATATATTGGGGAAGCGACAATAAGTAGAAGTCATACTTATATGACAGAATAGCATCAGAAAAACAAACCTTTTATAGGTGGAAGTTTGTCTGTGGCTTTTGATTGAAACATTCGATACATCAGATCAATGATATTGCAGTTGTATAAAAAAGCACATAGAGGTTTAAAAATTGTGTAGCATTTTTGTTATGAACAGCAATAGCACATAGAATAACAACTTCATTTTACAACTCGCTAAATGAAGGGGCTATGAAGTATTCTGCGAGATCACATAAAAAAGGAACCACCATTGATGAAGAAAGGGATGGGCATTTTTGCCCATCCCTTTCTTTTTGACTTACTCAATGGAGGTTAAACTAATTTCGCCAGAAAAAAGAGTGAGAAATTGGTCTTCTATTTGTACGATCAACTCTCCATGTTCTCCGATTTCTTTAGCAATCCCAGTATAATGCTGCCCTTTTTGGGTAAATTGTACTTTTTTTCCAAGAACGAAAGACTTTTCACGATAAAGTGTTAAGTATTCGTCTGTGGGTTCTGAAAGATAGTGAAAGAAATTTTTCCAAATTTGACTAATCAATTGATTCCGTGTGATGGATTTCTGACCATCAGGGAAAAGAGACGTTGCTTTCTGTTGAATGGTTTCAGGAAACTGTTTTTGCGGGATGGAAAAATTTAGACCAATGCCAATAATGATCGAACTGATCCCGCCAGTTTCCATGTCACTGATTGCTTCAGATAAAATCCCGCTAATTTTTTTTCCATTTAAATAAAGATCATTGACCCATTTGATCGAAGGGTCTTTTTTAGTCAATTCTTGAATGGCTTTCACGCATGCACTTGCTGCAATAACTGTATACTGAGGCAATTCATCAAATCGTTGATTGGGATGGATCAATAAGCTCATATAAATACCTTGACCAGGGGCTGCAAAAAAAGGACGTCCAAATCGGCCGTGTGCCTGTTCTTGGGTATCGGCGATAAAAAGAGCGGGTCCGATTTCTTTGGTTGCCGCAAGTTTAGCATCTTTCATCGTAGATTCTGATCGTTCTTGTACCGACACCGTCAAATCTGGTATCCAAGGTTCTAATGCTTGGCGAATTTCTTGGGCATCTAACACATCAGAAGGAAGATAACGGTATCCCTTAGCTTGATGCTCAAAATGATAACCTGTTTTTTCTAATTCTTTGATTGCTTTCCAAATACTGGTACGTGACACTTGTAATTGCTGTGCCATTTTTTCACCTGATAAAAAATCAGGAGATTCTTTTAATAGTTGGAGTACTTTATCTTTTGTCGTCATCCATTGCAACTCCTTTCATGTAGTATTGTATCAATAAGAAAGCAGAAAACAAATGAGAAATTTGTCAGTTGTTATGGAAGTGACAACAGATGATTGCTAACTTAAAAGTACTTGGTCGTCTTTCAATGCAGCGCCACTATTTTGTTTGAACATTTCTAGTAGCTGAGGGACAGTCAAATGTTGTTTTTCTGCCTGTTGGATATCCACGACGATTTGCCCTTGGTGTAGCATGATCAATCGATTTCCGTAGCGGATGGCATCTTCCATATCATGGGTGACCATGAAAGCCGTCAAGTGCTGTTCGCTAATTAATTTGTCCGTTAGTTCCATCACTGTTTTTGAAGTTGCCGGGTCGAGGGCTGCAGTATGTTCGTCTAATAAAATCAATTCAGGACGTTGTAAAGTAGCCATTAATAACGTGATCGCTTGACGCTGTCCTCCAGAAAGCAAGCCGATTTCAGTGGTCAAACGATTTTCTAACCCAAGATTCAAGCGTGCGAGATGTTCCTTGAAAAAAGAACGATCTTGTGGCTTGACGCCACGGAAAAAGCCTCGTTTTTTGCCACGTTTCATTGCTAGTGCTAAATTTTCTTCCACCGTCAATCGGACAGCAGTGCCTAATTTAGGGTCCTGAAAGACACGACTGATTTCTTTGGAGCGAGCAACCACTGACTTTTTGGTGATATCTTTGCCATTCAATAAAATCTTCCCTTGATCCACTGGAAAAGAACCAGCAATACTGTTCAATAGTGTCGATTTACCTGCACCATTTCCGCCAATAATTGTTACGAAATCACCTTGTTTCAACGAGAGATTAACTCCTTTTAGCACATGGTTTTCATTGATGGTTCCTTTTTCAAACGTATGGTGGATAGATTGAAGTGTTAAAACATCAGTCATTGATAGATCCTCCTTTTGCTTTCGTACGCTTAGGTAACTTTAATTTTTGTTGGATTTGTGGAAAAGATAAACAGATAACCAGAACAAGTGCAGAAGCTAATTTTGAATCGCTTGGTTGAACGTTCAACTCAAAAACTAACGCTAAGATAAAACGATAGATCACGGCGCCTAAAATAATTGTCAATAATCGAAGAAGCAATGGTTGGTTTCGAAAAAGGACTTCAGCGATGATGATTGAAGCCAAGCCAATCACGATCGTACCGATCCCAGAGTTTAAATCAGCAAAGCCATTGTTTTGTGCAAGCAACGAACCAGATAAAGCAATACAGCCATTTGAAATCATATACCCAATGATTTTCATCGTATCGGTGTTGATGCCGTTTGCTTCACTCATTGCTAAATTGTCGCCAGTCGCTCGGATCGCCAACCCCGTTTCTGTCCGTAAAAATAAAACAAGCAACGTGACAACGATCAATGCGACAAGTAAGCCAGCGATCAATACAGCATTTTCCTTTGAAACACCGAGTGATTCTGCCCATGTAAAGACGGTTTTTTGTCCTAATAATGAAAGATTAGGTGCGCCCATGATTCGTGAGGTAACGGAATATAAACCAGTCATCGTGATGATTCCAGCTAGAAGTGCCGGAATTTTAAGTTTGGTATGGAGCAATCCTGAAACTAAGCCAGCTACTGCGCCTCCTAAAAATCCTAAGAGGCAAGCAACGATTGGGGAAAGTCCATTAGTGATACTGACGGCAGCAATCCCAGCACCTAAAAGGAAACTGCCTTCAGCTGTTAAATCAGCGATATCCAGGATACGAAAAGTAAGGAAGACACCGATTGCCAGTAGTGCCCAAAGCACGCCTTGTGAAGCAGAAGATAAAAAGATACTTATTAAATTAGTCATGATTGTCCTCCTGTAAAATTATTCAGTCTCTTTGATTGTTGTTGGATCGATCCCAAGGGCTTTTGCCATGTCTTTATTGACATATAAGGAAAGATCATCTGCTGATTCAACCGGTAATTCACTCGGTTTTTTGCCAGCTAAGATCTTAGCAGCCATTTCGCCTGTTTGTCGCCCTAACTCTTCATAATCAATCCCAACAGTTGCTAAGCCACCTTCTTTGACTTGATCCACGGAACCAGCAACGATCGGTGTTTTTGTTTCTTTGGCTACTTCACCGATAACGCTAGCAGCACTGGCGAATGTATTATCCGTTGGGATGTAGATACCGTCGACATCTTTGGCTAAACTTTTTGTCACTTGTTGAACATCATTGGTGGAGTTTGCCGTCAATACTTTGACTTTCACTCCGGCTTTTTTCAATGTTTTCTCGGCTAAGTCTCCTTGGATTTTGGAATTTGCTTCCCCGTTGTTGTACATGATCCCGATCGTTTTTGCTTTTGGCACGATCTGTAATAATAGCTCAATTTGTTTTTCGATCGGTACCATATCCGTTGTACCAGTCACGTTTCCACCAGGTTTGTCATTAGAAGAAACTAAGTGTGCTTTTTCTAAGTCGGTAACTGCTGTCACTGTAATAGGAATCGTGGTTGTTTCATTAAGGAGCGATTGCGCAGCTGGAGTTGCAATCCCTAATAATAAGTCGGGTTGATCCTTTACTAATTTTTCACTCATACTTTTTAGATTGTCTTGATTGTTTTGCGCATTTTGATAGTTGATTGTTAAATTGTCGCCTTCTTTATAGCCATTTTCTGCTAGCCCTTCTTTGAACCCTTTGTATGTAGCATCTAATGAATTATGTTGAACCAGTTGTAAAACACCGATTGTTTTTGAGTCATCCGATTTTGCTGAGGAACTATTTGCAGTTCCACATCCACCAAGTGCTAGTAATAATGTTGCGCCTAATCCGATCAATAAATTTTTTTTCATTTCTTTTTCCTCCTTCAATTTTGAAAACAAAAAATCCATTTAGACAAAACGTCTAAATGGATTGAGTATCGAAAGAGTATGTAAGTAAGAAATCGTGATTACTTTGTACTTTTCGCTTAGCCACTTAACGTAATGTCTACGTGGCTTTTGCGTAATACAAAGTTCTTTAGCCATCATAGATACAAACCAGTTGTTTGGTGTTTGTATCCATAATTCATGAATACAAACCTATCTAAAGTAGCTAAAGTAAAAGTTATTCAATTGTGTCGGGATAAGTTGTATATTCGGTTTTTGCATAAATAAATCCTCCACAAATAATAAATTTTCCTAAGTATAGCGGAGATGTAAGGGGATTGTCAAGACGAACATTCAGAAAATTCTCAAAATCCGTGAATGTTTATTCGATATATTATAGTAAGAAAAGTTTAAGAAAAAATGATGAAAAGAGGAGGGAAACGCCAGGAAGTGTTGACTTTTATGAAAAAAGAGTGTAATATATGAAGTTGCAAAAACTATCTGATGAAGTAAAGGCAGAAACGAAATATTGTCCGTTTCGGCTTTATAATAAGGAAACAAAAATAGAAGCGCATGAAGAAATGGTTTCAAAAGAATGCTCTATTTTTGGTTTTTTTTTGCCTAAAAGCCGCAAAAAATGTCTATTGTTATCTAAATATAATATTTTTAATATTATTGTAACAATTGATCGGGTAGTCTTTTTGAATGACATTTTAGAGGGGTGAAGAGCTTGGCTGGACACGTAGTAAAGTACGGAAAACATCGCGAACGTAGAAGTTTCGCACGAATCAGTGAAGTGTTGGAATTACCAAATTTGATCGAAATTCAAACAGACTCTTACCAATGGTTCCTAGATGAAGGACTAAGAGAAATGTTTGAAGACATTTTGCCAATTGATGACTTCAATGGCAATCTATCTTTGGAATTTGTGGATTATGAATTGAAAGAACCTAAGTATACGGTAGCAGAAGCACGCGCACATGATGCAAATTACTCTGCACCATTACATGTAACGTTACGTCTAACAAACCGTGAGACAGGTGAAATCAAAGCGCAAGAAGTCTTCTTCGGTGATTTCCCATTAATGACTGAACAAGGAACATTCATTATCAACGGAGCAGAACGAGTAATCGTTTCTCAGTTAGTGCGTTCACCTGGTGTGTACTTCCATGGAAAAGTAGACAAAAACGGAAAAGAAGGTTTCGGTTCAACTGTGATCCCGAACCGTGGTGCATGGTTAGAAATGGAAACTGATGCAAAAGATATTTCTTACGTACGTATTGATCGTACCCGTAAGATTCCTTTGACTGTGTTAGTTCGTGCCCTAGGATTTGGATCAGATGATACCATCTTTGAAATCTTTGGTGACAGTGAAACGTTACGCAATACAGTTGAAAAAGACTTGCACAAAAATGCAAGTGATTCAAGAACAGAAGAAGGATTAAAAGACGTTTACGAACGTCTACGTCCAGGCGAGCCTAAGACAGCCGATAGTTCTCGGAACTTATTGAATGCTCGTTTCTTCGATCCAAAACGCTACGACTTAGCCAACGTTGGTCGTTATAAAGTAAATAAAAAATTAGACTTGAAAACACGTCTATTGAACTTAACATTAGCAGAAACATTGGTTGATCCAGAAACTGGTGAAATCATCGTTGAAAAAGGAACTGTGTTGACTCACCAAGTGATGGAAACATTAGCACCTTTCATTGATAATGGATTGAATTCAGTGACTTACTATCCATCAGAAGATGGCGTTGTGACTGATCCAATGACTGTTCAAGTGATCAAAGTCTTTTCACCAAAAGATCCAGAACGTGAAGTGAATGTGATCGGTAACGGTTATCCAGAATCAGCTGTGAAAACTGTTCGTCCGGCAGACATCATCGCATCAATGAGTTATTTCTTAAACTTGATGGAAGGGATCGGCAACGTGGACGATATCGACCACTTAGGAAATCGTCGTATCCGTTCAGTCGGTGAATTACTGCAAAACCAATTCCGTATCGGATTAGCTCGGATGGAACGTGTCGTACGTGAAAGAATGTCGATCCAAGATACAGAAACTTTGACACCACAACAATTGATCAACATCCGTCCAGTGGTTGCAAGTATCAAAGAATTCTTCGGTTCTTCTCAGTTGTCTCAGTTCATGGATCAAACGAACCCACTTGGGGAATTGACACACAAACGTCGTCTTTCAGCCTTAGGACCTGGTGGTTTGACTCGTGACCGAGCTGGTTATGAAGTTCGTGACGTTCACTATTCTCACTATGGCCGTATGTGTCCGATTGAAACGCCTGAAGGACCAAATATCGGGTTGATCAATAGTTTATCTAGCTATGCGAAAGTTAATAAATTTGGATTTATCGAAACTCCTTACCGTCGTGTTGATCGTGAAACTGGTCGTGTAACGGATCAAATCGACTATCTAACAGCTGACATCGAAGACCACTACATCGTTGCCCAAGCAAATAGCCCATTAAATGAAGATGGTACTTTTGCACAAGACGTTGTTATGGCTCGTGCACAAAGTGAAAACTTAGAAGTTTCAATCGATAAAGTCGATTATATGGACGTATCACCTAAACAAGTAGTTGCGGTAGCGACAGCATGTATTCCCTTCTTGGAAAACGATGACTCCAACCGTGCCTTGATGGGTGCCAACATGCAGCGTCAAGCAGTGCCATTGATCAATCCACAAGCACCATGGGTTGGTACTGGTATGGAATATAAATCAGCTCATGACTCAGGAGCTGCTTTGCTATGTAAACATGATGGTGTCGTTGAATTTGTGGATGCCTCTGAGATTCGTGTTCGTCGTGACAACGGTGCATTAGATAAATACGCTGTAACAAAATTCCGTCGTTCAAACTCAGGAACAAGCTACAACCAACGCCCAATCGTTCATTTAGGCGAAAAAGTTGAAAAAGGCGATACTTTAGCAGATGGACCTTCAATGGAACAAGGTGAAATGGCGCTAGGACAAAACGTTTTAGTAGGTTTCATGACTTGGGAAGGTTACAACTATGAAGATGCGATCATCATGAGCCGTCGTCTTGTGAAAGATGATGTCTATACTTCGATCCACATCGAAGAATATGAATCAGAAGCTCGTGATACAAAATTAGGACCTGAAGAAATCACTCGTGAAATCCCTAACGTTGGGGAAGATGCTTTGAAAGATCTAGACGAGATGGGTATTATCCGTATCGGTGCGGAAGTCCAAGATGGTGACTTGCTAGTTGGTAAAGTAACACCAAAAGGGGTAACCGAATTATCAGCTGAAGAACGTCTTTTACATGCGATCTTTGGTGAAAAAGCTCGTGAAGTCCGTGATACTTCATTACGTGTACCACACGGTGGTGGCGGGATCGTCCACGACGTAAAAATCTTTACTCGTGAAGCCGGCGATGAATTATCACCAGGCGTAAACATGCTTGTACGTGTGTATATCGTTCAAAAACGTAAAATCCATGAAGGAGATAAGATGGCCGGACGTCATGGTAATAAAGGGGTTGTATCCCGTATCATGCCGGAAGAAGATATGCCATTCTTACCAGATGGAACACCAATCGATATCATGTTGAATCCTTTAGGGGTGCCATCACGGATGAATATCGGACAAGTATTGGAATTGCATTTAGGGATGGCTGCTCGTCAGTTAGGTATCCATGTTGCAACACCAGTATTTGATGGTGCAAGTGATGAGGACGTTTGGGAAACGGTTCGTGAAGCTGGTATGGCCAGCGATGCGAAAACCATCCTTTATGACGGACGTACAGGTGAACCATTTGACGGCCGAGTGTCTGTCGGTGTCATGTATATGATCAAACTTGCTCACATGGTCGATGATAAATTGCATGCTCGTTCAATCGGACCTTACTCATTGGTTACACAACAACCATTGGGTGGTAAAGCACAATTTGGTGGACAACGTTTTGGTGAAATGGAAGTTTGGGCTTTGGAAGCTTACGGTGCCGCTTATACCTTACAAGAAATCTTGACATACAAATCAGATGATGTAGTTGGTCGTGTGAAAACTTATGAAGCGATCGTCAAAGGCGAACCAATTCCAAAACCAGGTGTACCAGAATCATTCCGAGTATTAGTAAAAGAATTACAATCACTAGGATTAGACATGCGTGTCTTGGATATCAAAGATTCTGAAATCGAACTCCGTGATATGGATGACGAAGATGATGATTTGATCACTGTAGATGCTTTGACAAAATTTGCTGAACAGCAAACAGCCAAAGAATTAGAAAAGAAAGCTGCTGAACAAGTGGAAGATGAAAGACAAGATATCATCCAAAACTTTGAAACCGCAGAAGATAACTTAGACTAATCCGGTCTATGAGCTGTAAGGCGGTCGATGATCAGCCGCCTTGCGGTTTTGCCATTAAACGAAATGGAGGGAACCCCTTTTGATCGATGTAAATAAATTCGAAAGTATGCAAATAGGTTTGGCTTCTCCCGAAAAAATCAGAAGCTGGTCTTATGGTGAAGTAAAAAAACCTGAGACGATTAACTATCGTACCTTAAAACCTGAACGCGAAGGGTTGTTCTGTGAGCGGATTTTTGGTCCTACGAAAGACTGGGAATGTGCCTGCGGAAAATACAAACGTATCCGTTATAAAGGAATCGTTTGTGACCGATGCGGTGTTGAAGTGACACGTTCAAAAGTTCGTCGTGAACGTATGGGTCACATTGAATTAGCAGCACCTGTTTCACATATCTGGTACTTTAAAGGAATTCCTTCTCGTATGGGACTTGTTTTAGACATGAGTCCTCGTGCCTTAGAAGAAATCATTTATTTTGCTTCATATGTGGTTATCGAACCAGGAAATACCAACTTAGAGAAAAAACAATTGTTGACAGAACGTGAATACCGCGAAAAACGTGAACAATATGGACAAGAATTCCAAGCAGCAATGGGTGCAGAAGCAATCAAACAATTACTAGACAGTGTTGATTTAGATGCTGAAGCAGCTGAATTGAAAGAAGAATTGAAATCTGCCCAAGGGCAAAAACGGACTCGTGCGATCCGCCGTTTGGACATTTTAGAAGCTTTCCGTGCTTCAGGAAATGAACCAAGTTGGATGGTTATGGACGTTATTCCAGTTATTCCACCAGATTTACGACCAATGGTGCAATTAGAAGGTGGACGTTTTGCAACAAGTGATTTGAATGATCTTTACCGTCGAGTAATCAACCGTAATAACCGTTTGAAACGCTTGTTAGATTTGAATGCTCCAGGAATCATCGTCCAAAACGAAAAACGGATGTTACAAGAAGCTGTTGATGCGTTGATCGATAATGGTCGTCGTGGCCGTCCAGTTACTGGACCAGGTAACCGTCCATTGAAATCTCTTTCTCACATGTTGAAAGGGAAACAAGGTCGTTTCCGTCAAAACTTACTTGGTAAACGTGTTGACTATTCAGGACGTTCCGTTATCGTTGTAGGACCTTTCTTGAAAATGTATCAATGTGGGTTGCCAAAAGAAATGGCGATCGAACTATTTAAACCATTTGTGATGCGTGAATTGGTTCAACGTGAACTAGCTTCTAACATCAAAAATGCGAAACGTAAAATCGAACGTCAAGAAGACGAAGTTTGGGATGTCTTGGAAGACGTAATCAAAGAACACCCAGTACTACTTAACCGAGCACCTACGCTACACAGACTTGGTATCCAAGCATTTGAACCTGTTTTAGTACAAGGTCGTGCGATTCGTTTGCACCCACTTGTATGTGAAGCTTATAATGCCGACTTTGATGGAGACCAAATGGCCGTTCACGTACCATTGAACGAAGAAGCACAAGCGGAAGCTCGTATGTTGATGCTAGCTGCTCAAAACATTTTGAATCCAAAAGACGGTAAACCAGTTGTAACACCTTCCCAAGATATGGTTTTAGGTAACTACTACCTAACAATGGAAGAAGAAGGTCGTGAAGGTGAAGGAATGGTCTTCCGTGACCAAAACGAAGCTGTGATCGCATGGCGTAACGGCTACGTTCATTTACACTCACGTATCGGTGTGAACCCTAATTCATTAGGTGAAAAACCATTTACTGACTGGCAAAAAGAACGTACGATGATTACAACTGTTGGTAAGATCATCTTTAATGAGATCATGCCGCCAGAGTTCCCTTACTTGAATGAACCAACAGACTTCAACTTAACGGTACAAACACCGGATAAATATTTTGTTGAAGCAGGTACAGATATTCCTGCACATATCAAAGAGCAAGAATTAGTCTTACCATTCAAGAAGAAAAATCTAGGAAATATCATTGCGGAAGTCTTCAAACGTTTCAAAGTAACTGAAACTTCTAAGATGCTTGACCGAATGAAAGACTTAGGGTATAAACATTCTACACATGCTGGTATCACAGTAGGTATCGCAGATATCAGTGTACTGAATGAAAAACAAGGAATCATCGAAAATGCCCATAAACAAGTTGAAACAATTACAAAACAATTCCGTCGTGGATTGATTACTGATGACGAACGTTATGAACGAGTAATCGCTGTTTGGAATGCTGCTAAAGATAGCATCCAACAAAAACTGATGGAAGGGTTAGAAGCGAAAAACCCAATCTTCATGATGTCTGACTCTGGAGCCCGTGGTAACATCTCCAACTTTACTCAGCTTGCTGGTATGCGTGGACTGATGGCTGCTCCGAATGGTCGAATCATGGAATTACCGATCATCTCAAACTTCCGTGAAGGACTTTCTGTCTTAGAAATGTTTATCTCTACTCACGGGGCTCGTAAAGGGATGACCGATACTGCCTTGAAGACAGCCGATTCAGGTTACTTGACTCGTCGTTTGGTTGACGTTGCCCAAGACGTTATTATTCGTGAAGAAGATTGTGGAACAGACCGCGGTCTTGAAATCCAAGCGATTCGTGAAGGAAACGAAATCATTGAATCATTAGAAGATCGTTTGATCGGTCGTTACACACGTAAAGAAGTACGTGATCCAGAAACGAACGAATTGATCATCGCTGGTAACCAATTGATTTCAGAAGATATTGCAAAACAAATCGTGGATGCAGGTGTGGAAACTGTCACAATCCGTTCTGTCTTCACATGTAACACAAAACATGGTGTCTGCAAACACTGTTATGGACGTAACTTGGCAACTGGATCTGACGTTGAAGTTGGTGAAGCAGTTGGGACGATCGCCGCTCAATCAATCGGAGAACCAGGTACTCAGTTGACAATGCGTACCTTCCATACCGGTGGGGTAGCCGGAGACGATATCACTCAAGGTCTTCCTCGTGTCCAAGAAATTTTTGAAGCACGTAATCCTAAAGGGCAAGCAGTGATCACCGAAGTAACTGGTGACGTCATCGATATCTCAGAAGATGCTTCAACTCGTACAAAAGAAGTAACAATCAAAGGGAAAACCGACACACGTACGTATACTGTTCCTTATACAGCACGTATGAAAGTCGCTGAAGGCGATATGATCCACCGTGGTGCACCATTAACGGAAGGTTCAATCGATCCTAAACAATTGTTACAAGTTCGTGATGTATTATCAGTTGAAAACTACTTGCTGCGTGAAGTACAACGTGTATACCGTATGCAAGGGGTAGAAATCGGCGATAAACATATCGAAGTAATGGTTCGACAAATGTTACGTAAAGTCCGTGTAATGGATCCAGGTGATACGGATATCTTACCAGGTACATTGATGGATATTGCTGACTTCAAAGACCAAAACTACAATACATTGGTAGCTGGAGGCGTACCTGCAACATCTCGCCCAGTCCTACTAGGTATTACAAAAGCATCATTAGAAACAAACAGCTTCTTATCTGCTGCATCCTTCCAAGAAACAACTCGTGTCTTGACTGATGCTGCGATCCGAGGTAAAAAAGATCCACTTCTTGGTTTGAAAGAAAATGTTATCATCGGTAAAATCATCCCAGCTGGTACTGGTATGGCTCGTTACCGTAACATGGAACCAAAAGAAGTCGGTGTTGCAAGTGAAAATGTTTATAGTATTTCAGACATCGAAGCACAAATGGCTGCAGAAGATGCAATGAATGAACAAACAAAATAATGTGACACCAAACAGAGCTAAGATGAACATCTTAGCTCTGTTTTTTTTGTCGTGCTAAAGTTGATAGAAACAAACGAAATTGAGAATTTGTTCATTACGGACGAGCATTTTTTCTTATTTTTGTACTTCTAGAAAAATAGGTCCATGAATCATTGAATTGCTTAGTGAAACTTGCTAAAGGTTGGTATACTAAATCATTTTTGTTCATCGTTCAGGTGAAACATTGTTCTTTTTGCTATGTAGGGTCGAATGGGTTGAGATTTTTTCAGATAATAAACGATACATAATCGAGTTTGAACCAAATGTTTCAGTAAGTGATGCGAGTGCTTGTTGAGCTTGAAGTATAAAAACTTCTTCTTGTAGTTGGGAATGTGAGGACGAAGGATGTGTGGTATTGAGAATCAATTTTTCAAGTAGATTTTTTGGGCTGTCTTGATCTACTAGCGTACCAGAATTCTTTACTGACTTACTTGGTAAAATTTGTTGAATTTTATCAGTGAAATTAGTTTTTTTGCATAACGTGTCCCCCTGAAGTTAAAAATTTTAGCGGTTGTTAATTCAAAATCTGTGGAAAAGTATAATATAAAAGAACTATCCACAAGGAAAAAGAAAAACCGTTTATTCTCTCTTGTGGAAAAAACAGTTGAGAGGAAAAAGAAAGTTATCCACAAAAGAGAATGAAAATTGGGAAAATTGATGAAAATACCGGGAGGGGGTAAAATGAGTATTTCTTTCAATAAATGTAAAAAATGTGAGAACAATAAATGTCGTTTAGGTTTAAGTCCTAGGAGTATTGTATATACTTTTAAATAGATGGATAAAAAAATCAAATCAATGAAAAGATTAGTAAAAAAGAAAATACTGCAATACTCTATCTTAATAAAGCAAGCAGGTAAGTATAGGAGTATCGATTCTTTGTTTATTCGTTTCGAAGGTAAGCAAAACAGTATCACCCTTTTATAAATCAAGGTATGATGAAAGACAAAGGGGGATTTTATATGACGAAAAAAGCAGTTTTTGCAGGTGGTTGTTTTTGGTGCATGGTCAAACCTTTTGAAACACAGCCAGGAATCATAGCGGTAACCTCTGGCTATACGGGGGGACATGTCCCAAATCCTACCTATGAACAAGTAACCACGGGTACGACAGGTCATACGGAAGCGGTAGAAATCGAGTATGATCCGTCTCTGGTTTCTTATGAACAGTTAGTCGAAATCTACTGGCAACAAACAGACCCAACGGATGCTTTCGGTCAATTTGCTGATCGCGGAGACTCTTATCGACCGGTCATTTATTATAGCAATGAAGAAGAACGTGAAATCGCTGAAGCATCAAAGAAACAACTACAAGAAAGTGGTCGATTCGATCGTCCGATTGTCACAAAAATCGAACCCCGAAGTGAGTTTTATCCCGCTGAGGAGTATCATCAAGACTATTATAAGAAGAATAAAATCCACTATAATCTTTACCGAGAAGGCTCTGGACGAGGGAGTTTTTTACGTAAACATTGGTCTGGAAAATAAGACACATTGCATTTTGAAGAATTTCAGTTAGGGATAAAAGCTGGTCATGCTTTGGCTTGCTGTGAATTTAGTGGTTTTTATAATTTTTAGGTAAAGTTATCTAAGTGTCAATGGATCGGCCATCTGGTTGATCCATTTTTTTATAAATCAAGGTTCATTATCGTTTGTTGAATGACAGCAAGCAGAAAAGATACTAAGCTATCAAAAGCGTACGTAATGAGGCAAATAAGCGAAGTCCGTCAAGTCATTAATCATCATCAGTTAAAAGGCTCGCATCAAGACCGTTGATGACCAATAAGTAGACAACTAATTTACCACGCATGAAGGAGAAAAAGTGCGACACTCAAAAAAGGCACAAAAGGTACTCTTTTAGATTTTTTATCGTGAGAGAGAAAAATAAAGAAAAAAAGTAATCCCAATAAACTAGCAAGAAAGAGAAGTTGCATAAGTTGATTGAGAGTTAGACCGCCACTCCAGCTTAAAAGTAATAAAACATCACCTAAACCTAAAAATTCACTCCCGTAACGAGTAAGGAAAAAACTGATCAAGAATAAAACAGCAAAACTAAGCCATTGAAATTCTCCTTTGATCAACCAAGTCATCCATAAGATAAACCAGATAAAATAAAGCGTTCTTCCCTCGATCATCAAATACAAACTATCCATTAACGAGAGTAAAAAGGCTGACAAAAACCAAAAAATAAGTAACCCGTCTGGGCGCTGTGAAAAATAAAATAGCCAAACAGATAAACAACCACCGATACATTCTGCTATAAAATAAATCGGTGAAAGCTTGCTGCGACAGTTTCGACAACGAAAACGTTGGTAACAGATGGAAAGCAATGGGACCAGTTCATACCAAGCCAGTACATGCTGACAGTTGACACAATGAGACCGTGGGTAAATAATAGAGTGTCCTTGTGGTAGGCGTTGTGCCACTAAGCATAAGAACGAACCAATGCAACAACCAATGATAAAATAGAGAAACATAGCGAGGGCCTCCTTTTAAAGAAAGATACGCCAATAACAACCATTTTATTTATTTTTAGTAGAGGTGACAAAATGAAGATTTCGATCGGAGTCGATATCGGTACGACACAAACAAAAGCAGTGGCATTCAACGAGCAAGCTGAAGTCATCGCTTCAGCGTATTTCCTTAATCCGATGATCCAAGAAGCACCAGGAATGGCAGAACAAGACCCAGAATTGATCTTCCACGGTGTATGTACAGTAATCAAAGAAGTCGTCAAACGGTTACCGAAGTCGACAACTATAGAAGTGATTGCCTTTTCAACAGCGATGCACAGTTTGATTCTGTTAGATGACAATAAACACCCTTTGACCCGCATGATCACTTGGGCAGATAATCGTGCGAAAACACAAGCTGAAAAACTAAAAAACAGCCAACTAGGGTTTCACTTTTATCAACAAACAGGCACCCCAATCCACCCAATGACGCCACTAGTTAAAATCTATTGGTTGAACGAAACACGACCAGGATTAACGAAGCAAGTGGCATATTATATTAGCATAAAAGAATATATCTTTTACCGTTTGTTTGGGCAACTAGTCTGTGACTACAGTACAGCCTCAGGCACAGGTTATTTTGATATCCATCAATTCAAATGGGCAGAAGAAGCGTTAAATTACTTATCAATCACTCAAGAACAACTACCTGCAGTGATGCCGTCAACCACGATACTCAATGGATTATCAAAAGAAATGCAAGAAATCCTAGGATTAGAAAATGATATATCATTTGTTTTGGGCGGTGCTGATGGTCCTTTATCTAATTTGGGGCTAGGAGCTTTTGGCGAAAAGGTAGCTGCGTTAACAGTCGGAACCAGTGGGGCATTAAGATTTATTACAGATAAACCACAACTACATCCAGAGATGGAAACCTTCTGTTATGTACTGGATCGTACACACTGGGTAGTCGGTGGCGCAACAAGTAATGGTGCGGGGATTTTTGATTGGGCAAGTCAAACTTTGATGCAAGAAGTAACACAAGCAGCTATTGACCAAGGTGAAAGTCCTTACGATGCCCTTTTCTCAGCAATTACGTTTGTCCCACCAGGAGCGAACGGATTACTCTTTCAGCCCTATTTATTAGGAGAACGAGCCCCTCTATGGGAGGCAGAAGCTTCTGGGAGTTTTTTAGGTTTGCAAAGAGACCACACGGAAAAAGAAATGATGCGAGCCATTCTAGAAGGGATTTGTTTCAATCTAAAAAGGATTTTGACAGGAGTTTGTTCAGAAGATCAGTTAACAGAAATTAGAGCTACAGGCGGATTCTCACAATCGCCTGTCTTTCGCCAATTAATGGCTGACGTTTTGGGGTATCCGCTCATTTTCCCGGCGGTGTCTGAAGCCTCCGCTTTAGGAGCCGTTTTCTTAGGGTGGCAAAGTATCGGGAAGATCACTGATTTAAGCGAAGCTATAGAAAAAGTACAGCTTGCTTCACAAGTACCAGTTCAACAAACGGTCAAAGAGACATATCAAAAAATCTTTCCGATTTTTGTTGAAACACAAAAACAAGTAGCGGCAACTTATCAGCCTTTAGCACATTTACGTCAAACTTTAAGTACTATGAATGAAAAATAGGATGAAAAAGTAGAATGACGGAATAAGAGAGGAATAGTGTAAGAACTAGAAAAAACGACTAAAGCAATAGAAAGTCTTTTCTAAGAAATGATAGGATGAAAATCGTTCTCAACTAATTGGTTTTATTGTACTTTTGTCTTAAAGTTTACTATGATTTTATTGTAGACAAAAGTTAGGAGGAGAAAAGAAAATGAAATTTCCACAAACAAAAGAAGTATTAAATCAATTAGTTGCAGACTTGAGTCAAATGTCTGTTGTTGTTCACCAAACACATTGGTATATGCGTGGACCAGGTTTCTTGACATTGCACCCAATGATGGATGAATTTATGGATGACTTGAATGAACAATTAGATGAAATCTCAGAGCGTTTGATCACACTAGATGGTTCTCCTTATTCAACCTTACGTGAATTTGCAGACAACACCAATATTCCTGACGAAGTAGGCAATTGGGATCGGACTATTCCAGAACGCTTGGAAATTCTTGTGAAAGGCTACCGCTATTTGGCAGACCTTTACCAAAAAGGAATTGAAGTAGCTGGTGAGGAAGGCGACGACCCAACACAAGATATCTTTATCGAATTCAAAACAGCGACTGAAAAACGAATCTGGATGATCCAAGCTCATTTAGGAAAAGCTCCAGAAATCGATGCGTAAAATAATCATCAGCTGATGATATTATATAATAGTAGAAAAACTGCGAGGGAAGTTATTTTCCTTGCAGTTTTTATTTTAGAAGAGAAAGAAACGTTCTTCGTTCTAAAAAAGAATGAGTGCATCACAAGGATACGGGCAATAAAAACGAAAGTTTTGGATTGCTAAGAAAAAACGTTGACATTAAGGGGATTAGCAGGTAATATGTTAAATGGTATTGTTTGCCCCACAAAGAGCCCCGGAAACTCGAAGTGTATGTCAAACATCAGAACTTAAATTGGAGGAAACTAACGTGCGTACAACATATATGGCCAAACCAGGCGAAGTAGAACGTAAATGGTATGTAGTAGACGCAACTGATGTTCCATTGGGACGTCTTTCAACAGTTGTTGCATCTGTACTACGTGGTAAAAATAAACCAACTTTCACACCTCATTTGGACACTGGCGATTTCGTCATCGTCATCAATGCAGATAAAGTGAAATTAACAGGTAAAAAAGCGACTGATAAAATTTATTACCGTCACAGCAACTACCCAGGAGGATTGAAATCAATCACTGCTGGCGAATTGCGTGCTAAAAATTCTCGTCGTTTGATCGAAACTTCTGTAAAAGGAATGCTTCCTAAAAATACTTTAGGCCGCAAACAATTTACAAAATTGAATGTATACGCTGGAGCTGAGCATCCACATGCAGCACAACAACCAGAAGTTTTAGACATTACAAACTTAATCTAATAGGAGGGAATTTCATTGGCACAAGTTCAATATATCGGCACAGGCCGTCGTAAAAATGCAGTTGCTCGTGTACGTTTAGTACCAGGAACTGGTAAAATTACTGTAAACAAAAAAGATGTTGAAGAATACATTCCACATGCTGACTTGCGTGAAGTAATCAATCAACCTTTCGCTGTTACTGAAACAAAAGGCGCTTATGACGTATTTGTTAACGTAAACGGCGGAGGCTACGCTGGACAATCAGGAGCTATCCGTCATGGTATCGCTCGTGCATTGCTAGAAGTTGATCCTGACTTCCGTCTAGCTCTTAAACGTGCTGGCTTACTTACTCGTGACGCACGTATGGTTGAACGTAAAAAACCAGGTCTTAAGAAAGCTCGTAAAGCTTCACAGTTCTCAAAACGTTAATATTCGCTTTATATCAGTACTTTCAGGCGTTTCGCAATTCCTTTGCGAAGCGTCTTTTTTTGAGTTGACACCATTCCGGTCTGCATCTTTTTGAGATAAATTGCGATAGGCAATTTCACCAATGGGCATTTGAATGACATTTGGTGCGTTTACATAGGTTCTCGTGATGTTTGTATCGCTGTGAGTCAATGCCTCAGAAATCTGTTCCAGAGCTACACCAGATTGTTTGACTAAAGTTGCCCCAGTATGCCGTAACTTGTGTGGGGTCGCATGGGTAAGGTGTTTATGTCGTCGCTCAATGAATTTCATGCGGTAGTTCAAATAATCTGTATGAAGTCTTTGATTGGTATTCCCTTTATCATCAAAGAAGGTAAAGAGTAGCTGTTCTTCGGTTTGTTCGATTTCAAACTGAGCTAGTTCTTCTTTTTGTTGGACTTTCCACTGTTGAAGTAATTGCTTTAGTTCATTTGGAATATGGAAAATTGTCGTTTTATTCCCTTTTGTGCTTTTTTCATTACCAAATTTATCCAAGGCTTTACCAATCGTAATCTGGGAAGTCGTGAAATTCACGTTTTTCCATTTGATAGCGTAAGTTTCTGATTTGCGATCGGATAAAAAGAAAGTAGTCAGAAATAATACATAGTCCTGTAAAGTCAATTGCCCACTTTCATAATCGCTTTGAAAGGCAGTTAGCCATTCTTGAAGTTGTTCAAAGGAGAGGTATAAATCTTCTTCTTTTTTAGCTTCTTGCAATTGGTTTTTCTTAGTAGCGTTGATCCGTTTAAGCGATTTTTCTAGTTTATTCCGTTCGATGTATTCAAGCTCTTCCGCCCAATCAAAAATAGAATTAACGTAACTACGTAATATTTTGAAATTTACGTATTCGGCAGCCTTTTGTGTCATGATTTTTAGAACAAAGGCTTTGTTGTGATTCAGATAGTTCAACGTGTATTTCCCGAACATTGGTAAGATATGGAGTCGAAAAATATCTTTTGTATTCATGATTGTAACTGGAGTGGGAGACTTCGTGTTTCTAGAAGTTAAACCAGCTGTATAAGCATCAATCCAGATATCTTCATAAAAATCTTTGAACAGGGCTTCGCCACCTAGTTCAGAAGCATTCTTTTCTTTGTTTTCCCGTAGCTCTTTAATCTTGGCATAAAAATCAATTTCTGCCTCTTTTGCCTCCGTTCTAGTTTTGAAAGTTTTGGAATAAAGTTTGCTTACTCCTATCATCTCTTGGATATCTTGCGGATAGTAAAGCCGTAAACGGTAAGTCTCATTTTCTGTTTTGCTAATTGTCATAGTATTTACCTCCGAATTTGCGAGCCGAAATCAAATACTATATATATGGAGTATAACGATGTCGGGATTATTTTGCTAGGCTTGCAAGCCATAGATCAATGGCGATCCGGTCAAATCTATTTGAACCGTGGATTTGAATAATGGGTAAGCCATCTTTAATCCAGCCATCTAACGTATTATTGGAAACCTGTAGATAGTTAAAAGTTTGCTTCTTATTCATATAGCGGTGTTGTAGATTCTCTTGCGTTTTAATTTTTTCAATCTCAGTTTTGATTAAATCAGATAGTTGAGTAGAAATGATGCCTATCTGATCATCACTGAGTAAAATTTTCATTTCGGTCATATTCTCACTTCCTTTGAATTTTACATACGGAATAATGGACTATTTTTTAATCTTGGTATAGCGAACAGTGCTTTCTTGGAAATTCATCACTTGTTCAGGATTCCCTCCTTCATTTATCGCACTGTAAAATATCGGACGCCTTACAAGATACTCATTGGTATAAAGTATGTCTTGGCTTGTGGTATCAAAAGGGTGATCCACAAGTTGCTTTGTGACGCTGGGCACTTTGAGGTTACGTGATTTGAAGAACGCCTTTCTTTTATGCTCTTTCAAATCCAAGTCCTTATCGAAGTATTTACTGATATATTGCCCGCGATTTTCGATGCTATCCACATCGATCTTGTTGATTTTGACAAATCCATGTCCCCAGATGGTAGTAAGGCGATTGATGGAGATAAAAGGAAAGTCAAACAGGATGATGTGGTAATGGATGGCACCTCGTTCTTGTTTTTCCCACGTGGCAAGGTATTTTAGGTTTGCTTTTTTTGTATGATAGAGTTCGTAGTTTAGTCGTTTGATAAATTTTTTGAATTCATTATTCGCGTACTCAATGTTTTGAACGTTTTCTCTGAAAGTGAGAGTTAAAAATTTTGTCCGATTGTCAAAGTTCATATCCACGAGTCGAGCAATTTCAAAGCGCATATTTTGATAGTATTTTTGTTTTCGTTTTAAGCTGTCATATTGTCCTTGAGCAGATAGGTCATCATAGTTTTTTCTTTTAGCAGTAGTCGTATTTTCTTCTTCATAAAGCCAGGCTAATTCTTTTTTTCGTTTTGGATTGGTTTCAATATTTCCTGTTTTTTGTTTGGGAGTAATGATTGCTTCATAATCATAAATTTCAAGGTACGTGGGAGTTTCAATGATTTTCTGATTATAAGCTTTCAAAAATCATCACTCCTTAATGTGTATTCAGTTGTCAAAGAACCATCGTTTTTCTCCTGATGTTGTTCTATAAATCAAGTTAAAGGGAAGTCCTGCAAAGCAGTCCTTCCAGCCTATGGATTTATTTGAGTGGTCTTAACGGACAGAAGCGGCTCTATGGCGCTGCCCCGCCGTTTCGTCCTAACCACCCAACAAACCCATAGGAAAATTAGTTTTATGCAGTGTTACCTTGTTTTTTCGGAATCAAAGTTGCCACATCTGCCGTGGCCGATAAGCCATAACTGACGAATTGACCGTTGGATCGTCCCCAAGGTGCAATCACCAAATTGGTGAATGTAACCATAGCTAAGCCTTGTTGATTAAGATCTTCAAGAGTAATCACAGGATGTTCGGATTTGACTTTGACACTGATTTTTTCATAGCGCAGTTTGGGTAGGATGCATTCATAACTCCAACCTAGAATTTCGCCATCTTTTTGCCAACGAGTGACATTGACGACTTGGATTCTTTTTCCAGTTTTTCTTTTGGTAAGGTGAGATCATTGATTTTAATTGGCATAATAGCCCTCCTTTTTAAATATACGAAATTTTATACGATTGGTTTAAAAAATATAGTCGGCCATCTATGATTTGTATTTTATACGTTTGTTTATACGAAGTCAAGAGATTTAATGAAAAAATATATACGAAATTTTATACGAGTGGTATAATGGGGAAAAATGACAAGGAGGAAGTAATCTATGTTTGGTTTATTACAGCCTGATAAAGTGAAGGTAGGACAACGTATCAAGGAAATCAAAGAGAGTATGAATCTGTCCTTTACAGAGTTGGGCAATCGCTTGGGGATAAAGAAACCAACAATCAGTTCCTATGTTCAAGGCTATGCGCTGGCCCCTGAAAGTGTCATTAACCAATTGTCTAGTATTAGTGGGAAACCGGTAGGCTGGTTTTACTTTGGTGATATTGAAGAATATATTGCGGACTACTTGCAGTTAAAAGGGCAGACTACAATAGTTCAAGAACATCCAGAAGTTGTGAAAGCTATCAAAGAAGAGTTTTATACTGGTGAGTTTAAAAATCCTGCATGGGAAAATGAAGTTGGTTATCCGATAGAAGAATTTATTGATGATTGTTTTGCCGATATTTTTCCAAAGATTATGACGCGCTATGTATCAGATATCGTGAATGAACAAGTTGTCAATTCAGATAAATTGAAAGAGCTAACGGATAAAGAAAAAGAAGAGGCAGCAATTATTATTGCATCGGATACAAACGACTTTATTGAAGTGAGCGGCGAAATAAAGTTTGGCGAAAAAGACAAAATCATTAAAATGATAAACAATTCGATAGATAGTCTTGCGGGAAAAGAAAGTATTGAATTTTCAGAAGAATATTTGATTGGAAAATTAATCAATGTGTTAGATGACGATAAAGCCACGGAAAGGATGATTTCTAATCTATCACAAGATTTGATGGCTAAGCCATTTTGTACCCTGTTTGGTGGAGAAGAATTGGTACGGATATTTCAGTCTATACGACCGAAGTTAATGAAATTGTACGTAGAGAAGACACCGGATGAGATTTCCGAGTGGTTTGATAGATAAATAGCTCTTCTATTTCTATGTTTAAAAAAAGTTTGTAAAGATATGAGTTGAAAAATTTTAAAAGGGAGAATAAATATGTGGCGAGATAGTGAAACTGAGGTAGATTATCTGAATTTTGATTACTTAACAGAGTTGTTAACAGAATTAATAGATAATAAAAAATTACTTCCAGCAACTATTGGAGTTTATGGTGATTGGGGTTCAGGAAAATCTAGTCTAATTAAAATGGCTATTAAAAATTTAACGGAAAAGAGAAGTAGCGAAAAGATTGATGTTTTAAACTTCAATGGCTGGATGTTCGAGGGTTATGAAGATGCCAAATCTGTTCTTTTAGAAAGCATTTTAGATACTATTAGCGCTCGTGAAGGATTGAGTAAAAAAGCTACTGAGATTCTTAAGGGACGAGTTAAACCATAATGAATTACGGAAGGATTTAAAAAAATTCCAAGCGGAGTTCGCTGAACTTCTTTTAGAAAGTAAAATTGAGAAATTAGTAGTTTTTATTGATGAACTTGATCGATGTAGTCCTGATACGATTATTGAAACCTTAGAAGCGATGAGACTTTTTGTTTTTACTGGAAATACAGTTTTTATAATCGGTGCAGATGAACGACATATTTCATATTCAGTTGAAAGAAAGTTTGCTGAAATAGAAGGAAGACAAATAGATATTGGTCAAGAGTATCTCGAAAAACTTGTACAATACCCTATTAAAATTCCGCAATTAAATGCGAAAGAAGTCGAATACTATATCTTCTGTTTACTTTTGGAAGATTCTTTCGAAGATGAAGGTTTATCAGGATCAATATTCATCCAAATTAACACCGAGAGAATAGATAAAAGGCTTAAGTTTGAATTACAGAAGACTTTATCGAAGTATTCTGAAGAGGAATACTTCGACGAATTAAAAGAAGTGTATACTATTGCTCTTCAATTATCTAGACTGTTAGCAGTAGGGCTTAATGGAAATCCAAGACAATGTAAAAGATTTTTGAATACTATGAAAATGCGTGAAATTATGGCTAAATCTTATGGCGTTGAATTAGACAGAAAAATATTAACAAAAATTATGCTTCTAGAATATTTTAAACCAGCAGCATACGAACAAATAAGTATTCTTTCAAACAAATCCGAAACAGGCATTGTTGAAGAATTAGAGGATTTGGAAAAGGATATACGTAGTCCACAAAATCCACTAAATACCTTTTTCCAAGATGAGTGGGGAAAAAATTGGTTAACAATAACACCGTCATTAAAGGATGCTGATTTGCGAGAGTATTTATTCTTCACTCGTGATACACAAAAAAATCAAGCTAATATTGGTACTCTTAAACTTAGCAAAAATGGTCAAACGATATTGAAATTCTTGCAATAAAAGGGATCGGCCAGTCTAAATTCCGCAATTGAAAAGAAAGACACTATTCAAAGATTTGATAAGGTAGAAATTGCTAGAATTTTGTCGGACAATCTATCAAGTAGTAAGGATATGTATAGTTCTAAAGATTTTCAAAACCTTTTTGAGTGGATTTCTAATAATGCAGATGTACTGGATGAAACGATTTATTTTCTTAACTCATTAAGCGGTAAAAAAATTCCAAGTGCAGCGGGTGTATTATTTAAGAATTATCTTAAGCAAGATAATAATGATAAAAAATTAGTAGATTTGATAGACAAATGGCGAGGTCAGAATAGTAATCTGGACAATATTCTAAAAAAACAGGGGTGAATTAAATGGGAACATCTTCGTCATTTGGTGGTCCAAGCAAGAATCCACTTTTACCGGATGATTACAATGATAATAGTTGGAAAAATGCAAAGACGGAATTTGGAAAATATATGAACAATTCAGGTGGAAATCCGTCTTCACTGTTTGGAAAATACGTAAAAGCCAGTGGTGGAGCGAAAGCTTTGGCGAACTCGTCCATCGGTGGTAAAGTAGGGTTTTCTGGAATTAATGATTTCATAACTCAAGTTAATGATATCGGGCTAAAGGCTACATTAGATTCATTTCGCCTTTCATCCGAGGGGAAAACTTTGGATGAAGCTCTTTCGGAATTGGCTGGAATTATTGCTCCAATAGGTAAGTCAAAGGAAGAAGCTGTAGCACGAAAAGCAACAATTGATACCATGATGACATTCTATGACATGATTGATGAACAGAACCTTGATATTGGAGAGGCAAACAGCATATCGAGCGAATTTATTGATGATTTACTTTGTGAGTACCTAAAAAATTATATAACGGGTCTCTTATTGAAAGACCTTGGTTATGGTGTTGAAAAATATGTTGAAGATCCTGAGACGCTATCTTTAAAGGAGCAGGAATTGAGAGACTTTGTTGACAGTAAAATTTATGTAATGTTGAAGAACTCTCAGCTTAATCAACCAACTGCTAAAATTATTGACACTGTTTTTGAAGGAGTAATGGAAATAATAGGTGGAAACTATGAATAAAAATATCTCAAATATCAGTTGTTCTTCTTTAGCGTTTACCGTGAATCTAGACTCTCCAGAGGATTTTCGTGATAATTTCTTTAGAAGAAGTGATAATAGATTTTTCTCAGTACTGGATGATGCTAGAATTGATCTTTTATCAATTTCCAATTTTATATACGCAGCCGACCGTAGAATTCCTCGTTCAAGTGCCAAAGATGGATGGACTAGGGAAATTAATATGACTATTTATGTATTATTACTTGAAAAATGGAAAGTAGCTCAAAAAGTTCTGGAAGAAATGCTCTCTTTTCTTACTGGTGACAACTGGACAATAATTTTTAAAAAAAGAGAATATAGTGAAAATGAGATAAAACTTCGTAAGATGGATTTTTATATGGAAGATGAGGGAATCGGAAAAAATGTTTGTATGTTTTCTGGTGGATTAGATTCTTTTATTGGTGCTATTGATATGCTGACTTCCGACAATGAGTTTTCTCCTATTTTTGTTAGTCATTATGGGGGTGGGAGTAAAGGAACCAAGGACTATCAACAGGTTCTTCAAACAAAGCTTATAGAAAAATTTGAAAAACTCTCCGATTGCAATTTTGTATCATTTTATGCAACTGCAATGAAATCATTAACAGAATTGGATGAACCTACAACTAGAAGTCGATCGTTTATGTTTTTCTCTCATGCTATCGCTCTGACACATAGTGGCGGACAATTAATAATTCCTGAAAATGGATTTGTATCGTTAAATGTGCCATTATTTGAATTGAGAAATGGCAGTAGTAGTACAAGAACAACGCATCCTTACTATATGAACTTATTTAGAAAAGTTCTTGAATTTGTGGGAATTAATATTTCGATAGTAAATCCGTACCAGTTGTTAACTAAAGGAGAGATGGTCCAGCAATGTCTAGATCCGTCTTTTTTAAATCAGAATCTTGTCAATACCATGTCTTGTTCTCATCCTGAACAAGCAAGATGGAGTGGATTCTCAGAACCTATTCATTGTGGGTATTGTCTTCCATGTACAATAAGAAGAGCTTCTATCCTATCATCAGATATTCAAGATACCACTCCTTATCGTTATAAAAAATATGAAAACACTGTAGGGAGAGAAACATTAAACGCTTTAAAAATTGCTATCTTTTAGAATCAGCGTTCCAATCCAATTTCTCGTGTTCAATACTCGGGACCTCTTGAAGTAGGAAGTTTAAAGAGATATGCACGTGTTTATTCTATCGGAATGTGTGAGATTGAGAAATTAATTAATGAGGTATAAAATGATGAATTACTTTGATACACATTGTCATGTAGATTTAGCTGGGGATCTAACGAGGATGGTTCAACAAATAAATCAGCAAAAGATATATACACTTGCGGTGACAAATTTACCATCATTATTTGAAAAAAATAAAGCGACTATTTCAGAATCAAAGTACCTCAAACATGCTTTGGGTTATCACCCAGAGTTAATTTCTCAGTTTCCTAATCAATTAAAAAAGTTTGAATCTCAGATAAGTAAAACGCGCTATATAGGTGAAGTGGGAATTGATGCTAGTAATCGGAACAAACAGTCATTAGTCAATCAAATAGAAGTATTTGAAAAGATTTTACAGATGACTACTAATGAATCTAATAAGATTTTTACAATTCATTCAAGAAAAGCTGAGAAAAAGGTTTTAGAACTCTTGAAGCAATATAAAGGTGGAAAGAAAATACTTCATTGGTTTCAAGGTGATGAGAGAGAGGTTGAAGAGGCTGTTAATCTAGGCTGCTACTTCTCGTTTAACTCAAATATGCTCTTAACTAAGAAAGGCAAGTTATTGATGAAAAAAGTGCCTTTATCAAGAATCTTATTAGAATCGGATTTTCCTTTTACAGTTGATAATTCTAGGGAATTACAACGGAGTTATTATCAATCAATTGTTGATGGATTAGTAAAGGAGATTGGGATTGAAGCTAGTATAATTGAGTCGCAACTACAAAAAAATCAATTTGATATATTAAATTGAATGTTAACAATTATTTTGTCAGGTTCTGAGAATTAAGCAAGAAAGGTTTGAAAAAATCTAACTAAAGCAGTCGGTTAGCTTGAGATGCTGAGAAGGTTTTAGGACAAGTCAAGATGTTAGCCAATTCGCGAGTTCCTCGGACACTGACAAAATTACACACCTAATAAATAAAGTCAATAGAGACGTTAGGAGGGCCTAGCATTCTATTGACTTTGTTTAATGTGTTTTACTGTAAAAGCCTAACGGCCATAAGAAAGTAAACGAGTATTAATGCTACTTTCAAGGTTTCTTTATACAAGTTTGATGGAGATATTCTACTCAATAGTATTCTTTTATAGCATCAAATCGGCTCGCAAGTAATTGACACCATTGCCTTCAAATAAATTGAAAGTCAATAAAATTTTTCATATTTCAGTCTCTTTAAATCGTAGCTATTAAAGCATTGTGAGGCTGTTTGAAAAAATGGTTGGGCTAACCAGGTCTTAAGAAAGCTCGTAAAGCTTCACAGTTCTCAAAACGTTAATTGCTGGAGTCGTTGCGAATTTATTCGCTTACGAATACAGTATGGGACGGAGATTTCGAGAGAAATCGAGTACCAGTCCATTGTATCGTTTCAAGACACTTTCCATTTTTTGGAAGGTGTCTTTTTTGTACTTTTGGGTATGACAATGAGTTGCGTTTACTGGATAGAACAATGTCTTCATTAGATAGTGTTTCCAAAGAGAGTATTCCTAATTTAGCGCTAGGACAAGTTATATTGACTGGTGTATTATTTGATTTTCTAATAATTATACAAGTTGATCCCTGTAAAACAAATTATCTATCTTTTGAGGCGTTAACAGGTTACTACTTATGGGTACCGAATCCTTTAATATAGACAATTTGATTTTTTACATTCTTTTTGATATAATAATTATGCGAAGCGATACTATTTTTATCAATAAAGCACAAAAACCACTCTACTGCGAATAGAGTGGTTTTCTTTTTCATCCGTTGCGACTACGAATGAGCGGGCTAGAAGCAACTTGCTTTTAGTCATTGTCTGTCTCATCTAACCAGTGAGAAAAAAGTTTGATAACGATACCTACAAAAATAGGCGCAATGACCAAGGATACTATTTTTTCCAATAAAGCACACCCCCTTTGAGGGCAAGTTGCCAAAGTGAGTATAGCATATTGTGCATTAGGAAGTGAACTTAAATTTTATGGGTGAGAAATTGTTATAAAATAGTCTTTTTGATTCACGCATATTTTTTGGGTACGTCTTTAGGTACGAAGGTCTTAAAATGTGGTGAAATCCATTAAAACCGTACTTGTTGAAGAGTTGCTCAATCTATTGCTATCCATCCCCTTCAAAATCTCTGCCACAGAACTAGCTCTTAAGAAAGCTCGTAAAGCTTCATAGTTTTCAAAATGTTAAGAATACTATTATATCAATGTTTTAGACACTTTCTATTTTTGGAGAGTGTCTTTTTTTTGTACTTTTGGGTACGGAAATGGGTATGAGATTTTTAAACCTGCTATTAATTTTACATTCTTTGCTTCTTCCAATCGTTGTTCAAATTTTTCATAAGTGGATAGATCGATAATTTAGTAGTTATCTTAGGAATGTTTGGGGTATTTAAATAATGATATTGGATATTTCTTGACTTTTCTTGACTAGAAAATGTTGTTTTTTTACAGTGTAGAGAAAATATAATAAATGAAATACTTTCTCCGCCATTATTTGTTTTTCTCCGCCAAATAATATAAAATGACGGAGAAAATAAGTGGATGGCGGTTAAAGAATTTAATTATTCTACACGCCTTTTGTTCGTTATCTTGTCGGAATCATTTTGCGAGCTTACGGAAACTTCTCAGACAGATCGGGCGAGTTACGAGAATCACACTGGTCAAAGCTATGCTGAGCGCAGTTACCTTGAGCAGGACTTTCAAGACACTTTCCATTTTTGGAAGGTGTCTTTTTTCATTTTAAATCATAAAAAAGTTGTCGTGAGTCTCACCAACATCAAAAAGTATAGGGTCATAATAATCTCTTCCACTTTAATGTGGAACAGATTACGTATTTATCTTTAGGGAGAAAAACTCTATGATATAGACAAGGAAAACGTTTTCTGAGGTGATGATGGATGTTATCAAAGCGCGAGAGTCAGTTAATTGAATTACTTTTAGAGGAGGAGAATTTTCAACCAGCAAGTTTCTTTAGTGAAAAACTCAATGTTTCGAATAAAACAATTTATCAAGATATTCAGAAGCTGGGACAGTTCTTGAATCGTTTTGAGTTAAAAATTGAAAAAAAACCTCGCATTGGGATCTACCTAATTGGAACGTCAACTAAAAAAAATGATGCCAAAATATTTATCACTAGTAAAGAAGCTATGTCAACAGAGGTAAAGTATAGTTCAAATTATCGGAGAGTGTACTTATTCGCTAATCTAATTTTTAAAACGGATAAAAAAAGATATGAGTATTTTGAAAAAAAGTTTTTTGTCAGTATTGCAACTTTGCGTAAGGATTATGAGGAAATCATCAAATATTGTCGGTTAGCTGGGATTAGGATTACTTCAAATCATGTAATAGACACACAAAAAACACCTGAAGAGTTGATCCAGCGGACATTTGTCAATTATTTTGAAAAAAACATCGGTGTAGGGAATGAAAAATGTCAATATCACTTTGTTTTTGATCCAGCGATGGTTAAGTTTGTGGATGATTTTGTAAAGAATTTTTACCAACAGTCTAAGCAGCAACCAACAAATTATATTGTCCATTCACTCAAACTTTCGTTGTTAACTTTGATTGGTCGAGTAAAGCATGGCTACCATTCACAAACAAATAAAAATCCTTTGTTTGTCGAAATAAAGAAAATGGAATTATATATGGTGGCACTAGATTTTTCAAATGGGGTCAAAGATGAATTGAATTGTTCCTTTACGATAAATGATCTTTACTTTATTTGTTCGTTGTTTATGGGACATGGAGTGAGACCGTTTGTGAATCTGGCAACCCATAGTCAACAAATCATGGAGACCACCAAACAATTCATTCAAGATATGTCGACACTGGTTGAGAAGGATTTGGAGCAAGATAGTCAGTTGCTTCAATCTCTATTTGCCCATATTGAGCCAATGGTTTATCGGTTGCAAATGGGGATTACCATTAAAAATCCTTTAAAAGAGGATATCATTCGGCAATACAGCACAATGTATACGCTAACAACTTACTGTATTCCAAAATTGGAAAAAGCAATGGGGATCAGAGTAACGGATGATGAAATTACTTTTTTGACTATTCATTTTCAGTTAGCTTTTGAAAAAATTGTGAATACGAAGCATGTTTTTCTTATTTGTCCAACTGGGTTGGGAACTTCGCAATTATTATTTCAGCGTATTCGTCATAGTTCTCCTAGCACCGTAGTCTATGAAGTGATTGATGTTCAAAAGTTGCAGGATTACAACTTAGATAGTGTCGATTTGATTATTTCAACAGTCAAATTGGAAAATGAGTATCAAACGCCGATTATTTATGTTCGACCATTACCAACGAAAGAAGAAATTGCATTGATTAATCGTCATCTTCTTACCTTGAATCAACAAGACAATACATTTTTACCATCCATTGCACCGGATAAAACGATTTTAAAGAAATATTTGAAGGATGGTTGGATGTTCTTGAATCAAGATTTTGATAGTAGAGAATCTGTACTTTCTTTCATCACTGAGAAATATAAAGAAGAACAATTAGTAAAGGATAATTTTCTTGAGGTTGTACTTCAAAGAGAAAAACTAGGAGCTACCGGACTTTCATCAGGCGTAGCCATCCCACATGCAAATCCTAAATATGTAGTAAAAACAAAAATTTCTATTATCACTCTAAAAAACAAAATTACTTGGGGAGATGTGGATGTAAGGGTTGTTTTATTCTTAGCGATTGCAGAAGAAGATATGATTCAAGTGAAAAATATGATTGCACTACTTTATGATGTCTTTGTCTCACCTGAGAGAATAAAAAGTATTGCAAGTAAAGAAACAAGGAATGAGATTATTAACGAAATTATAGGAAAGAGGAAGTAAGATGACGAGTTATTTTGGAAAGAAAATTGCATTATTTCAATCTGAGGTAAAGAGTCAGAAGGAAGCTTTATCAATTATTGCAACTTGTCTATATCAAACAGGTTTAGTGAAGGATTCGTTTGCAGAGAATGTACTGAAAAGAGAAGAAGTGTTTCCTACTGGCTTATTAATCAATGATGTTGGGATTGCTATACCACATACGGATGCAGAACACGTGAATGATTCTCAAATTGCATTTATGTCATTGAAAACACCAGTAACTTTTTATGAAATGGGAACTGCAGATAAGGAAATTTCAGTCAGCTTGATCTTCATGTTGGCGTTGAAAGAACCACATGCACAGTTAGAAATGTTACAGAAGTTAATTACGATGTTTCAAAAAAAAGAGGTGGTTCAAAAGCTTCAAGCTGTAAATAATACAGAGGAGTATTATCAAATTATTGAAAAAGAAGGATTCGTTTAATAACCATTTTGAGGGGGAGCATTATGTTAGATTTATTACAAAAATTTGTTGATCTCGGATCAATCGTTGTATTGCCAATCTTAATTTTTGTTTTTGGTTTGATTTTAGGAACGAAACCAAGTAAGGCTTTTATTTCAGCATTAACGGTTGGTGTTGGATTTGTCGGGTTGAATTTAGTTATCGATTTATTGACCAATAGCTTAGGACCAGCAGCACAAGCGATGGTTGAACGTTTTGGACTAAACTTAACAACCATTGACGTTGGTTGGCCGGCAGCAGCTGCGATTTCTTATGGAACCGTTTTAGGTAGTTTGGCGATTCCAGTAGCTATCGTAGTCAATGTGTTATTAATTATTGTTGGCTTAACAAAAACACTGAATGTTGATATTTGGAATATCTGGCATGCAGCATTTGTTGCTTCACTTGTCTACGCAGTAACGAATGACTTTGCAATGGGCATGTTGGCAACGGTTATTTATACAATGATGATTTTATTGTTTGGCGATATTTTAGGACCAATCATCAATAAATTCTATGGATTTCCAAATATCACCTTCCCACACGGAACAGCAGCACCTGGGTTTGTTTTTGCCTTACCTTTAAATTGGTTATTCGATAGGATTCCAGGATTGAAAGATTGGCATGCAGATCCAGAAACGATTCAAAAACGGTTTGGCATCTTTGGTGATTCAACAGTCATGGGCTTTTTAATTGGTTTGGTTATGGGAATTTTAGCTGGATATGATGTGGCGGGAATTGGTCAATTGGCGGTGAAAACTGGTGCCGTAATGGTCTTAATGCCTAAAATGGTGGCACTTTTAATGGAAGGCTTAACACCTATTTCAGAATCAGCAAATTCATTTGTTCAAAAACGTTTCCCAGGAAGAGAATTATATATCGGGATGGATGCCGCATTGTCAGTAGGACACCCAGCTGTATTGTCTTCTTCGTTAATCTTAGTCCCAATCACGATTTTATTAGCAGTGATTTTACCAGGTAACATAACCTTGCCTTTCGGTGATTTGGCAACTATTCCATTCTTAGTTTGTTTGATGGCAGCTGTCTTTGGTGGCAACATTATTCGAACAATCTTAGGTGGGACGATCTACATGGTCACCATTTTATACATCACTTCATGGGTGGCACCATTTTTAACAAAAGCAGCACAAGCGGCAAACTTTGATTTACAAGGACATTCATCAGTAACTGCGATGGCAGAAGGTGGACTGTGGACAACACTTTTATACGTTGGTGGCGCAAAACTATTTGGTTACTTTGCCCTAGTCGGAATTGGTCTGGTTATTACAGGTTTACTATTCTACGTGAATCGCATTTTACCTAAAAGAGCAGCTAAACAAACTGAAGCTTAATACAAAATAGGAGAGATGACAGATGAAAAAATTATTAATTATGTGTGGAACAGGTGTGGCTACTTCAACAGTGGTAACAGGAAAAGTAAAAGAATGGTTGAAATCAAAAGGACTCGAAAATGAAGTGAAACTATATCAATCAAAAGTTGCTGATGAGATTGGCAAAATTGATGACTACGATATTGTGGTCAGTACGACCGTGGTTCCTGACAACATTAAAGATAAAGTAATTATGGGGCTTCCTTTATTAACCGGAATTGGCATTGATGGGTTGTTTGACGAAATTGAAGCGAAGATTAAAGCCTAAAAAATACTTGAAAAGAAGGTAATCAAATGTTAGTTACAACGAAAGAGATGTTTGAAAAAGCGCAAAAAGAAAACTATGCGATTCCGGCAGCAAACTTTTTTGATTTAGATTCTGCAAGAACCTTTGTAGAGGTTGCAGAAAAAATGCAAAAGCCATTAATTTTAGCCTTTGCACAAGCGCATATTGAAGAATGTCCTCTTGAAGAGGCAGCATTAATTGCAACATATTTAGCCAAAAAAGCAAGTGTACCAGTAGCACTTCATTTGGATCATGGACAAGATGAGGAAATCATCAAGCAAGCAATCGAGCTTGGGTTCACTTCTGTGATGATAGATGCTTCGCAGGATGAGATTGAAACAAATATTCGTCGTTCAAAAGCAATTACGGAATATGCTCATGAAAGAGGCGTTGTGGTAGAGGCTGAGATTGGACACGTGGGAACGGGAAATAGTTATGAATTTAAGGAAACCACGGACACCATTTATACCGAAGTGGAGGAAGCAGCACGTTTTGCGAAAGAAACCGGCGTCGATTCATTGGCAGTTTCGATAGGTACGGCTCATGGGCAATACAAAGGAACACCGAAAATCAGCTTTGAGCGGTTGGAAGAAATAAAAAATGAAGTTTCAATTCCACTAGTGTTGCATGGTGGCTCATCATCTGGTGATGAAAATCTCCATAAGTGTGCTGTTTCAGGGATCAATAAAATTAATATCTTTACTGATTTTATCACAGCAGCAATGGATGTAATTAACGAAGAAAAACCAGAGGATTATTTTACACTTAAACGATTAGCGAACCAAGCGATTGCGGATACGTTAGCGCATTATTACAAAGTATTTGCAACAAAATAGAGGAGGGTTCTCATGAGAACAGTAAGAAAACCATTTTTTGTGGTTAATCCTAAATCTTATTTGTATGGTGAACAGGCATTGGAACTAGCAAAAACAGCGGATCAATTAGCTGCAGCATACGACATCGATATCATTTTTACTTGTCAACATGTTGATGTTCGGCTAATTAAAGAACAGACAACGCAGTTGATTGTGAGTGTTCAACATATCGATGGGATAGTCCCTGGTAGAGGGATGGGACACGTTTTACCTGAAGGCGTTGTAGCGGCTGGAGCAGAAGCGACCTTCCTTAATCACGCAGAACGTCCTTTATCGGTTAGTGAGCTGTGTGATGCCGTCAAGCGAGCAAAGGAACTTGGTCTATTGACTATTGTCTGTGCGAATTCTTTAGAAGAGGCGAAGCTCGTAGCTTCATTGAAGCCGGATGTAATGGTTTGTGAGCCTACGGAATTAATAGGCACAGGTCAAGCAAGTGACATTTCTTATATGATTCAAACCAATGAAGCTATACGCAAGATGGATCCTGAAATTTTTGTTCTGCAGGCAGCAGGGATTTCAACGGTAGCAGATGTTCGCAAAGCACTTGATTCGGGGGCTGATGCAACGGGTGGAACCAGCGGGATTGTTTGTGCCAAAGATCCTGTGGACACATTGAAAGCGATGATTGAAGAAGTAAGTAAATGGAAAAAGGAGCAATCGACAAAATGACAACTTATACTGAGCAACTTGTTTTGACTTCAAATGGACAGCGAGTGACGTATCATAATATTACCGAACAAGTAAAAGAAATTGTGGCAAAAAGTGGGATAAAAAATGGCATTTGTCTTGTTCAGTCGCCACATACTACTTGTTCAGTTATTTTTGAGGAATTCATGCACGATTTGGATTTTAATGGGGATGAATTTTTACAGGTTGATTTAAATCGGATTCTTGATCGGATCATTCCTCGAGAATTAACGGAAAATACCGATTATCGTTATCCTGGTCCGAAGCATCTTGATTTCTTGCTGTCCTTAGATGATCCAGACTATGCTGGTGATGCTGGAACGATTTTAAATGGAGATGCACATATCCGAGCATCATTCTTCGGAGCAAGTGAAAATTTCATTGTCAAAGAGGAAACATTAATGACAGGAGCTGTCGGCTCGATTTATTTCATTGATTTTGATCAAAACCGTGTTAGAAATCGAAAATGCCATATTTTAGTAATGGGTGAATAGAAAAGTAATAAGAAACAAACATTTGGGAAACTAATTGAATGATCACACCTATAAAAATTAATACGAAAGATAATAGTTAGTTCATTCCGTTTTTTTGGTTAAACGACTAAAATTCATCATAGAGAATACTATAGGGAAACAAAAACTATTTAGTTTAGAAAAAGTATAGCCAGTTATCTGATCGGTAAATAAGATCATTGGGAAGACCTTGCTTAAGGCGTTCTTCTCAGTGATCTTAATTTGTTGTTGTTTAAATCCATCCTTGCTTTATTGCAAAATTTATCGCTTCAATTCGTGAACGTGATGCTGTTTTGCTTAGAATAGCAGAGATGTAATTACGTACAGTTCCCTCACTCAAAAATAGAGTTTGGGCAATTTGTTGGGTGCTGATGCCGGTTTTTAACAACGTTAAAATTTCAAGCTCTCTTGGGGTTAAAGGGTTTTTTTGAGTAATGAATGATTGAATAACCAATTCAGGTGAAAAAATCGTATCACCCGCCATGATTGAGCGGATCGAACGAATAAGTTCTTCACTGGGACTATCTTTTAGCATATAACCGTTGACATTGTTCTGTAAAGCTTGCTGAAAATAGTGTTCTTGCGCAAAGGTAGTCAGAACCATAATTCTCACATCCTGTTTTAATAAACGAAGCTGCTTAGCAATTTCCAAGCCAGTCAACTTAGGCATTTCAATGTCTAATAAAACGATATTTGGTTTCAATTTGATGATGTCAGATAATGCCGTATCACCATCTGTTGCAGAACCAATAACTTCAAAATCTGTTTCAAGATTCAAAATCATCGTTAATGCAGTGTTCAATAATTGTTGATCCTCTGCCAAATACAATTTAATCATGCTCATTCTCCTTAGGCAACGAAATGACAATCTTTACTCCTTGTGTTCCAGTGATCGTCAACTGTCCTTTTTCAGTTTGAATCCGTTCTTTCATTCCGCTGATTCCATAGCCGGTTGATTTTAGTTGAGTGAATCCTTGTCCATTATCTTGAATGGTAATAAAATAGGTGTCTATATTCTCGGTAAAATCAATCATCGCAATACTAGCTTTGCTGTGACGAATCATATTTGTGATGGCTTCTTTAATAACTGCGGATACTGTATGTTGAATGTTCGTCGGCCATTTTTCGGCTAGTTCCTCTCCTACAGAATGAAGCTGAATATTGGTAAGGACTAAATTTTTTTCTTCTTCTAGCATCGTTTGGGCAATTGTTCGCTCTTGTAAATTTGAAACGATCCCACGAACTAATGATAAGTTTTTTCGGGAAGTCTCAGCAATATCATGTAATTCATTGGTTGCTTGGCGTGAATCAATTGCTATTAATTTCTCCGCTAATTCAGCCTTTAATGAAATGATGGAAAACGCTTGGCCTAAATGATCATGGAGATCACGAGCAATACGATCTCGTTCATTTTGGCGCACAACTGCTTCTAAACGTTTATTTTGTTGGTTGAGGCGATAGATCCGCCGATAAGATTCCCCTACCGACTTAGCTGCTAGTGGTGTAATAATAGCAGCTATGATAGTGATACCTACATTAATGTAACTGGATGAATGGGTGAAACGAGTGGTCCACAACATAGCGCCAAGACTAATCATGACGCTTACATAATAACCAGTCAAATAATGATAGAATAAACGTTTGGTTACTGGCAGGGAGCCAATCTCCCAGACAACGAAAATAAAGAGATATCCATTTTTTTGAAAGATACCAAATAAGCAGGCAATCAATAATTGAAGGAAAACGTCCCATGTTAAAAATTTATGAACTTCATAGCCATCTCGGTAAGCTTTAAAAAAAATAACTAAAAGTAATATAAATAACCAGTCAAACCAAGAATTAAGGGGGAACAATGAATAGATCGTCGGTATTAAAAATACTAACCAGAAATAAGGTGCAATGCCGAATCGTTTTGGGAAAAATATGTGCTTTTCGAAAAAACTCATATGGTAGAAACCTCACTTTTACTTTGAAAAAAGACGACTACTTTGAACAGTACGAATAAAATAATCGTCCAAACTAAGAGTACCCCAAAACTAACAAAATTAAAACGTTGATAATTGATAAATCTTCTTAAAATTACAGCTGTTTGACAAGTTGGTAGCCAGTGTCCAACCTTTTGTACCCATGGGGGCATTATGCTAAGTGGCCACCATAGTCCGCTTAAAATTGCCATGGGAAAAACGATGAGATTACTAAGCAAATTTACTACGTTATCTGAACCTAATAGAGAGATGATCATTCCAATCAATATAAGTGGGAATGATAACAATGGAACGAGGAATAAAAGACCTATTAAATGAAACCAATTAATTGTTAGCTGATTTACTAAAATTCCAGTCATTATTAGTGCCAAAACCGAAAGTATATTTAACGATAGAAAGACGATTAACATCGATAGATAATATTGTGATTTTGAACCTGGACGTAGTGCTACAAATAAATCGAACTTTCTAGTATGATCTTCTAACAGAGTATGTGCGACTGTCATAACAGAACTAATCAATGAGCTATACACAATCATACTAATCATATAAGCGATATTCCATGTTTTCGAAGCTACTGGTTGTGTTATTACCTGAGTAAATATAAGGTAAAAGCCTGTTGGCATGGCGATACTGAATAAGAGGAAGCGCAAGTTACGGAATACGATGCGTTTATAGTTGATTTGAACTTGAAACAAGAATTTTTTCATTTACCGCTACCTCCAATTACTTTTTGAAATAAAGAAGCCAACGAATTTTGCTGAATGGCTAATTCGTCTAATTGATTAAGATAAGGAATTAAAGCTTCCATCACTACGTTTGGTTCATCAGTTATTAATTGAATATGCTGATTAGTTTTTAAACATTCTTTAACAGCTGAAATGGATGTGAATGTTTCTTTTGGTAATGGAGTGGTAAATTGGATGGTTATATGACCACTTTTTTTCCGCAATGATTTCAAGGTACCATCGTATACTAACCTAGTATCTTTTAAAATAAGGATTCGATCTGCAATCTGATCTAGTTCCTCCAGATAATGGTTAGTGATAAAAAAAGTCTTTCCATTTTGCTTCAAACGGTCAATACTTTCCCAGAATGATTGTCGACTATTACTATCCATTCCAGCAGTCGGCTCATCTAAAAAAATTAGTTGAGGGTTTCCTGCCATAGTTGTTGCAAAAGTCAACCGACGTTTTTGTCCGCCAGACAATTGATCTAAGTAACACTTCTCCTTTTCTTTTAAGTTGGCTAAGCGAATCAAGGCTTCATAAGATAATGGGTTGTGATAGTAACTACGAGCAAGATTTAAACACTCTTTGACGGTGACTCGTTCGAGTGACAAGTTTTGTTGCAACATTACACCGACTTTGTCACGGACTTTCCTGATATCTTGGGTTCCCATCACATAAGTAGTTCCTGAATTTGGTTGAATCAATTGGTTAAGTAGATTGATCAGAGTGGATTTTCCTGCACCATTTTCTCCTAATAGTGCGACAGTCTCTCCGGGTGCAATCTGAAATGAGATAGTATCTAAAATGGTTGTCCGGTTATACACCTTCGATAAGTTTTGTACATCGATTATTGGATTCATATTCTTTCCTCCTGCTGATGTTATCTTAGCTATTTTTTGAGTTGTAAAACAGTCATGGATGTCATCAGTTGGACATGACAATTGTCATGTCTAAAGAACACAGAAATGTAGACTGCTGACTGAATAGTCAAAAAGTTGTTATTATTAATTAAAGAAGTGGAGAAAAGCTAAACTACCTTGTTGATTGTTCATTATGGAAACTCTTTTCACTTATATCTACTATTAAATTTCGCTAATTTTGATGTGGGGGAGGACTTTTGTTACTTGGCAACCAACTGATTTTTTTTGGAAGTTTGTGATTCATGGGGCACGTAAATTACTTTTATCAGACGTTCTACGGTATAATAAATGACGAACATGTTTCATTCATTTTCCTCTTACAACCGATTGAAAGCGTTTGTATTTTTGTTTCAAGAAAGATACTTAGATGCTTGGAGTATACTTTCGTTGATATCATTGATTGGAAAACGATACCTGATGCGCTTGTCACTAAAGTTTTTTCTGACAAGTGTGCATTTGGTGGTGTTCTAACTTCGTTTACTAAAGCAATTGAAATAAATTTGAGATGAAAAAGGAGCGGATAGGATGGCTTTTCCAGAGAATTTTTTATGGGGCGGTGCATTAGCAGCCCATCAATTTGAAGGTGGTGTAATTGGAACATCAAAAGGGCTTTCGGTGGCTGACGTGATGACAGCTGGCTCACATGGTGTACCTCGAGTAATTACAGATGGAGTTGTGGAAGGTAATTATTATCCCAATCATGTAGGGATTGATTTTTACCATCGCTATAAAGAAGATATTGCACTGTTTGCTGATCTTGGGTTCAAATGTTTTCGTACATCGATTGCTTGGTCACGTATTTTTCCAAATGGAGATGAGCTGGAACCTAATGAAGAAGGGCTTCAATTTTATGACGATGTCTTTGACGAGCTGTTGAAATATGGAATCGAACCGGTTATTACATTGTCCCATTTTGAAATGCCCTATCATATTGCCAAAGAATATGGTGGATTTATGAATCGTCAAACGATCGATTTCTTTCTTAAGTTTGCAGAAGTGGTATTTAAGCGCTATCAAAATAAGGTGAAATACTGGATGACATTCAACGAGATCAACAACCAAATGAACTATTCAAATGATATTTTTGGTTGGACCAACTCAGGGGTTCATTTTGGCGATTATGAAAATCCAGAAGAAGCGATGTACATTTGTGGCCATCATACGTTAGTTGCTTCTGCTAAGGCGGTTAAACTAGGAAAATCAATTAATCCAGATTTTGAGATTGGGAATATGATTGCGATGGTTCCTATTTATCCATTTTCTTCTCGACCAGCGGATCAAATCTTAGCGCAACAGATGATGCATGATCGTTGGTTCTTCTGTGATGTACAAGTTCGTGGACACTATCCAAATTATGCCCTTAAAATGTTTGAGCGTAAAGGGTACCAGATCGATATAACAGAAGCAGATCGACAAGCACTCGCTGAAGGTACAGTGGATTATATCGGTTTTTCATACTACATGAGTAATACGGTCGATTCGCAAGTCCATCAAGATGTTTCAACGAATGTTAGTGGTGGAAGTACGTACTCCGTAACGAATCCATTTATTAAGGAATCCGACTGGGGGTGGGCGATCGATCCAGAAGGTCTCCGTTATTCATTGAATGCTTTTTATGAGCGTTATGAACTCCCATTATTTATTGTTGAAAATGGGTTTGGTGCCATTGATGTTTTGGAGGCGGATCACACGATTCATGATCCTTACCGTATCGAATATTTACGTAGTCATATCCAAGAGATGGAAAAGGCGATCAATGAAGATGGTGTCGTGCTTTTGGGTTACACGCCGTGGGGTTGTATTGATTGCGTGTCATTTACAACAGGGGAGATGAAAAAGCGTTACGGTTTTATCTATGTTGATCGGAACAATGATGGTTCTGGTACGCTAGAAAGGTATAAAAAAGACTCCTATGATTGGTATAAGCGGGTAACAACCTCTAATGGAACAGAGCTTTAGACGAGCAAACATGTAAATAGACCACAAAAAATCAGCTGGTTGTTTTCAAATCAGCTGATTTACTATTTATTTGTATTAAATTGAAAGAGAGTAAAAAGTTTATGCAAGTTGACCAACCTTATTTATAGAACCGTTTTTATTTTTTCCCATAAGTGATCCAGATCCATTGTTCCGTACTCTGCTTTAGAAATAGCTATCACTGGTATCTGAGGGAATTTCTTTTCAATTTCTTCTTTGGCATAGGCAAACGTTGGGGTTAGTAAAATAATATCTGCTTCCGAGGCGTGTTCGTCTATCTGACTTGCTTCATATATTTTAAGAGCCCAAGATTGATTTTTTTCTCTTAAAAACTTCGCTAATTTCATTTCTAAGAACTGGGTTTGCAAACTACCATTGGTAGAAATAAAATTAAAAGACAGATCAAAAATGACAATAGTTTTCATTTTTTGTTCCGCATGTTTTTGAGGATTGTTCATCGAAGTAGTAGCCATTTGTTTTCTTCCTTTCGTTTCACCTATTCGTTATCTCTAGTATACGACAATTATTTTGTAAGCGCTATTTTAAGTTGGTGGAAATAAGTGTGCTTTTTCTTTTAATTTCATTTCATATAGCTACATAGTGAATAAATTGAATAAATATGAATAAACAGCTATTTTATGTTGAACTTTCATTATTCAGCTCATAAAAGGGGTCAAACAATGCTATACTTTATCCAATGGAAAACAGAATAGGAGAAAAATGTATGGATCAAAAAACATTTATTGTGCTATTGATTTGTGGCGTGATCGTTTTGCTCATTGCTCTAGATTTCAATGCGCGTCGAAAATTAAAAGAAAGTGTCCATCAGAAGTGGGGAAGAGTGCCTTATCAACCTCGATTTGATAAAGAAAAAAGTTTAAAGGAAGCGTGGCTCACAGAAAAAGAATTTCGTTCATGGTCAAGTGAAGTGGATGACTTGACGTGGTACGATTTGGATATGTTTGAAGTTTTTGAAGGCATCAACCTGACATACTCTAGTATTGGTTCGGAAGCTTTATATCAACGGCTGAGGAGCTTTAACTTTGGGGAAGATCAACGATTAGAAAAGTTAATTGCTTTTTACCAAGAAAACCCTCAAACAAGAGAAAAAATCCAATATCAATTTGCACGACTAGGGAAAAAAGATGGTAATTTTACGAAGCAATATTTAGCGGATGGCCAAAGTAAACAGATCGGACATGTCGGCTTTTATACTTTTTTAGGTCTTTTACCGATCATTGGTTTAATTTTATTATTATTTGGACAAGTCTTAGGTATCTATCTAGCGATTGGTAGTTTGATTTTTAATACACTTTATTATCAAGTCAAGAAACAGACATTGGAAACTGAGATTAATAGTATGGGTTACCTAGTCTCAACGATCTCAACAGCGAATCAAGTAGCAAAGATTGCTACACCGGTTCAAGATGAATTACGGCAAAATGTTAAACCGTTAAAAGATATTCCTAAATTTGGTTTTTCTTTTCGAGTTAAGAGTGGTTCGGAAGCAGAAATTTTATTTGATTATGTCAATATGATGTTCATGTTGCCGTTTATTTCTTATCACTTTGTTATTAGCAGGTTAGAGAAAAAAACGAAAGAAGCAATGAAGGTTTGGGAATTATTGGGAGAAATGGAAGTAGCGGCTGCGGTTCTCAACTATCGTACTTACATGCCCATTACCTGTCAGCCAGAATTTACGGATAATGGCGTAGAGGCAGAAGACCTCTATCATCCTCTCTTGAAAGAAGCGGTAGTGAACCCGGTAGATTGGCATCAGAACATCTTAGTGACGGGCTCGAATGCTTCAGGTAAATCTACTTATGTAAAAAGTATTGCGATCAATTGTATCTTAGCACAGACGATCCAAACAGCCCTCGCAGAAAAATTCACCTTGCAGCACGGTCACGTACTGACTTCTATGGCGATCGAAGATGACTTGTTTGCAGGAGATAGTTATTTTGTTTCAGAAATCAAATCGATTAAACGTCTACTAGATCAAGTGGAAAAAGGGGAAAGATGTTATTGTTTTGTGGATGAGATTTTAAAGGGAACCAATACGATCGAACGGATTGCTTCTTCTGCAGCAGTAATAAGATGGTTGGCAGATTACCCTTCACTAGCTTTTGTGGCAACTCACGATATTGAATTGACTGAGATCTTGAAAAATGAATGTGAGAATGTCCATTTTGAGGAACAGGTCACAGCAGAAAAAGGAATCAGTTTTGATTTTAAATTAAAGCAAGGTCCAGCAAAAACCAGAAATGCGATTGCATTATTGAAAGTCTTAAATTATCCGGAAAAACTAGTTGCGGATGCAAAAGAAGCGGCAACATTTTTTGATCAACATCGAAAATGGGAGATTTTTGACTAAAACGTACGGACTTAATATGTCAGGCTTGAATGGTTTGTCGCAAACTCATTTATATTAAAAAAGGAAGAAAGCGTGCCTTTTCCTGATGGAGAAATCATGCTTTCTTCCTTTTTGGAAATGGATAAAAGGATTCATTTATTTTAGTAGAACAATTGATCGAAAGAAGATGAAATGATTGATTTTATATTGGATGCTCGAATACATAAAATTCTATTTTATTTTGAAAACTTTATTCATTTTCTTTCAATCATTCCATGTTACAATAGAGAATCAGATGGAAAAAAGGAGATCGTTAAAAAAATGACACAGGCTCTTGAAATAAAGAATTTAAAAAAAGTATACGCAACGGGAGTTGAAGCGTTGCGAGGGATTGATTTAACGGTGGAAGAGGGCGATTTTTATGCCTTGCTTGGTCCTAATGGTGCGGGGAAATCTACGACAATTGGGATCATCACTTCACTTGTGAATAAAACTTCTGGTGAAGTAAAAGTGTTTGGTTATGACTTGGATACTGATTTGGTTCGTGCCAAACAACAAATCGGATTAGTACCGCAAGAATTCAATTTTAATCCTTTTGAAACAGTTCAACAGATCGTAGTGAATCAAGCAGGATATTATGGTGTTTCACGACAAGAAGCAATCAAGCGTAGTGAAAAATACCTTAAACAATCCAATCTGTGGGAAAAAAGAAATGTTCGTGCGCGCATGCTTTCTGGTGGGATGAAACGGCGACTGATGATTGCTAGAGCATTGATGCATGAACCGAAACTATTGATTTTAGATGAACCTACTGCAGGTGTAGATATTGAACTAAGACGTGAAATGTGGGAGTTCTTGCGAGAATTAAATGAACAAGGTACCACGATTATTCTAACGACTCATTATTTGGAAGAAGCCGAAATGTTGTGTCGGAATATCGGGATTATCCAATCGGGTGAATTGATTGAAAATACAAGTATGAAATCATTACTTTCTAAATTACAATTTGAAACGTTTATTTTTGACTTAGCACCGTATGAACAAGCGCCAGTTCTACAAGGGTACACTAGTACGTTTGAAGATGAGCGGACCCTTGCTGTTGAAGTAGAACGGGATCAAGGGGTCAACGGAATCTTTGATCAATTAAGTGAACAAGGGATAAAAGTGCTTTCGATGAGAAATAAATCGAATCGCTTAGAAGAATTATTCTTGAAAATCACGGAAGAAAATGGTCATGTGGAGGAAAAAAATGTTTAGTCTTTATTTTACAGCTTTAAAAAGTTTAGCCATCAAGGAAACCAATCGCTACTTGCGGATTTGGGTCCAAACACTGGTACCACCAGTGATTACCACTTCACTTTATTTTGTGATCTTTGGGAAAATGATTGGCGGACGTATTGGTGATATGGGTGGATTTTCCTACATGGAATTTATTGTTCCAGGGTTGATCATGATGTCCGTTATCACTAGTTCTTATTCCAATGTTTCGTCTTCATTTTTTTCTCAAAAATTCCAGAAAAATATTGAAGAAATTTTAGTTGCGCCCGTTCCCACACATGTGATTATTTGGGGATTTGTGATTGGTGGACTGGGTCGTAGTATCTTGGTTGGGGCGTTGGTAACGATGATTTCACTATTCTTCGTTCCGCTAAATGTCTTCTCTTGGGGCATCGTGATTGTTACTTTGCTGATGACATCGATTTTATTTTCACTAGCGGGTTTGATCAATGGGATTTTCGCACAGTCGTATGATGATGTGTCGATCGTGCCGACCTTTGTCCTTCAGCCATTGACATACCTCGGTGGTGTCTTTTATTCGATCTCTATGTTGCCACCAATCTGGCAGGCAATTTCTAAAGTTAATCCGATCGTTTACATGATTTCAGGATTTCGTTATGGGTTCCTTGGAACGACAGATGTACCCATCATGATTTCGATCACGATTCTTGTGTTATTTAGTTTAGTGCTTTATTCACTATGCTGGTATTTAATCAATAAAGGTAGAGGGTTAAGAAGCTAGAGTTTGTGAAATGATCAAAAAAACTTATTCGGTTTTCTACAGAAACGGATTGATTTGATCAAATTTTTGGTAATAGACAAGAAATAGTTGAGGCTAGGATAGATGCTTATCCTAGACTTTTTTTGTTCGATTAAAGGACTTCCTCATACAAATTTAGACGATCTACTCTTAAATTAACTAAATATAATATGTTAAAATGATAACTAAACTTTAGTTTTTAGTGTTTTATCTAGTATAGAAAAATAAAAAGGGGATATGGAATGACAATTGAATTTCGCGAAACGACGTTAACTGATGTGCCAGCCGTCATGAAAATCATTAATGAAGCAAAACGGTTATTAGCTTCCGCTGATAGTCCGCAATGGCAAAATGGTTATCCAAATGAAGAAACGATCAGGCAAGATATCGAAAAAACATGGTCTTATGTTTTGGTAGTCGATGGAATCATTGCTGGAACATTAGCCTTACAAAAAACACCTGATAAAAATTATCAAGAAATCTTTGAAGGAAGTTGGGAAAAAGCTGATGCGCCCTATACAACAATCCATCGCATTGCACTAGCTGATGCATTTCGCGGACAAAAGCTGGCTTACCGACTCGTTGAGTATGCAGAAGCAGAAACAAAGGCCTTAGGAATGGCACAAGTAAGAGTTGATACGCACAAAAAGAATACTAGTATGCAACGTATCATGGCTCATTGTGGGTTTGAGTTACGTGGTATCGTCTATGTCGACGATGAGATAGACAATGAACGATTGGCGTATCAAAAATTGCTTTAGTAAAGGAAGCAGTGGTTTTGCTTCTTTTGTTGATTCCTAGTATAATGACTCTGTTTTTTAGAATAGCGAACGAAGAGTATTACATGGCGAAACTACAATGAAATGGAGAGTTATCAGTGAAAGAAAATTTTTGGGCAGAATTACCGAAGCCCTTTTTTATATTAGCACCAATGGAGGATGTCACAGATGTGGTGTTTCGACATGTTGTGCAGGCGGCAGGAGCGCCCGATGTGTTTTTTACAGAATTTACAAATTCCGATAGTTTCTGCCATCCTGATGGTAAAGAAAGTGTCAGAGGTCGCTTGACATTTACCGAAGATGAACAGCCGATGGTTGCTCATATCTGGGGTGATAAACCAGAATTTTTTAGACAAATGAGTATCGAACTAGCAGAAATGGGTTTTAAAGGGATCGATTTGAATATGGGATGTCCGGTTCCTAACGTTGCTGAACGTGGGAAAGGGAGTGGCTTGATTCTTCGTCCGGAAGTTGCAGCGGAACTGATCGAAGCAGCGAAAGCAGGAGGATTACCTGTAAGCGTCAAGACAAGAATCGGCTATACAGAACAAGAAGAGTTGGAAGGTTGGTTGAGTCATTTATTGAAACAAGATATCGCCAATCTTTCTGTTCATTTACGTACGAGAAAAGAAATGAGTAAAGTAGATGCGCATTGGGAGTTGATCCCTCAAATCGTAGCATTAAGAGATCAACTTGCGCCACAAACGTTGCTTACGATCAATGGCGACATTCCTGATCGGCAAACGGGCTTGGAATTAGTTGAAAAATATGGTGTAGACGGGATTATGATCGGTCGTGGGATCTTTAAAAATCCTTTTGCTTTTGAAAAAGAACCAAGGGAACATTCAGCAACTGAATTGATTGATCTTTTACGTCTGCAATTAGATCTCCAAGACCAATATGCCAAAGAAATCCCCCGTTCAATGACTGGGCTACATCGTTTCTTTAAAATCTATGTCAAAGGATTTCCGGGCGCAAGTGACTTACGTGTTCAATTAATGAATACTAAATCGACCGACGAAGTCAGAGCGCTTTTAAATGCTTTTTCTAATCAAGAGTAACCGATGAAAATTTCAAGAATACTGTATTCTGTTTGTATTTTTGAATCTTATAAAAGAAATCAGAGTAGATAAAACGCCGAATGATCCGAATGAATTTTCGTGATCATTGGGCTTTTTTTTGTAAAAGTAGTTATTTAATGAGAAATTTGAATGGCAAATGAGACAAAACTTGTCACAGTCTCTTCTAGTATCTCTAAAAACGAATAAACGGTGTTCAAACATCAGCTCCTTGAAATAAGCCTGAATTTTTCAAAACATGAGAAGCTGTTTCAAAAAATTCTTTCTTATTGTCATCAGAGCTACCCGATGTTTTCACGACCTCTGATTCACGGCGTTCAAGAAGCAACTCCTCAAGAATAAGCGATGATTTTCTAAAATATGAGGAGCTATTTTAAAAAATCCTCTCTTATTCGCTCGGGGCTAAACGCTTCTTTCACAGCCTCTTGCTAAACGGTGTTCAAACATCAGCTCCTTGAAATAAGCCTGAATTTTTCAAAACATGAGGAGCTGTTTCAAAAAATTCTTTCTTATTGTCATCAGAGCTACCCGATGTTTTCACGACCTCTGATTCACGGTGTTCAAAGAGCTGACCTTCGGCGATAAGTCAAAAAATCTCAAAACATGGGAAGCTGTTTCGAGATTTCCATCCTTAATGCTCCTGCGATTACTCGTCGCAGTTTTTACTTGGTGAGCGCTCAGGTCAAAACACTCTTTTCACGACCTCTTGTTCACGGTGAGACAAAAGTAGCATCTTCGGAAAATTTGCTGAAATTTACCAAAAATTTGAGAAGCACCAAGTAGGTAACAATCAACATCAAAAACTAGTTTTTGTGTTTCTTGTCAATTTTCGGAAATTCCTTCTTATTTCTTGATGCTAAACACTTTTGTCTCAACCTCTTTGAGCATATTAGTTTATCACTTGATAAATTTTGCGTTATCATTAAATTTATCAAGTGATAAAAAAGGTAAGTAGGTGATCCCATGAAAAAAATTATTGTCATTGGGGCGGGAGTAGCTGGATTAAGTGCCGCAGTTCGGTTGCAAAAGCTAGGATATGAAGTCACACTGTACGAAAAAGATCGTCAAGTTGGCGGGAAAATGAATCAAATCAAAACGGCAGGATTTACCTTTGATTTAGGACCAACGATTGTGATGATGCCAGAAATTTATCGGGAAGTATTTGAATTTTGTGGGAAAGACCCCGATGACTACATTCCAATGAAAAAAGTTGATCCAATGTTAAAACTGTATTTCAACAAAGAGGAACCAATCGAGTTTTCCAATGATTTAATTGAATTGACAAAGACGTTGGAAAACATTTCGCCAGAAGATACACAAGGTTATTTCGCATTTTTAGCAGATATCTATCAGCGATATACGATCGCAAAAGAAGCCTTTATCACGAAATCATTTCGTGGTTTTTGGGATTTTTATAATCCTAAATCATTATGGGCAGGGATCCGCTTGCGGACATTCAGCGATGCGTATACGTCTATTTCTAAATTTGTGAAGGATGACCGTTTGCGTAAATCATTGGCTTTTCAAACACTTTATATCGGGGTATCGCCTTATCAAGGACCCTCTTTATATACGATTATTCCAATGATCGAATTATTTTATGGTGTTTATTTTATTGAAGGTGGAATGTATACGTTAGCGACTTCATTGGCTCGATTGTTTGAAGAATTAGGTGGAAAGATCGTTTACGAAACATCAGTAGATGAAATCCTAATTGACAATAAGATCGCTAAAGGGATCCGAATCGGGAAAGAACAAGTGATGGCTGATGCTATTGTATGTGGCGCTGATTTTCCTTATGCGATGAAGGAATTAATTCCTGATGAAAGAAAACGGGGAAAGTATACAAATAAAAAAATCGCTAAATTTGAATATTCATGTTCTTGTTTTTTGATGTATCTTGGCTTAGACAAGAAATACCCAGAGGAACACTTGCATAGTATTTATTTTGCAGAAGACTTTAAACAAAATGTGGATGATCTCTTTGAACGAGGAAAGTTACCAGATGATCCATCTTTTTATTTGTACCGACCGTCATTGATGGATGATTCGCTTGCACCTGAGGGTCAGGAAGGCTTATATGTCTTAGTACCAGTACCAGAATTGTCAAAATATGAGAAGTGGACGGAACAAACGATGCAAGCCTATCGCCAAAAAATCATCCGATTGCTCAAAGAAAAGACGATTTTTAAGGATATCGATGAGCATATCGTATCCGAAACATTGATCACGCCCAAAGATTTTTCTGAACGTTTCAATGCTTATAATGGAGCGACTTTTGGCTTAAAACCGACATTGAAACAAAGTAATTATTACCGCCCGCATAACAAATTTTCTGCAGCAGAAAATTTATATTTTTGTGGGAGTAGTACCCATCCTGGCGCAGGGGTACCAATTGTTATGCAAAGCGCAAAATTAGCGGTAGAGGAGCTGTTGAGAGATGATAACCATTAACAATGATCCTTTTCAAGAATACCAAAAAGATTTTGCCTATTGTGAATCAATCATCAAGAAAAATTCAAAATCGTTTTACCTGGCTTTCTCACAGTTGCCTAAACGAAAAGCTCAAAGTGTCTATGCCGTGTATGCGTTTTGCCGACGTGCAGATGATTTGATTGATCGCGACAACAATCAAGCGGGATTGAGACAGTTAGAACGGCAATTGCTAGATTTTAATGAGGGAAAGGTTCCCAACGATCCAGTCTGGCGTGCGCTATCAGTGGTCTTTGACAATTTCCCCATGGTAACCGCTCCTTTTTTTGATATGCTGACTGGTCAACGAAAAGATGCTGATTTTAAGCAACCAGAAACAAGAAAAGATCTTGAAGAATATTGTTATTACGTTGCAGGTAGTGTAGGTTTGATGTTGCTTCCGCTTTTAACTGAGCGCCCAGCTGACATCGTTGTACCAGCTAAAAAATTAGGAGAAGCGATGCAGTTAACGAATATTTTACGAGATGTTGGAGAAGATTATCAAATGGGGCGAATCTACCTGACAAAAGAAGACATGACTAGATTTGGGGTGGCAACTACCATGTTAAAAGAAAAGCAAGCCCAAACACAATTAGTCGCTTTATGGGAATCACTGGCTAAGCAGGCTGAAAACTTATATGAAGAATCATTTGAAATGTTTCCTCTTATTACAGAAGATTGTCGTCAAGCACTTGCCAGTGCTGCGTTTATTTATCGTGAGCAATTAAATATCGTGAGAAAACAGCATTATTCTTTATTTGATAATAAGAATAAAGTTAGTCATTATCGAAAAGTACAGCTTTTAAAAGAGGTCAAAAGTTATCTCAAAAGCTATTGAACCGTCTGATTATTAAAGAACCGAATATAAATTCAATATTGTTGTTTTCAAACGATCATTAGTTGAAAAAATTGAAAGCAATGAGCCCGAGACCAAAAAGGTTGTCGGGCTTTTTATCACTTTTTTGTTACATAGGTCTTTCTATGCGAGAAAAATTTTCAGATAAAAATAAAGATTTAGCGGAATATTTTAGAACTTGTCGTATATTATTCATGACCAAGGTAATCGTTTTACCAACTAAATGCTAGGAGGATGGAAGAATGGGACCAATTGCAGTTACGCCTGATCAATTAAAATCACAAGCGAAGATCTATCAGCAATCAGCGCTCCAAATACAAGAGGCTATCCGAAAAGTAAATACGATGAACCAGCAAATTGCACATAATTGAAAAGGACAAGCTTTTCAAGCATATCTTGATCAGTATCACCAGTTAGAAGGTAGCGTTAAACAAATGACACAATTATTTGAAAGTATTTATGAGCAACTCAACAACTATGCGAATACCGTCTCAGAACGGGATCGTCAAGATGCTCGGAATTTTGGGTTGCTATAGCGTTTATCAGTAAAAACCAATCTTCGTTTGACTTGTACCCATTAAAGCAGCAAATGTCAGTTGTTTTTTAGCTATTTTCATTTGGTTTTTGTTTTGATTCCTTGACTTTGAATGTAAAAAATAAGCCATACATGAAAAAAGGGGTAACTCAATGAAACAGGGAATAGTCATTGATATTTGTTTGCAAATCGAACAGCAAACGATCGACTTGCAAATACCTAGGGAAATAACCATTAGGCGCTTAAAGGAATTATTTGTGAACGCGCTTCAGGTTTCTTCGATCGTGCTACCGGCTGCGTTCGATTTAGAAGTGACAAATAAATCAATACGATTGAATGAAGAATTTCTTTTATCAGATTATCCAATTAGTCATGGTGACCAACTGTTAATCAAGCCACGTATCCTTAATGGTGGTGACAACAAGTAATTGAAGAGCGAAAAGGATGTATTTAAAAAAGAAGGTATTAAAATAACCGATGAACGAGTGGAAATTCAGCTACAAGCGAATCAATATGCGCTGGATCAGATCGAACAATATACATTTTTTTTAAAACCTAAAAGAAATTTACTGGCAGGTGACGTTAGCCATTTATCTACAGAAAAATTAATCATTCAATACAAAAAAACAAATCAAATGAAGTGTTTCTCACAGGTTTTGATTAAATTAGATTTTTACCAACGATTATTGCTTGCCCAAAAAGTCAATCAATTGTGTGATTTTATGAATGGACCGATCCAACCATTGTTTCATCCCGATAATTTGTTTCTGTTTGGAGAAGAGATTTTTCTTGCACATCGAGGATTTATGCAAGTTATCGCTCCATATACGGTCACTGAAAATGATTTTCTGAAGCAATATCGGGCACTGGTGTTGGCTATCTTATATCCTAATTTGAGTTATGAGAGTTTAAATGGAGGAAGTGAAGGATTAACAGATGACTTGTCGAAATTGCTCCATGGAGCAAAAAATGTAACAGAAATCAATCAGATTATTAGCGACCAAATCGAAACACAAAAGGAGATTCGAGCGACAGAATTACGTGTGGTCAGTAGGAAAAATTACTTTATTTTTAAATGGGGTAGCCTTTTATTCAGCTTGTCAACCATCCTTTTTGCTTTATTAACAGGAAATTATGCGTTTTATCAATTACCACAGATAGAACGGAGCGTGGATGCACAAGCAAAATATATAGCCAAGGATTATGCAGGTGTTTTAACGGCTTTAGCAGATGTATCCCCCAGTTTGTTTTCTCAAAGTATCAAATATATAGTGGCTGTTAGTGTCATTCAATTAGATCATTTAACTTCATTAGAAAAAACAGCTATTTTAAATCAATTATCTCAAGAGTCAAGTGAGAATCGTTTGCTTTATTGGATTTACATTGACAGAAATAATCTCCAACAGGCATTGGATATCGCTCAAAACATTGGAGATGAGCAGTATCTTTTGCATGTCTATACTAAGTTATATCTGACAGTAAAAATGAACGATCAAATGAGTGGTGAAAAAAAGCAAAAATTACTAAAAAACTATCAAGAAAAAATTAGTCAATATAGCAAAAAGCCAGGAGAGAATAAATCTGAAAATCCCACAAAATAAGACACTATGCACCGAAAATCAGATGAATATCAGTCTTTCCATCCTTTTTGATCTCTTTTATTTTGGGGAGATGTTTATTCATGAAGTATTTACTCAAAATGATAAAGAGCTGGTGATCGCCGGCAAAAAAATCTGTTATATCAAACAGCATATAAATTTTTCAGACTCTTCGATCAAAGATGATCCGAGGTTTCTGATATTAAAGCATGAAACATTGCAGAGAAAGTGGATCGATCCACCGAAGCAATTGATTGATATTTCATGTGCAACAACCTCTGCCTTGATGATTGAATCAGATGCAATGATTGCGATAGATTATCAGGATAATAACTATCAATTGAGTATATATCCTAGTAAAGCACCCGTTTATTATAACCAGCAACTTGTAACAAAAGGTGTATTTACTTTCCAAGTAGGTGATCAGATCGTAGTGGATCAGTGGATTATCGAAAGGCGGGAAAAGCAGTGGCAGATCATCGGTTTAGGTCAAGCGATCCAATTAAATCCATGGGTACTTTCTGAAGTCCCTTATATACCTGAATATCCTAAGCAATTCCCCTTTTTTAGAAGAAGCCCTAGAATCTATCTGGAAGAGCCAAAAGTACAAGTGGAGGTTCGATTACCGAGACACGAAGCAGCTCAGGAGAAACAATCCTTTTTTAAATTGGTTCTCCCGGCTTTAGGCATATTTATCTTAAGCGGAATGTTTCTGTTTTTTAGCAATCGAAACCTTCTTCTGATACTAGGTATGTATGGACTTAATTTATTGACGTCCAGTATCTCTACTATCAATTATTTATTAAATAAAAAGAAAATAAAACGAAAAAAAAGTGAACAAAAAATAACTATCCAACAATATAGAATCAAAAAAGCTTTTGAATTAAACAGGTTACAGCAAAGACAAAAAGAAGTTTTACAGTACATGTATCCTTCTAATAATCAATTAGCACGAATGACAAAGGAATGTCATCCAAGAATCTATGAACGTCGACCAAAGGATAAAGATTTTTTAACCGTTCGCTTAGGAATAGGCGAACGTCCATCCAGTTTTAAAATTGTTAGTTCTCATTTGGATGAGGATCAATGGAACGATGAAGTTCTATCCGATTTTATTCGTCCTTATCAAAAATTAAAGAACGCACCTATTGCGATTTCGTTAGCAACTCAGTCAGTGGGGCTTGTCGGTCCATCGAATGTTTTGCAGGAAGCTCTTCAATCTTTACTATTTCAAATTTCTGTCTTGCACTCTTACCAAGAGGTTGAGTTTATCACTCTTCTTCAAGAAAAAGAATATGAAAAAACATGGAAAAATTGGCGTTGGTTACCACATCATACGTTGCGATCCTTTCCACTTAAACAAAGAGGGCTCCTATTCAATTTAAAAAATCGAGAGTTGGTTTTGAGTGCATTTTATAAGATCCTTTCTAAAAGGAAGCAACAACTACAACATGCTGATTATCAGAAGATAGCTTTTAAACCAACTTATGTTTTTTCAATTATCACAGAAGAAGGCTTGCGGGAGCATGAAATCAGTGAGTTTTTAACGGAAGAATTAAATCGGTATGGTGTCGTAGTTATTTGGGCGAAGGAATCTATCGATCAGTTGCCTGAAACTGTAACGACGTTAATAGCGTATCAAAGTCAAGATATTGCTATGTTGATCAATCATAAAGAACAACACATTAATCAACCATTTACACCTAATCGTTTACCAACTAGTTATCCACTTGAACAAGCAATTTTTCGCTTAGCTAACTTATTCCATGAAGAAATTGAAAATCAAAATCTGCCAGAAAAAATCAATTTATTAGAGCAATATCAAGTTCAGATTGTTGAGGAGTTAATGATTTCTAAGCGCTGGTTGAACGCAGAGCCAAGTAAGACATTGCGTTCATTAATCGGCTGGCAGAGAAAAAATCAGGGGATCTACTGGGATCTCCATGAACAGGCACATGGACCTCATGCTTTAATTGGTGGCACGACTGGTTCAGGGAAGTCAGAATTTCTGATTACTTATTTACTGGGATTAGCCATCAATTTTTCTCCTGAAGATGTAGGGATTCTAGTGATTGATTGGAAAGGTGGCGGCCTCGCACAAACAGTAAGTAAGTTGCCACATTTTATGGGTGCGATCACTAATTTAGACCGAGTTGGTACGTCCCGTGCATTGATCAGTATCAAAGCGGAGCTGGAAAAGCGACAAAGGTTACTTGCGACCTATGAAGTAAACAACATCAATGAGTATATGCAGTTATACAAACAACGAAAACAAAGGAACGTTTCTGAATACCCTGATCAGCCGCTGCCTCATCTTTTTCTAGTATCCGATGAGTTTGCCGAATTAAAAGTCAATGTGCCAGAATTTTTGGAGGAGCTGACTTCAGTAGCTCGGATTGGTCGTTCACTTGGCGTCCATTTAATTTTAGCTACCCAAAAACCAGCCGGAGTAGTCAACGACCAAATCGAGGCGAATAGTAAAAGTAAAGTGGCATTGAAAATGGCAAGTGTTCAAGACTCAAAGGAACTTTTACAAACAACAGATGCAGCTTATGTGTCAAGACCAGGGAGGGGTTATCTTAAGGTAGGAGAAAATGACGTCTATGAATTGTTCCAAAGTGGTTATACAAAAGCACCCTACGCACCAAACCAATCTCTTGAAGATGAACGGATCGTTGTTGTGAATGAATTTGGTCAAAAGGAAGTCCTATTTGCTCCTACAGAAAAAGATTCGAGGAAAGCAGCGGGCAGTATAGTTACGCAATATGAGGCAGTCAGAAGGTTGATTGTACAAACTTTTCAACAATCAACATTCAGCCAACCATCACAACCTTGGTTACCAGAATTACCAACGTGGTTAGTAATGCCTGTCTTTAAAGGAAATGAACGGAATACATTAAAGGTTCCCATAGGCTTGTTAGATGTACCTCATGAGCAAAAGCAAAGTCATTATTACTATGATTGCGAGAAAAGTAGTCATACCGTTGTATTCGCTAGTTCTGGATATGGAAAATCTACGTTATTACAAACAATTGTTTTAAGTCTTGCAAGACAAAATACTCCAAATCAAGTATGGTTTCATCTAGTTGATTTTGGTACTAATGGCCTTTTACCGTTGAAGAAGTTGCCACATGTCGTTGACATCGTCACTTTAGAAGAAGAAGAAAAAAGACAAAAAATGTTTGTGAGAATCAATCGATCATTGGCGGAGAGAAAACAACTGTTTAAAGAAAAGGGTGCCACAAATCTCTACCAATACCAAGAAAAAACGCGCATCCAATTACCGATCATTTTTATTATATTAGATAGCTACGAGAGTTTGGGGATAGAGGATAAACGAAAAGATTCCATCGATGAAACAATCGTACATTTACTAAGAGATGGTGCAAGTTTAGGGATTTATCTTATTCTATCTGCAAATCGTGTCGGGAGTATTCGCCTAAATATGATGAGTCAATTTGCAACAAAGCTGTTTATGTATTTACATGATGAAAGTGAAATCAAACAAGTGCTGGGAAGAGAAGCGATTGTTGCGTTACCTATTAAAGGAAGAGGTCAAGTGATGCTTGATCGACCAACGATATTACAATTTTATTTACCCACTAATGGTCAAAATGAATCAGAAATATTCGAAAAAATGGCAGAAGAAATAACAAATATAGATCAAGACTGGGTAGGAAAACGTCCTGAAAAAATCCTGATGGTGCCCGAACGGTTAACGCCAAAAATTTTCAGTCAGTTTGTGCGCAATAAAGAAAAAGACTTGGTGTATCTAGGTTTGAATAAGCAAACAGTTGAGGTGGAATCATTTGCATTTTTTCTTGGAAAGCAGCTAGGTTTATTTTTTACTTCCAATGTACAATTGCAGAGGATGTTTTCATGGTGGCTGTCACAAATGATAAATGTGGAAGGAAATGTTATTTTAATCGATGTTTCTGGAACATTGAAGCAAATAAAAAACGAAGTGACTTCGTATTTTAGCTTACATGATGTCGCAAAACGAAGTGAGAAATTTACTCATTTCTGGGATGAACTGTGGTTCACGCCAAAAACGAGAAAAATCGTGGTTCTTAATGGACTGGCTGATTTCGTGGAAGAAATGGGGTTACTCTCGGGAGAAGTAGGCAAGTTATTAAATAGAGGAAATTCGTGTTTTCAATTCATTTTTATTGATCTGTTAGCGAAAACTGGCAATTTTTATGGTGGAATGACTCAAATAGTAAAAGAAAATGTTTCTCAGATCCTTTTTGATGGGAGTCTCCAAACTCAAGGATTTGTTGATGATTTTACATTTACAAGAGAAAATAACCCAAATAATAAAAATAGTTTTTACAGTTTAAAGGATGGAAAGTTGGAAATCATAGTAGTTCCTGTCGAAGAAGAGTGAGGGTAAAAATGATACCGCACTAAAAATAATGTACCCGAACAAGAGGGCACGGGTGCATGGGTTAGCTCCAACAACAGAAGGAAGAATTTTTTGTAATAGCTTCTCAAGTGTTCGAAAATTCATGCGATTTCGAGGAATTAATTCTGGAATGTCTATTTGGCAAGAAGGTATGCTCACCATTTATTCATTTTTACACCTAAAAGAGTCTGGGAAGTCCTTTTTTGTCCCAGACTCTTAACGGTAATTTTTTTGAAAACTTCTTCTTATTATTGAAGTTTAAAGCATTTTATTCTGTCTTTGGCAAAAAACTCAGGATCACTCGTAAATAACGTTGGCATAATAAATAGTTACATTTTTTTTTCGAGTAATTTTAATTCTTGGATCATTGCTTTTTTTCGCGGGTATTTTTCTTTTAATTCTTTGATCAACAATTGAACCGAGATCATGCTGTTTGGTAAAGTAGCCATTTCTTCAATATATCTCACCAGTTTATGATAATGATTCCGAGTAGTCATAGTATGGGCTATTTTCCGCAATTCATATTCATATTTCTGTAATAGTGCTTCGGGAGTCTGTTTTTTTAAAATATTGAAATAACGATTAGCTTCTTTGATTCCAGAGGTCTCTAACACACGATTCAATAATAGATCATAGCATTTTTCCTGTGAATAAAGTAAGCCAATGTCTTGATGATTATGTAATTCTTGGAACAAACGGTTTCGCAACGATATCCATTCGTCTTTTGAACAAGTTTTTTTCAATTGGTGAACTAGATTCATATCTAATGCATCATTCTCAATCAATAACTTAAAAACTTGATTTATGTATGCTTCTTTTTTTCCTAATTTATAATAGAGTTTTTTTAGAGAATAACGATGAAGTTGAACGAGATCAGGAGATTGACGATCCAAAAGCAGACTCTCCTGTAATACTTTTTCTGCTTCTTTGTATATTCTGTTTTTAAGTAAGTAATTAACATATTGTGTCCTGATAGTAGGGGAGTGCCAGTTTTCTTGGATAGTATGTTTAATTTTTTGCTTGGAATAGTTTAAGTACTCCATTTGTTTAACAGATAAAATTTGTTTCTTTTTTTTCAATCCTCTTTTTTTGTCTGCGGGTTCTTTCTTCAACGAGGAAGCAGATTGTTTCTCATAGTATGCTTGATATTTATTGATATCAAAAGAAGCATCTGAATAAATATATTGTTGAAAACGTTTTGCTAAGTGGTCATTTTCCTTTAAAATCATCTTTAAAAAAGGACGGATTTGTGAATCTTCCGCGTAGGAAACCAAATATGCGCTGTTATTTGCATCTTTCTTTTGTAAGTATTTATTGTATTCGAATAAAACGGCTACTAAATGGGGACAATGATCGTTCGATAAGCAGGGGCAGCTACAAACCATTTTTTCTAAATAAAAGTGGTCAACGAGGTCAATGATTGCATGATAGTTTTCATTACTAGTAATGTTGGCAGTAATCTGTTTTTGCTTAACCTTAAAGTTTTTTACCTGTTCCCCAATAAAATAGGAGTATCCTAAATCTATTGTAGTTTCTAAAAAATATTCTTTCCAGTTGTTCACCTAATCTCCTCCTTTATATTAATTCTTACTTAATAAGTTTAACGGATAAATGAATGAAAAACAGTATTTTTTTGTTGATACGTAAGTTATTTAATTTTAATATAAATGGCTATTTTTAGGTATATTTTTTATAGTAAAATAATTAACAATTGTTGTTTAAAGAAATTTTTTTATTCTTTCGTGATTGTGAGGGCGTTTTTCAATTTCTAATACAGCAATTTTGTGTAGCAAAGAGTCTAACGTGATATGTGACATTTCTTCCTCTACTTTTGCTTGGAGTTGGGTATAGCTTGCCGTCAATGTTTCTTGAATATTCGCACCAACGATACAATTTGGGTTTGTTTTCGGATCCACTTGAATGAGATTAGTATTTCCTTCAATACTTTTATAAATATCTAAAAGTGAAATTTTTTCAGGAGAACGAGCTAAAGAAGGTGCAGCTTTTCCGACTTTCGTAATAATCAAATTCGCTTTTTTTAGTCGGCTCATGATTTTACGGACATTAGCTGCACTGGTTTCAATACTTTTCGCAATCATCTCACTAGATAACATATCGCTATCTTGAAAAATTGCTATGTAGGCTAAGATGTGGATCGCATCGCTCAATTGTAAAGAATATTTCATACTATCCCATTCCTTTCGACGTTTATTCTTGACTTATTTTAACATACTCTTTAAGATAATGTTGTAACTTAAAAATGTACAGGTTTTATTTAAAAAATTTATCAATGTGAAAAAAGGAGTGGTTAGAATGAATTATCTCATTACTGGAGCAACTGGTGGTTTTGGTAACTATGCTATGGAGTACTTAAAACAGCTCGTTCCTCAGGAAAATATCTATGTGTTGGCGCGGGATGAAGAAAAGGGGAAAACACTTGAAGAAAAGGGTTGGAATGTCCGTTTCGGAGATTATGCTGATTATTCTTCTATGAAAAATGCCTTACAGGGAATTGATCGCTTGTTGTTTGTGTCTGGTGCACCTGGTAATCGGCAAGCTGAGCATGAAAATGTTGTGAAGGCCGCAAAAGCAACTGGTGTTTCTTACATTGCTTATACTAGTTTTGCTGATGCCGATCACTCGACCAGTATTCTAGCGCCAGATCATCAGTTTACAGAGAAAGTAATTGCTGATTCTGGAATCGCACATACTTTTTTACGTAATAATTGGTACTTAGAAAATGAATGGCCACTCATTGAACTTGCCTTAAAGAATGGGCGCTTTATTTATTCAGCAGGTGAAGGTAAAACTGGCTGGGCATTAAAACGAGAATATGCCGAAGTTGCAGCAAAAGCACTAGCGAACTTGAACTTTCCAGAAGTTCTTGAATTATCGGGTAAACCGATTACGTATAAAGAACTAGCTAAAGAATTAAAAGAAGTGACAGGCAAACCTATTGATATCGTGGCTACCAATGACCATGAGTTCATCAAAAATTTAGAGGAGGATGGTTATCCTGAATCTGCTGCACAAATGTTTGCAGCTATTCAAAAAGATATCAAGAATAATCAACTCGATGTTTCCTCAAAAGATTTTGAACAAGCTTTGGGACATCCACTTGTCTCTTTAAAAGATGGACTAGAAGAACTGTTGAATCAATAGTTGTAAAAAGCGGTTGAGACAACGTTATTAATTTTATGAAACAAGGGTAAATTCTCGCAAGTGACAAGAAGTATAAAAATAAGGTTTTTACGGTTGACACTTACCTGCTTACTGTTTCTTATTGAGTTTATTGCTGAAAGTTTAGTCAGTGAAAACCGTGAACAAAAGGTCGTGAAGCATCGTTTAGCTCTGATAACCATAAGAAAGATTTTTTGGAACCAGTTTTTTGGTTTTGAAAAATTCGGACTTATTTCAAAGAGTAGCTGGTTGAACACTGTTTATTCGTTTTCACACCTATTTAAAGAGTCTGGGATCAGGCTCTTTTTTTTGCATTTAAGTGATAAGTAGAAGATTGACTTTTTTGAATGTAATAAAAAAAACACTTACGAGAAAATGAGAAATATGCTACGATACTTTTCGTGACAAATTTAAAGGAGTGGTATAGTTGCCTACAAACAAAAAAGAAGGAATTATTTTTACATCACTAATGTGTTTTCTCATGGTCTTAGGAATGAGTGTGTATAATCTCTGGCTTCATGGGGATTTATATTTTTCAAATCTATTGATTGGTTTAGTTCCAGGATTCATCGTGGCTTTTATTCTAGATGTCTTTATTGTTGGTGTGATTGCGAAAAAAATAGCTTTCAAGTTGCCAGTAAATTCAGAAAGTAAATTTCAAATGATCGTAACGATTTCTTGTCTGATGGTCCTAGGAATGGTTACCTGTATGTCGTTGTTTGGTGTTGTGATTGAGCAGGGAATACCTGACCAATTACTTTCAGCGTACCTTACTGCATGGAAAATGAATGTGATTGTTGCATTGCCTTTGCAATTACTAATCGTAGGTCCCATCTCTCGATTGGTATTAAGCACGATCCAAAACTAAAAAGATCTTTTAGATTATAAAAAAAGAGGATGCGACTTGTTTAGCATCAAGAGATAAAAGAACTTGCCTAAAATTGCGTATACGCTTATTAGGAAGTTTCGTTTATTTTTTGAATGAGCTACTTCAGTCACATGCTCTTTTTTTTAAGAACAATTAATCAAAAAATGTTTGCATCATTTCACGAACCTGTGTACACCATTGTAGTTCTTGCTGGCAAAGTAAAATTCTTCGTTGAATAACGACATAGCGTCCAAATTCTTCTTTTTTATTTACTGAAAGATCTGCTAGTTTTGCTTGGTTTTTTTGCATGATTTTGTTTAATTGTTGTTCTCTTGTAAATAAAAGACCCGTCGCTGTTGTTTTATCTAAGGTAGAAAAAGCGTACAGTTTGGCTAAAAATTCATCTTTTTGAGTAGGAGCAGGGGTCTCTTCTTTGATCCATTCTTCTACGATCGCTTTTCCTTCATTGGTGAGGGTATAAATTTTTTTCTGCGAATGTTCTTCGATTTCCAGGACAGAAATATAACCTTTCTGGTCTAATTTAGCCAGTGTCGTGTAAATCTGACTGTGGTGAGCTTCCCAGAAAATGGTGATTAATTGTTTTAGTTCATAACCGGAACGAGGTTTAGACAAAAGAACGCATAATAAGATATAGGCTAAAGTATTCATACGATACCTCCTGACTGATTTTCTCTTATTATAGCATATTTTTTATTTTTGTTTTTACATGTGCATATTGACATGTAAAATAAATTATGTATGATGCTAGATAGAGAAAGGAATGGGGAATTTGGAGAATCAAATAGAAATCAAAGAAGAACTAACAGAGAAAGGACAGGAACAAAGTAAAGGAAAGAATTCAGCGTTAGTAGTCGCTGCGACTTGTATGTTTGCATTTATGGGAGTCGGCTTAGTAGATCCCATTTTAAAAACGATTGCTGCTCAATTAGATGCAACACCTGCCCAAACGACATTATTATTTACGAGCTACATGTTGGTAACGGGAGTAGTGATGTTGTTTACAGGTTTTTTATCGAGTCGAATTGGTTTGAAAAAAACATTGATGGCAGGTTTGGTCATTATTGTTGTATTTGCTGGCTTAGGTGGATTATCCAATGATATTGGTACATTGATCGGATTGCGTGCTGGTTGGGGTGTAGGGAATGCTTTATTTGTTTCAACAGCACTTGCGACTATTGTAAGTATTTTAGTGGGGAACACTGAAAAAGCTATTATGATGTATGAAGCAGCACTAGGCTGTGGGATGGCTGTTGGACCATTAGTTGGCGGCATACTAGGAAGTGGCTCGTGGCGGTATCCTTTTTATGGAGTAGCTACGTTGATGTTTATTGGCTTTTTAGCATTGGCGATTCTTCTTCCAGAGGCTGGAAAACCACAAAGAAAGGTTGGTTTTTGGGAAGGGGTCAAGGCATTAAGTAATCACAAATTGCGTTCAATTGGTCTGATTGCCTTATTATATAATTTTGGTTTCTTTACGTTGCTTGCCTATGCACCATTCTTATTAGTGGGGTATAGTGAGTTAGAGGTCGGTTTTGTTTTCTTTGGTTGGGGCGTTTTATTAGCAATTGCTTCGATTTTTGTCGCACCAGTACTAGAACAAAAATTCACTACTTACCGAACGATTTTAGCAGCGTTTGTTTTCTTTATTATTTGTTTGGCGTTACTAGGTGCCGGTTCAACTATCCAAATTTTAGTGCCAATCAGCATTGTACTTTCAGGTTTTTTCCAAGGGATCATCAATACATTATTGACAACGATTGCTATGGAGATACCAGGTTTACCAAGAAATGTGGCTTCTTCAAGTTATAGCTTTGTTCGTTTCTTTGGTGGGGCATTAGCGCCATTTATTGCAGGGATCATTGGCGAAAAACTAGGTGAAAGTTATGTTTTTTATTTTGCTGCAATCATTGTCGTAATTAGTGTCTTTTGTATTATTCATCATCAAAATTATTTTGTAACAGATGAAGATCAATAAAAATGAGGTTTTGAAAGAAAGAATAAAAACCGAAAAAAATAGTTAATGATGAATCAATAAAACCTTGAATTTCACATACTGTGTTTCAAGGTTTTTTTTTGTTATTTGTGACGTTCGATCTACAGTTCTGGTAACTGGTATCGTGAGAGGGTTTATTTTTAACATGTGTTTCAACGAAAAAGGTCAATGAATACACTGTTTTTGTCATAAATCATGTTATGATGAGAATAAGACACAGCCAGTAAAAAGTGAGGAAAAGCGATGATTGAAGAATATTTCAAAGAAGTAGGTATCACGTTGGTTGAACTTCCCATCGAGTTGGTGGATGATCGACCCGTTTATGGTGGTTATCTAAAAGAGCTGCCTGTAATCAATGCGACAGGAGAATCTCGAAAAATCATGCACCAGAAACTAGCGAGTATGTATCAAGCCTATCGTGAACAACTACTTACAGATATGGAAATAGAAAAAGAAAAAACAATGAATCTGTCGACAGAAGAATTGTTAAGATATTATGATGGTGAGACATTCGATGGGTTTGCCATTTTTTCTAACGATAATGAAGATCATCTTGGCTAAAATAAGCTATTATCGACTTAAAGTTACGCTTAATGCGTTTCTTTTAGTCGATAATAGCTTATTTCAATCATTGTAGTTATGAGGCATTCTAGTTAAAGCGCTTGGGTAAGTTGTTTTTGTTTAATTGATATTTGAAAGACAAATGGAAAATCCCGGCAATCAATAAAGTGATCGTATAAGCAATCGAATGGTGGAACGCTAGATTGTAATTGATCACAGCTAAAATGCCTAAAGCGAGCATATAACTAACATGTAGCCTTTGAACAATGCCTTTAGGACCGATTTTTTGAAGATAAACTTGCCATTTTTCCTGAGTGGGATTAAAATTTCTTTTTTTTATTTGGAAAAAAGTGGCTAAAATCATCACTCCTATAAAGGCAGCGATGTTTAAAGAAATCAAGTATACTAAAAATATCGTGAAAATTTCGAACATAAAAGTAACCTTTCTAACTAAAAAACTTTTCAAGAATCAAAAAATAAAGAAAAATTTTGTCATATTTTTATTGTGAAGACTAAAATGTTTCGTGTGAAACATTTTAGCGGATTTGACCTTCGCCGTAAATGATATATTTCGTAGAGGTCAGTTCATTCAATCCCATCGGACCTCGAGCATGTAATTTCTGAGTAGAAATACCGATTTCAGCACCAAAACCAAAAACAGCTCCGTCAGTAAAACGAGTTGAGGCATTCACATAAACCGCAGCGGCGTCCACTTCGTTCAAGAAACGTTGGCTTGCTTGGTAACTATCCGTAACGATGGCTTCAGAATGTTTTGTATTGTGGCGATTGATATGGTCGATCGCTTCATCTAAAGAATCAACGACTTTCACAGCCAGAATATAGTCTAGATATTCCGTATCCCAATCAGCTTTTTCTGCAAGGGTTGCAGTTTCTAAATATTCCATGGCACGCGTATCTGCACGTAGAGAAACCCCATATTCTACTAATGCTTTTTCAATAACAGGTAAAAAGAAAGGGGCGATCTCTGAATGAATCAACAATGTTTCTGCAGCATTACAAACAGATGGACGAGAAGCTTTTGCATTGACGATGATATTCGTTGCCATGGTCAACTGAGCATCTTTATCGATATAAATATGGTTGTTACCAGTGCCAGTCTCAATGATTGGGACTTTGGCTTGTTCCTTCACTCTTCTGATCAAATTTGCGCCGCCTCGAGGAATCAACACATCTAAGTACTCTGTTAATTTCATTAATTCAGCAGCCGTTTCATGAGATGTATCGTCCACAAATTGAACAGCGTAAGGAGACAGGCCAGCATCAGTTAACGTTTGTTGCAGAAGCTTCACTAATAATTGATTGGAAAAGAAAGCTTCCTTTCCGCCTCTAAGAATAACGGCATTTCCTGATTTAAAAGCCAAGCTGGCTGCATCAGTCGTCACATTCGGTCTAGATTCATAAATGATTCCGATGACACCAAGTGGGACACGTTTTTTTCCAATCAGTAACCCATCAGCATTCTTCCACATTTGTTCTACTTTTCCAATTGGATCCTCTAATGAAGCGATTTTACTGATTTCTTCAGCCATATCATGGATACGCTCAGGCGTTAAGCGTAAGCGGTCAAGCATCGTTTCGCTCATCTGATTTTCGGTTGCTTGCTCTAAATCTTTCTGATTGGCTTCAAGTATCGCTCCTTGATTTTTTTTGAGCATCAATGCCATCTGTTTGAGAAGGTCATTTTTCTGTTCTGTACTCATCAAAGCAAGAGTTTGGGCGCTTTGTTTTGCATTTTTTCCAAGTTGATTTAAATCAGTCATACGTGTTCCTCCTTAAATAAGGTTCCAAGTTCTTTGCCGGCTAAAAGATCGAAGATAATGGTAGGATTTTTTCCGTTTGCCAGGATCATTGTACTGTTGGCTTCAAAAATACGTAATGCTGCTTGTAACTTACTAGACATTCCTCCTGTTCCAAAGGTGCTGCCAGCACCACCCGCTTGTGCCATTAAACACTCGTCAATGACCGAAACGGTTTGATACATCTTTGCGTCTGGATTTTTTGAAGGATCGGCGGAATAAAATCCGTCAATATCAGATAAAACAATTAATAAATCTGCTGTGATCAATTTTGTAACGATCGCAGATAGTTGATCATTATCACCAAATTTCGTTGTATGTTCAAGTTCATCGACTGCTACAGTATCATTTTCATTAACGATCGGGATGGTTCCCATTGCTAATAACTGTTCAAGTGTGTTGATCACATTGACTCTACTTTGAGGGAAATCGATCACATCCCGAGTAACGAGGATCTGAGCTGTTTGCTGATTGTAAACACTGAAACGTTGATTATAAATGTTCATCAATTCTGCCTGCCCGATCGCAGCGATTGCTTGTTGTTCCGGGATCGTTGTGGGGCGTGTAGCTTGATTCATTTTGTGCATCCCGACACCAACAGCGCCGGATGAAACTAATACGACTTCTTTCCCTTGATTCCGAAGATCAGACAAGACAAAGGCAAGCTGATCAATCGCAGCGAGGTTGATGTTTCCATTGGGATAGATTAAAGTACTCGTTCCCACTTTAATAACAATTCGTTTGGCTTTTGTAACTTCTTTTCGCATGTGACACCTCTAACTAAATACACGTTTTGATTTCGTTCTATTCTACTTGTTTTACACCATAAAGTCATGTACAAAATTTATTTTTTTATGACAGCAGTATTTTATTCATCTTAACATAAATTAATGAAGAATTTTTTAAGTCGTCCTTTTGGTATCATGAATATGGTAAAATAAATATAGTCTATTTTGGGAGGAAATTCGGTGAGAAAAAGAGGATTTGAAGTTATTTCAACATATGCACAACAAAAGATACAATTACCTCAACGAGCAACTCATCATGCTGCTGGATATGATTTTGAAGCGGCAGAAGATATTGTTATTCCAAGTATTTGGAAAGCTGGATTAAAACAAGGGATAACAGCTCTTTCAGAGGTATTGAAAAATGAAGAAACAACAGTCGACGAGAAAACATTAAAACCAGTTCTTGTTCCTACTGGGATCAAAGCCTATATGGGAGAAGATGAATTTTTACAGTTAGCCAATCGTTCAAGTAATCCGTTGAAGCGTTTTTTAGTTTTAAGTAACGGAGTAGGTGTCATTGATAGTGATTACTATAATAATGATGCAAATGAAGGGCATATCATGTTCCAATTTACTAATTTTGGTTTGAAGGATGTTGTCATCAAAAAAGGTGAGCGAATTGGACAAGGAATTTTCTTGCCATTCTTAAAAGCAGATCAAGACCAAACAGAACAGGCCCGTAAAGGTGGCTTTGGTTCATCAGATGTATAACCATTCAAGGTTTATTTAATTCAAAAATAATTATTTAAAGGAGGCGGGACAATGGCAAAAAAAGCGAAAGTCCAGTTTGTTTGCCAAAATTGTGGCTATGTTTCGCCTAAATTCTTAGGGCGTTGCCCAAATTGCGGGAAATGGAACACGATGGTCGAGGAAATCGAGCAAGATACGACTGACCGTAGAACACGAACAAGTTTGACTGGAGAAAAAGCCAAACCAACGAAAATTGCAGAAGTGATTCCTAAAAAGGAACCACGAGTCAAAACAAAATTAGATGAATTGAATCGAGTTTTGGGTGGGGGCGTAGTTCCGGGGTCAATGATTTTGATTGGTGGCGATCCAGGTATCGGTAAATCCACATTACTTTTACAAGTATCCCAACAATTAGCTGATATCGGCGGAAAAGTATTATATGTTTCTGGAGAAGAAAGTGCAGAACAAATTAAATTACGTGCCGAGCGTTTGGGCTCAATCAATACAGAATTTTACTTATATGCTGAAACTGATATGAATGAAATTAGCCGTGCCATCGAACAGATTTCACCAGATTATGTGATCATTGATTCGATTCAAACGATGACACAACCTGATATTACGAGTGTAGCAGGGAGTGTCAGTCAAGTGAGAGAAACGACTGCTGAGTTGTTGAAAATAGCGAAAACAAATGGGATTGCGATTTTTATCGTAGGACATGTAACGAAAGAAGGATCGATTGCGGGTCCACGTATGCTTGAACATATGGTTGATACTGTTTTGTATTTTGAAGGAGAACAGCATCATAGTTTTCGAATTTTGAGAGCAGTAAAGAATCGATTTGGTTCAACAAATGAAATTGGTATATTTGAAATGCATGAACATGGATTAGAAGAAGTTGCGAATCCTTCCCAAATCTTTTTGGAAGAACGATTAGAAGGAGCAACAGGCTCAGCGATTGTTGTGGCGATGGAAGGTACCCGCCCAATTTTAGTGGAAATCCAAGCACTGGTAACACCAACAATGTATGGAAATGCTAAACGAACCACTACTGGCTTAGATTTTAACCGAGTATCATTGATCATGGCAGTTCTCGAAAAACGTGCAGGCTTACTGTTGCAGAATCAAGATGCTTACTTAAAAGCAGCAGGTGGGGTAAAATTAAATGAACCAGCCATTGATTTAGCGATTGCTGTGAGTATTGCTTCCAGTTACAAAGAAAAAGGGACACAACCGACAGAATGTTTTATTGGCGAAATCGGGTTGACGGGCGAAATTCGCCGTGTCAGTCATATTGAACAGCGTGTCAAAGAAGTACAAAAGCTGGGTTTCACAAAAGTTTATTTGCCAAAGAACAATCTAGGAGGGTGGAATCCTCCGACTGGCATTGAAGTCGTAGGTGTCGCTACCTTGGCGGAAACGTTAAAACGTGTCTTTCGTTAAAAATAGTAAAATTAAAGAAATGGAGGAAAGAGTATGCAAAAACGTGTCATCACCTTGCTGATGATTATTGTCGGTGCCAGCTTAGGTATTTCTTTTTTACCAATGGCTTGGCAGACAATTGGTCAGCAAACAAATGGATGGCTGAATAATACATTTACCAATAGCCTGTTAGGTGCACTTATTTTCTTTTTATTGTCTTTGCTATTGGCAAAACATATCTCAGCTGTTATCAAGCAAATTGAGGAAAAATTAAGTGAGGTTAGTTTAACTTACCTATTGTTTGGTGCAATTGGTGGGATTATCGGGCTAACTTTAGGTGTAATTATTTCAACGCCACTATATAATTTGAAAATTCCGTTTGTAAATAGTGTTCTTCCCATCTTATTAATGGTTATTTTAGGCTATTTAGGATTCAGGATGGGAACCACTCGAATCGATGAATGGAAAAAAATCTTTGGTTCAAGAAACAAGAAAGTGGAACAAGAAACACCTAGTCAAGTGGAGAGCCAAATACTGGAACGGAAATTAGGCGAGAACTTTCATAAATACAAGATCTTAGATACTAGCGTGATCATTGATGGACGAATCTATGACATCACCAAAACTGGTTTTTTAGAAGGCACACTGATGATTCCGAATTTTGTGCTTTATGAATTACAGTATATTGCTGATTCTGGCGATAGCCTAAAACGTGTTCGCGGACGCCGCGGGCTGGATATCCTCAATGCTTTGCAAAAAGAAGAAGGAATCTCTGTTGAAATGTATGACGGTGATTTTGAAGATATCACTGAAGTGGACAGCAAATTGATCAAATTAGCGAAACTTTTAGATGGTGTCATCGTGACAAATGATTATAACTTAAATAAAGTCTCAGAGTTTCAAAATGTACCAGTGTTGAATATCAATGCTTTAGCGAATGCAGTAAAACCGGTAGTTATTCCAGGTGAAAACATGAATGTTTTAGTCGTAAAAGCAGGAACAGAACGTCAACAAGGGGTTGCTTATCTCGATGATGGCACCATGGTGGTTGTGGAAGATGGACAGCATTATATGAACGAACATATCGAAGTGGTTGTTACAAGTGCCTTACAAACAGCTGCCGGGCGGATGATTTTTGCAAAACCAGCCCATGCAGGTCGTGGGATCGATAATAAAGACAATAAAAAAGAAACTGAAAAAAGTAAACATGCTTAACGAAAGAAAAATCGGAATATGAGTATAAAAAGTAGCCAACTGGTAAGGAAATTCAAGCAGTTGGCTTTACTATTTCCCATATTAAAGGTAAAATTTGTGCTGAGTGGCTTTCATTTTAATGAAAAAGCCTTTAAGGAATATGAGGATGTAAAACAGAACATGTTTTTCGTGTTTTGTCTCATATTTTAAAGTCTAGTTTGAAAGAAGAGGAAGAAAATGACGAAAGTACGCGTACGCTATGCACCAAGTCCAACTGGGCACTTACATATTGGGAATGCTCGAACAGCATTGTTCAATTATCTATTTGCTCGCCACAACGATGGAGACTTTATTATTCGTATTGAGGACACAGACCAAAAACGAAACATTGAAGATGGTGAAAAGAGCCAATTGGAAAATTTGGCTTGGTTAGGTATCGATTGGGATGAATCTCCTGAAAATCCTGGAGAATATGGTCCTTATCGTCAATCTGAAAGAAAAGAAATTTATCAGCCTTTGATTGATCAACTTCTTGCAAGTAATCGGGCATACAAATGTTACTGTACAGAAGAAGAGTTAGAAGCAACTCGTGAAGAACAACGTGCACGTGGAGAAATGCCTCATTATGCGGGTACTTGTGCAAATCTAACACCAGAAGAACAAGCAGAAAAAGAAGCGCAAGAGATTGAACCAGTGATCCGATTCCGTGTACCACGTAATACGGAATATGCGTTCAAAGATATGGTCAAAGGGGATATCACCTTTGAATCAGATAATATCGGTGGCGACTATGTCATTCAAAAACGTGATGGTATGCCAACATATAACTTTGCTGTAGCTGTAGATGATCATATGATGAAGATTACTCATGTCTTACGTGGGGATGACCATATTGCAAATACACCTAAACAATTGATGATCTATGAAGCTTTTGGTTGGACACCACCAACATTCGGTCACATGACATTGATCATCAATACAGAAACTGGGAAAAAACTAAGTAAACGTGATGAATCGATTTTACAATTTATCGAACAGTATCGTGAATTAGGTTACTTACCAGAAGCAATGTTCAACTTTATTGCATTATTAGGTTGGTCACCAGTAGGCGAAGACGAAATTTTCAACCAAGAAGAATTGATCAACATGTTTGATCCAAATCGTTTGAGTAAATCACCTGCAGCCTTCGATGCGAAGAAATTACAATGGGTGAATAACCATTACATGAAAGAAATGGATTTAGATAAGTTAACAGACATGTGCTTGCCTTACTTGATCGCTGACGGTCGAGTACAAGAAAATCCTGATGAAAAAACGATCGAATGGGTCAAAAGAATCGTTAGTCTGTATCAACCACAAATGAGTTACGCAGCTGAAATCGTAGAAGCTTCTTCCTTATTCTTCAATGAACATCCTGTATTGAACGATGCGGCTAAAGAAGTATTAGCAGGCGAAACTGTTCCACTTGTTCTTAATGCGTTTAAAGCACAACTAGAACAAATGGAAGTCGTGGATGCCCCAACCGTAAAAGCAGCAATCAAAGCTGTCCAAAAAGAAACTGGCGTTAAAGGTAAAAATCTTTTCATGCCAATCCGAGTAGCTGTTTCAGGACAAATGCACGGACCAGAATTACCAGATACGATCGAATTGCTTGGTCGTGAAAAATCATTAGCACATTTAAATCAAGTCATCAACTAAACACGATGAACAGAAAGAAGTAAGTAATCATTGATCTCAAGAGAGGTGACGGGCGGTGGAAGTCACTGATCGATGTTTACTGAAATGCCTCTGGGAGTGGTTTCGGCGAGTGAAATAGACACATCTCTTTGTGACGAATTTCAGGTAGTCGAGAACGTATAAGCTTACGTTAACAGCTAGAGGTAATCATATCTGATTATAAATAAAAGTGGAACCACGCCAATTAGCGTCTTTTAATAAGGAAACTTGTTAAAGGCGCTTCTTTATTTGTCAGAGAACTACATAAATTATTGAGAGGAAGGAGCGATGACGATGGGGTGGTTTGCCCGAGCGGTAGAGGCAGCTAAAAAAAATGACCCGGCTGCTCGTTCAACATTAGAAATCGTTTTGACATATCCAGGGTTTCATGCCTTATTTTGGCATCGGGTGTCACATTACTTATATCAGCATAAACTTTACTTGCTGGCAAAAATCAATGCACAATTTTGGCGATTTATAACAGGAATCGAGATACATCCTGGAGCCCAGATCGGACAAGGTGTTTTTATCGATCATGGGATGGGGATCGTGATTGGAGAAACCGCAGAGGTCGCTGATGATGTAGTTCTTTTTCATGGAGTTACGTTAGGTGGTACAGGTAAAGAAACGGGCAAAAGGCATCCCACAGTGAAACAAGGGGCAATGCTTTCTGCCAATGCTCAAATATTAGGACCGGTCACGATTGGGAAACATACGAAGATTGGTGCCGGTGCAGTCGTTTTAAAAGACATTCCAGATTATGCTACAGCCGTGGGGGTTCCTGCAAAAGTAGTACGGATTAATGGAGAAAAAGTGAGGAGATCAGAATGATAAAAATTTACAATACATTGACTAGACAAAAAGAGGAATTTGTACCGATTCAAGCAGGAAAAGTCGGTATGTACGTGTGTGGTCCGACTGTTTATAACTATATTCATATTGGAAATGCCCGAAGCACGATTGCTTTTGACACGATTCGACGCTACTTTGAATATCGGGGATATCAAGTCGATTATGTTTCCAATTTCACTGATGTAGATGATAAAATCATTCGTGCTGCTAATGAATTAGGGATCACCGCGCCAGAAGTAGCCAATCGTTTTATCCAAGCATTTGAAGAAGATACCAAGGCGTTGAATGTGGAGCCAGCTACAGCGCATCCTCGTGTGATGGATCATATGTCAGATATTATTTCTTTCATCCAAGTATTGATCGAAAAAGGTTATGGGTATGAATCGAATGGCGATGTCTACTACCGTACAAGAAAATTTCCAACCTATGGACAACTTAGTGATCAATCGATTGATGAGTTAGAAGTGGGCGCGAGTCAACGGACGGGAGCAGAACAAAGTCAGAAAGAAGATCCGCTTGATTTTGCACTATGGAAAAAAGCAAAACCTAATGAGATCTCTTGGGATTCTCCATGGGGACCCGGACGTCCAGGATGGCACATCGAATGTTCCGTTATGGCAACGAAACATTTAGGGGAAACAATTGATATCCATGGTGGTGGGCAAGATTTAGAGTTTCCACATCATGAAAATGAGATTGCCCAAAGCGAAGCAAAAACGGGAAAGAAATTTGCCAATTATTGGATGCACAATGGTTATGTCACGATTGGCGATGATGATCAGAAAATGAGTAAATCATTAGGTAACTTTATTACTGTCCATGAAATGATCCAAACGGTAGATCCACAAGTGTTGCGCTTCTTCATGGCAACAACTCAATATCGCCGACCGATTCGTTATAGTGAGGCAACGATGAAGGAAGCAGCGACAAACTTGCAACGCTTAAGAAATACATTTGATAATCTTAAATTCCGCCTAGCAACAGCAGAAAAATCTCTGGCGGATGAGACAAAGTATTTAGCTGAGCTTGAACAAATCGAACAACGTTTTATTGAAGAAATGGACGACGATTTTAATGCTGCGAATGGAATTACCGTCGTTTATGAATTGGCAAAATGGTTAAACACATATTTGGAGAAAACAACTGTTTCAGCGGATGTTCTAGCAAAAGGGGAAGCATTATTTACCCAATGGTTGGCTATTTTTGGTATTTTATTTACATCTGAGGAATTACTTGATGAAGAGATCGAGCAGTTGATCGAAGAACGTACGCAAGCAAGAAAAAATCGTGATTTTGCCCGTAGTGACGAAATCCGTGACCAATTAAAAGAAAAAGGGATCTTGCTTGATGACACACCGCAAGGAACTCGTTGGAGAAGAGAAGCATGAAAGACTATACACAATTAAACGGACTAGCTTTAGCTTATGTAGGGGATGCCATCTATGAGATCTATATTCGTGACTATTTGATCGAACAAGGGGCGACTAAACCGAATAAACTTCATAAAGCAGCCACGAATTATGTTTCAGCAAAAGCACAAGCTTATCTGATTAAAGAGATGCTAGAAGAAAAATTGATGACACCAGAAGAAGAAACTTTTTATCGTCGTGGTAGAAATGCCAAAAGTCATACAAGTGCAAAAAATGCAGACGTCACAACTTATCGAATTGCCACAGGTTTTGAAGCTTTGATGGGGTATCTGCATTTGACGAAACAAACAGAACGGTTAGAAGAATTAATTGAATGGTGTATCCAGAAAGTCGGTGAAAAAAATGGGTAGAGAACAAAAAGAACGTCATTATAACAAACGTAAAAAAGCAACGAAACAGCCAATGAACGCTTCATCACAGAAAAAATCGCAAAAAAAGCGAAACCATTATGACACTTCCTATGAACCTGTAGTTGGGGAGAAAAAAGAGGAAGCAATCGAAGATAATTTTGTCTTTGGTCATCATGCAGCAGTAGAAGCCTTACAACAAGGTAGAGGGAATAAATTATTTTTACAAGAGGACTCACGGGGAGAAAAAACCGAAGAGTTAAAGAACATTGCTAGAGATCAAGCTGTACCAGTTAAATGGGTACCAAAACAAAAATTAGATACATTAAGTGATCATGGTGTACATCAAGGAGTAGTCTTAGCGATTACCCCGTATGAATATTTATCCTTAGACCAGCTTCTTCAGCAAACCAAAGAAAAAACAGAAACACCTTTCTTTGTCATTTTAGATAGTATTGAAGATCCTCACAATTTTGGTTCGATCCTACGAACAGCGGATGCAAGTGGGGTAGACGGCGTAATCATTCCTAAGCATCGGGCGGTAGGCATTACACCAATCGTCACAAAAACCTCTACTGGAGCAGTCGAACATGTACCTGTAGCACGAGTGACTAATCTTGTTCAAGCAGTCCAACAACTAAAAGAGGCCGGTTTTTGGGTTTTTGGGACAGATATGGATGGTACAAATTTCCAAAAATGGAATGCAAAAGGCGCTATTGCTTTAGTGATTGGAAACGAAGGACGAGGAATGAGTCCTGGATTGAAAAAAGAAATGGACGAACTTTTGACCATTCCAATGGTCGGTCACGTTCAAAGTTTGAATGCGAGTGTTGCTGCTGGATTGTTGATGTATCAAGCTTTTTCTCAACGTCAAGGAGAGTGATCAGATGAAAAAGCAGCTCCTAATTGTTGATGGTTATAACATGATCGGTTCTTGGCCAGAACTCGTTTTGTTGAAAAAACAAGAAAAGATGGCGGATGCTAGAGAAGCTTTGTTGCATCGTTTGTCAAATTATGCCAAATACGAAGGAATTGAAGTGATAGTTGTTTTTGATGCACAATTGGTTCCAGGCATTCAGCAAAACTATAAGAAATACCAATTAGAAGTCGTCTTTACAAAAGAAGATGAAACGGCAGATAGTTATATTGAACGTATTGCTGGCCAATTGAATGATCGTTTAACGCAAGTAACTGTTGCCACGAGTGACTTAGCCGAGCAATGGATGATCTTTTCACAAGGGGCTTTGCGGACTTCTGCCTATGAATTATATAAAACGATCCAGAAAACAGAGAAAAACATTGCACAAGATAATATAAATATGCAATTTGATAATTTTCGTCGTAATTCGCCTTGGAGTAAAGAACAATTAGAAAAATTGTCCCAAAAGTTAGACGATTTAATGCGAAAAGATAGATAACACAGTTATATGATTAGTCAATCGGATGATTGATGGTAAGATTCCTCCATAATCGAAAGAGATGGAGGAATTATTTTATGTCTGAGGAGTTATTGCGCGCCGCACGTGACGGTGATGAAGAAGCATTCGCTATCCTATATCAAAAATATTTTCCACTTTTGTTACGTTTAAAAAATATGTACTACCTAAGAAATTATGTGTATGAAGATTGGGAACAAGAAGCAAGGATCGCCTTATACCAAGCTTTAAAGACTTATGAAAATAACAAAGGCGTTAGCTTTGGCAGCTATTATAAAAGCATTATCAGTAATCAAATTTATTCATTATTAAGAAAACAAAATGCCTTGAAACGTAGAGACCAAAAAGATGAATTATCGATTGATCAAAAGGTTGAAACAGAAGGTCCGGACTTTTTAGCAGAAATCACTACTCAAGAACCACTTGCGATGCAACGATTACTGTTAAATGAAGCCATTGAAGATTGTGAAATCAAATTTTCAAAAAAGGAAGCAAAAATATTTTATTATTATATGCAAGGAACCGATTTCAAGAGGATGGCAGAGGAACTTTCAATGGATGTCAAACAAGTCAAGAGTGCGTATAGCCGTGTGAAATTTAAAATAAAACAACATCTCAAAAATTATCATGAGGAATAATTTATAAAATTATTAATGTTTTTCTTATTTGTTTTTATTGCATTTCTTTTTTTTATATGGTAAACTTGAAAATTTTTAGAAAGTGTGGTATATTGGGTAATGAGGTGAACTGTATGCCAACAACTTTAGCTACAATCAAAAAAGATTTAGAAGGTCGTATCGGCAGCCCAATCATGCTGGTTGCTCAGACAGGAAGAAAGCGTCAAACAGAACGCCGAGGCGTTTTAACAGAAACCTATCCTTCAGTATTCGTTGTTGATTTGGATCCTGAAGAAAATTCTTTTGAACGAGTATCGTATAGCTATTCAGATGTACTTACTCGAACAGTCGAGATTGAATTTTTAACTGAAGCAGTTTAAAAAGCAAGCGAGCCTAGTTTTTTATAAGGTTCGTTTGCTTTTTTGTTTGGAAATAGGTATGCTGAAAAAAAGAGAATTGGAGGCACTTTCAAATGGAACATTATGTAAAAAAATTTGCGGATTTGACCACTCAAGAATTTTATGAGATTGTCAAAGAACGCATTGCTGTTTTTGTCGTAGAACAAAATTGTCCCTACCAAGAAGTGGATGAAATTGATAGCCAAGCTTGGCATACGTATTTCAAAGATGAAGCAGGGAAAATTTCTGCTTATACACGTATTTTTGAAGAAGATGGAACCATTCATTTTGGTCGAGTGTTGGTCAATAGTGAGCATCGTAAAGAAGGGTTGGGACGTAAGATCGTGCAACGTACGATGGAAGTGATTGAAGCCAATTACCCGCAACGACCGATCGTCATTGGGGCGCAAGTCTATCTTCAATCTTTTTATGAGTCATTTGGATTCGAGGCCATTTCAGATGTTTATTTAGAAGATGACATTCCCCATATCGATATGAAAAAATCGAGCTAAAGTGATCATGAAGATTAAGTAGCGCAATACAAAAAAGAACAGTTACAGTGAAAACTGATAGCTGTTCTTTTTTGTATCATTTAGTTTTCTTTATTTTTCAGTTGTCTGATCAGCGGTTGCTTGTGTAGTTGGTCGTCCGTTGTTTTCTGCTGTTTGTTGTGCAAGTAGATCACGAATGTCGCTCAAATAATCTTCAGCAGTTGGTTTGGCAGGGGCTTCTTCTGTTTCTTTTTCAGGACGTAATCTTTTAGCGTGGTTGGCTGCTTTCACCACTAAGAATAAGACAAACCCTGTAATAATAAATGTTATGATTGCACTAATAACATTGCCGAAAGCAAACGTAACTCCTTTAGTAGGTGACCAGTCCAAGATAGAAAGGGCGCCTTCCAAATCAGACGTGCCAGTAATCATCGCTACAACCCAGCCTACAAGAGGTGTGATCAAACCTTGAACGATCTGATTGACAATGCTAGTAAATGCACTCCCGATAACAACCCCAACGGCTAAATCTAATACGTCGCCACGCATAATAAACTCTTTAAATTCTTTAATCATTTTTCTCCTCCTCTCACTTATCCTTAGTATAACGAAGAATAAAAAAATATAAAAACGACATGCATTTATGGCTAAGGTCTGTCGTTCAAGTACTTATATGCTATACTAGAAGGTGACTCTTAAGTGATGCAAGAGAGAATTAAAGCAGTAAAAAATAGTAGCCACATATTCTTTTATCCACCAAGATAAAATCAACCATGTCGGAGAACGAACTGCTAATAAAGGAGCATGTACTATGACATATCAACTGGCAGAGGGTGTAAACCTCCACGTCTTGCAAACAAAACAATATAAAACGGTTCGTATCTTTGTTCGCTTTACTACGCGTTTAAAAAAAGAAGTCATCACGAAACGTTCCCTTTTAAGTAGCTTGTTAGAAACGAACAGTTTAAATTATCCTGACCAGACTCAGTTAAGTGCAAAATTGGCGGATCTTTATGGTGCTAGTTTTGGAACGTCCGTGAGAAAAAAAGGCAATCTTCACTGGTTGGATGCTAGCATCAACTTTGTCAATGGCAAGTATATCAACGATACCAGCATTTTAAACCAAGCTGTTGCTTTTTTGAAAGAAGTTCTCTTTTATCCAAACATTACGGGGCAAAAATTTGATCCAGCCACTTTTGCTTTAGAAAAAAACAATTTGAAACTTTATTTAGAGAGCTTAAATGAAGACAAGCAAACGATGGCTTCACTGGCGCTTCAAGAGTTGTATTTTGATCAGTCGGAGGCGCAGAAAATACCAAGTTTTGGAACAATCGAAGATCTAGATGAACTCACAGCTGAAGTGTTAGCTGACTATTATCATCAGATGATCACAGAAGATCAGATCGATATCTTCGTAGTGGGAGATGTCTCTCCTGCAGAAGTCCAAGCAGCTTTTAGTGAATGGGCATTTCCAGAGCGAGAAAGATTACACCCGGAAATTTTTTATAGCCAACCGCAAGAAAATATCATCAAAGAACGACAGATCGAAGAACCAGTGACTCAGGCGAAATTAAATTTGGCTTATCAAACCAATGTCTATTATGACCAACCGGATCGTTTTTCATTGATGGTCTTCAATGGATTATTTGGCGGTTTCCCACACTCTAAATTATTTATGAATGTTCGTGAAAAAGAGAGCCTAGCTTACTATGCTTCCAGCAGCATTGATACTTTTCGTGGGTTCCTAAGTGTACAAACAGGAATTGATGGACGTAAACGTAACCAAGTATTGCATCTGATCCATGAACAATTAGAAAGTCTACGAAATGGGGAAGTCACAGAACTTGAATTGACACAAACTAAGGCCATGTTACGAAACCAATATCTATTATCATTAGATGCCCCGCAAGTAGCTGTCGAGACTGCCTATTTAGAGAATTGGTTGCCAGAAACGAAATTAACAGATGACGAATGGTTAAAACGGATGGAAAAAGTAACGGTCGAAGACATCCAAAAAATAGCTCGACAAATCGAGTTGCAGGCAATTTTCTTTTTAGACGGAGGTACAACAAATGAATAAAACAGAATATGATCAAATCAACGAAACACTGTACCATGAAGTATTACCAAATGGTTTGACTGTTTATTTATTACCTAAAAATGATTACCATAAGACATATGGTTTATTTAGTACAAATTATGGTTCGATCGATAATGAATTTATTCCATATGGTTCAGATAAAAAGATAAAAGTTCCAGATGGTATTGCCCATTTCTTGGAACATAAATTGTTTGAAAAAGAGGATGGCGATGTCTTTCAATTATTTGGACAACAAGGGGCCTCAGCTAACGCGTTTACCAGTTTTACCAAAACAAGTTATTTATTTTCAACGACAGATCAAGTTGAAAAAAATTTGACGACTTTACTTGATTTTGTCCAAGCACCTTATTTTACGGAAGAAACTGTTAATAAAGAAAAAGGGATCATTGGACAAGAAATACAAATGTATGAAGATGATCCAAATTGGCGGATGTTTTTTGGCATTTTGAATAATTTATACCCTGAACATCCTTTGCATATCGATATAGCTGGCACAGTTGAAAGTATTGAAGCAATCACTGCTGATGATTTATACACCTGCTATCGGACATTTTATCAGCCAAGTAATATGGTCTTGTTCGTAGTAGGAAAATTAGAGCCGGAAAAGTTGATGGAATTGATTCGAACCAATCAAAATGCTAAGGATTTTCCACCAGCTCAAAAAATCAAACGTTATTTCCCTGACAATAATGGTGATATTATTGCGAAAAGCTCAATGCGCTCAGCAATCACTAGAGATAAGTTTGTCTTGGGGATCAAAGGGCTAGATGTTTTACCAGCAGAAGGGAAGGAATTATTGAGATACAAGACCGCTCTCAATCTTTTATTCCAATTGTTATTAGGGAATACTTCTCAAAATTATTTGAAAATGTACAATGATGGTTTAATTGATGACAGCTTCGGTTTTGAATTTAGTTTAGATCGAGAATTTCATTTTGCTGACTTTAGCGGAGACACGGATCAGCCAGAAAAAGCAGCTGAAAAAGTGAAAGAAATTCTTCTGCATTTTGAAGAGGATCAAGAACTGTCTGAAGAAAATCTAACATTGTTGAAGAAAAAGATGTTAGGACAATATTTCCAAACATTAAATTCACTGGAATACATTGCAAACCAATTCACGCAAAGCCTATTTGGGGATCAAACATTATTTGATTTACCAGAAATTATTGAATCCATTCAATTAGCAGATGTATTAAAAGTAGGTCGTTCTTTTATCAAAGAAGAAGCGTTCAGTGAGTTTTATATGCAGCCAAATGTCTGATATAGAAGTAGAGATGACGAATGGGAAAGTAGTTAAACTCTTAAATTTCGTTATAGAGTGCATTCAATGTTACCCTAAGATAACTTCGTTTATGGTATTCTTAAGAAGATAAAGAATAAAAAATGGGCGTTGGTGTATGGCGTGTTACATTCTTAACGAAAAGGAACAATTAGACGACTAGCGTTTATACAATTGCTGGTTAGAATAAAAAGACTGGAGAAGATGAACGAGTGGCTTTTGAAACCATCGGAGAAACATTAAGGCAAGCTCGCCTAAATAAGAAAATATCTTTAGATGAATTACAGCAGATTACGAAAATTCAAAAACGTTATCTAGAAGCAATCGATAATGATGATTTTGATCAACTACCTGGAAAATTTTATGTTCGGGCATTTATTCGTCAATATGCAGAAGCTGTCGGTGAAGATGGCGATCATTTAGTTGATGTATTTGATGGGAAAAGCAAATTATCAGCTGGAGAAGTTGTCGCACGTCCTGAACCAGAAACAGTGAGTGGTTCGAGAAAAGCGATGCATCAGGAAGAAGCCAATCCAAGTAAGTTTTGGACAAGTCTACCGGTTATTTTACTTGGTTTAGTCGCTTTAGCAATTATTACTGTTGTGGGTTATATGACTTGGCAGGATCGAAAATCTGACCCGATTATTGATACAACGGCAACTTCAGTTTCGGTTGACGGTGCAATTACACAAACGACATCTAGCACTAAGAAAGAGCGTGAATCCTCTTCTTCAACAAGTACGACAACCACTTCAACAACACAAGAAGAGAAAAAGATGGCGATTACGGCTGGTGAAGACACAGGTAGTACGATCGCAGTGAATGTCACGGATGCGAAAAAACCTGTTACACTTGAATTTGCAGCGACTAACCGAATTTGGATCGGTGTATTAGTGGATAATGCCTATGTTTATCAAGGGACATTAGCAGCAAATGAAACACAAAGCACGCAATTACCGGAAACGGCAACCAATGCAACGATTCGATTAGGAGCTGCAAGTAATGCAACGGTTAAGATAAACGGGGAAGAAATCCCTGTTAATCCAGGAGCGAATAATCAAAATCCTAAAAATGTCACATTGACACTACAGTATGCAGAGTAAATCGCTTATAAGTAGAATGATGTGAAAAAAGAAAACAAGATAAGTACCTGGGAAGGCAGATTCATCTTAGGTGCTTATCTTTTTTCACGACTGCTGATAAAAACTGATCATTATCGGTGGAAAGTTTAGAACGAGTCACGTAGAATAGGGAAGAAAGGAGTCGATAGTGTGAATTTACCAAATAAATTAACTGTACTTAGAATTTGTATGATCCCGATTTTTATTTTAGTTGTCGGATTACCCTTAGATTGGGGACAAGTAACCGTAGGAACAACATCACTTGCTGTAACACAATTAGTAGGAGCGATTATTTTTGCTTTAGCAAGTATTACCGATTGGCTCGATGGAAAAATTGCTCGTGCCAGAGGATTAGTCACCAATTTTGGAAAGTTTGCTGATCCATTAGCAGATAAAATGTTAGTGATGACCGCTTTTATCATGTTGGTGGGGCAAGGTAAGGCACCAGGATGGGTAGTTGCGATTATCGTTTGTCGAGAACTAGCTGTTACCGGTCTGCGACTATTGTTAGTCGAAGATGGGGAAGTCATGGCAGCAGCGTGGCCAGGAAAAGTAAAAACGGCTACGCAAATGGTGGCTATTATTTTATTATTCATCAATAATATTCCATTTAATCTGATCAATTTACCGATGGATCAAATCATGTTGTATGCTTGTTTGATCTTCACGATTTATTCAGGTGTTGATTATTTTATGAAAAATAGTGGTGTGTTCAAAGGTTCGATGTAAGATTCCTTACAAAGATGTACCATTTCGATAATTCGTCTTACCCCAAAATAACATTTTATATTTTGGGGTAAGACGAATTTATTTATGCTGATTCACGTTTCAATCATTTATTTGATCGCCATTTTTCTAAACTAGCTAGATGCCTAGCTATCTTATGATGAAGATGAAAATGATGAAACTCTTTATCAGAAAATGAGCAAATGATAAATGAAACGTTTAGCAAATGGCGTATACTATTAGTAGATAAAAAGAGATTGAGAAGAGACCAAAACAGGCCAACGAGAATTCGTCTGTTGTAATGAAGGAAGCGAAAAAATGAAATCAGAAATCATAGCAGTAGGGACAGAACTTTTACTAGGACAAGTAGTCAACACGAATGCCACGTTTTTATCCGAACAGTTAGCAGACCTCGGGATTGATGTGTATTATCAAACGGTGGTTGGTGATAATCCCGACCGCTTAGAATCATTACTCCAATTAGCAGAAACCAGAAGTGACTTGATCATTTTATGTGGAGGGTTGGGACCGACAGAAGACGACCTGACGAAAGAAGTTACTGCGAAACATCTAGGGGAAGAATTGATCCAAAACACCGAAGGCTATAAAAAATTATTAGCATTTTTTGAAACGACCAAGCGTAAAATGACTGAAAATAATTTACAACAATCACAAATCATCGATGGGGGGATTGCTTTACCTAATCGCACAGGCTTAGCATTAGGTACGTTCTATCAAACAGCGGACCATGTCTATCTCTTGTTACCTGGACCACCGAGCGAATTAAAGCCAATGTTCATTGAACAAGCTCGCCCATTATTGGAGCAAAACTTTCCATCTGAAGAAATGCTGATCTCAAAAGTTTTACGTTTTTACGGTATCGGGGAATCCCAACTAGTCACAGAATTAAAAGACTTGATTGAAACACAGATCAACCCAACGATTGCCCCTTACGCAAAACCTAACGAAGTCACTTTACGATTAACTGTGAAGACCAAAGACAAACATGCAGGAAACCAAGCCTTACTTGCTTTGGAAGAAAAAGTATTGGCGAGAGTAGGTGAGTACTTCTATGGATATGGTGATGATAATTCATTGCCTAAAGTGGTCGTAGAATTATTAAAGAAAAGAAACCAAACAATTACTGCAGCAGAAAGTTTGACTGCTGGAGCCTTTCAATCAGCTTTGGGAGAGATCTCTGGTGTTTCTCAAGTCTTCCCAGGAGGCTTCATTACCTATTCTTTAGAAACTAAATCAGAATTTTTACACATCGATGATGCACTATTGAAGCAGCATGGAACCGTCAGCCAAGAATGTGCAGAACAAATGGCTATCCAAGCACGTAATTTAGCAAAAACAGATTATGCGATTTCGTTTACTGGAGTGGCTGGACCAGATACCTTAGAAGGACAGCCAGCTGGAACAGTTTGGATCGCGGTTGCAACAAGTGAAGGGGAGGTCATTTCGCAGAAATACCAATTTACCAGAGACCGTTCTCATATAAGGAATAGCGCAGTAATGCAAGGATTTGATCTCATTAGAAGACAACTATTAAGAAAAAAATAAATGCGAATATTTGTTCGGTTTTTTCTTGCTTTTTGTCATTAAAAACGATATGATTAGTACAATGAAATGTCGCACTGATTTGTGAATATAAGGAGGATTATCGTATTGGCAGATGATCGTAAAGCAGCCTTAGATGCTGCGTTGAAAAAAATTGAAAAGAACTATGGGAAAGGCTCGATCATGAAACTTGGCGAAAAAATCGACCAACAAGTTTCGACTATCCCAAGTGGTTCTCTTGCATTAGATGTTGCTTTAGGTGTTGGTGGTTACCCACGAGGACGTATCATTGAAGTATATGGTCCTGAAAGTTCAGGTAAGACAACCGTTGCCTTGCATGCAATCGCTGAAGTACAAAAAAATGGCGGAACAGCCGCTTTTATCGATGCTGAGCATGCCTTAGACCCACAATATGCTCAAAAATTAGGGGTAAACATTGACGAATTACTTCTTTCACAACCAGATACTGGGGAACAAGGGCTAGAAATCGCTGATGCGCTTGTATCAAGTGGTGCAGTAGATATCGTAGTAGTCGATTCGGTTGCAGCTTTAGTTCCACGTGCTGAAATCGATGGAGAAATGGGTGACTCTCACGTAGGGTTACAAGCTCGATTAATGTCACAAGCATTGCGTAAACTATCTGGGTCGATCAATAAAACAAAAACGATCGCTATTTTCATTAACCAAATTCGTGAAAAAGTTGGAGTGATGTTCGGTAATCCTGAAATCACACCTGGTGGACGTGCATTAAAATTCTATGCAACGATTCGTTTAGAAGTGCGCCGTGCGGAACAATTGAAACAAGGAACAGACATTGTTGGTAACCGTACGAAGATCAAAGTAGTTAAAAATAAAGTAGCGCCACCATTCAAAATTGCTGAAGTCGATGTGATGTATGGGCAAGGAATTTCTCAAGAAGGAGAATTGCTTGATATGGCGGTTGAAAAAGATATCGTTGATAAAAGTGGTGCTTGGTATTCTTACAAAGAAGATCGTATTGGACAAGGTCGTGAGAATGCAAAAAATTACATGTCCACTCATCCCGAAATGATGGCAGAAGTTTCTGCTTTAGTCCGGGCGGCTTATGGGATCGGTGAAGATGTAGAAATACCCGAAGAAACGCAAGCAGAACTTCCTTTAGAGGAATAAGACGAAGTAAGAATAGAAATAATCGAATAACTATTCAAAGGATGTTTGAGCATCTAGAGAACTCGCATCGTTCAGAGAAAGTGTTTTCCTTTGATATGTTGTCGATTGAATCTAATAAGCCGAAATTTTTTAAAATTTCGGCTTATTTTTTGTCTTTTAAGTAGTCATTTGACTATACTTTCTCCTAAAACATAATGGAAAATGGGGGATGTTTAAGTAGTGACTGACTACATCGACAGAAAGGGACTAATCTACTTAAATGAAAGGATAACATGTTACTTAAAAGTCATTTTTTGTTCTTAATTTTCATTAATGCAAAATTATTTGTTCTTAATATGTTTTGGTTATTATTTAATATTATCTTCTATTCATAAAATGATCTTTAAATGAAAATCGAGAAAGCCGTTTCTTATGTATTTAAAGTTGACACTACGGGGTACAAACATTAGAATAAACTTGTGCATGTTTTTGTACACCTATGCATAAAGCATATTAACAAGTTTAGAGTACTTTATCATAAAAGTTATATAGATGATAAAAATGAAAAAGATAGTATGGAGGTGGATTTTATGGTATTCAATATTCTCCTCGCTATCATCGGTTTAATTGTCGGTCTTGGTTTAGGGTTTATGGTTGCAAAGTCACGTCATGAAAAAGAAATTGCAGGTGCTCAATCATCAGCAGCTGGAATTATTGATAGTGCAAAGAAAGAAGCAGAAACTCTAAAAAAAGAAGCATTGTTAGAAGCTAAGGAGGAAAACCAGAAATATCGTTCTGAAGTGGAGAGTGAGTTGAGAGAAAGCAAGTTAGAATTAAAATCTCAAGAAAATCGTTTAATTCAGCGTGAACAAACGTTGAATCGTAAGGATGACTCATTGGAAAAACGTGAGACCTCACTTGAAAGCAAAGAAGAAGCACTTAGTTCAAAACAGCAATTGATTGAAGAGCGAGAAAAAGACGTTGAAAAGTTGATTGAAGAACAACAAAGAGAATTAGAAAAAATTGCTGGTTTATCTAAAGAAGATGCAAAAGATGTCATCATGAAATCAACTGAAGAAGAATTGAATCATGAATTGACGTTAATGGTCAAAGAATCGGAACAACGTGCAAAAGAAGAAGCAGATCGTAAAGCCAAAAATCTTTTATCGTTAGCGATTCAGCGCTGTGCGGCAGACCAAGTATCTGAAACAACTGTATCCGTAGTAACTTTACCAAATGATGAAATGAAAGGACGCATCATTGGTCGAGAAGGACGAAATATCCGTACACTAGAAACATTGACTGGAATTGACTTGATCATTGATGATACACCAGAAGCAGTGGTCCTTTCAGGTTTTGATCCAATTCGTAGAGAAATCGCTCGGATGACTTTAGAAAAACTGATCCAAGATGGACGGATCCATCCTGCACGAATCGAAGAAATGGTCGAAAAATCGCGTAAAGAAATGGATGAACGAATCCGTGAGTATGGGGAAGAAGCGGCGTTTGAAGTTGGTGCGCATACCCTTCATCCAGATTTGATCAAAATCATGGGTCGTCTTCATTTTAGAACTAGCTATGGACAAAATGTTTTGAAACATTCAGTAGAGGTTGCTAAATTGTCAGGTATACTAGCCGCTGAGTTAGGCGAAGATATCCAATTAGCTAAACGAGCTGGTTTGCTTCATGATATCGGGAAAGCATTAGATCATGAAATCGAAGGTTCTCACGTAGAGATCGGCGCAGAGTTAGCTGCTAAATACAAAGAAAATCCTGTAGTGATCAATGCGATTGCATCTCATCATGGAGATGTTGAAGCAACGTCAGTTATTTCTGTCTTGGTAGCTGCTGCAGATGCCTTATCCGCTGCACGACCAGGAGCTAGAAGTGAATCCTTGGAAAATTATATCCGTCGCTTAAGAAGCTTAGAAAACATTTCAAATAGCTTTGCCGGAGTAGAATCTAGTTTTGCTGTTCAAGCTGGACGAGAAGTTCGGGTTATGGTAAAACCAGAAGAGATCTCTGATTTAGATGCAGTTCGTTTAGTACGAGATATCCGTAAACGAATTGAAGAAGAATTAGATTATCCAGGGCATATCAAAGTCATCGTTATTCGTGAAACGCGTGCGACAGACTACGCTAAGTAAAAAATAAAAGAACGTTACGATTAGTTAGGATAATCGTAGCGTCTTTTTTGTTTTAAACCACTATTTATTCAAGCTTGATCGTTTTAACATTATTTTGATAAGAGGTTGAGCAGCTATAAACATGGTGTGTTAACTTTGAGTTCTAAATTAGCTTCTTAATAAGAAGTAGGCATAATCTAACTAGAGACGATTATTCTATCATTAAAGTAAATCAAAATTATTCTTAATGACTACTAGAAAATCAAACTAGGATGAAGAATAGTTAGGAAATAAAATTTGTTGCATTAGTGTACATTTTGTTAACGAGAGATAAAAGTTGTATAAACTCGTAATATATTGATCTATGAGTTTGAAATCAATTTTATGTACAATTTTTTACTAGGATTTATTGGGTAGAAAGATATAGTTTTTGTTCTTGAAAACACAAGTAATTGATTCTATATGATCTAAATATAGATGAGGTGGGGTAAGCAGATGGATAATTATGAGTTGTTGGAATACAATTTAGCAGAATTTATGACTTCAGATATGCAAGAGGAATTTTTACAATTTTTTCATTTTCAGAATATTAATGAATTTAAGGAACAGTATGTTCATTCAAAAAAACTGCTAAAAGATCAGAACGAAGAGATGTTGAATGAACTAAAAGAATGGAGACAAGTTGATTCAATTGAAAAATTCTCGCAACAAGTAACAATAAAGCTAACTGAGCAATATTTTATGAAGTACCCAAATCTAATAAAATACAAAAATGTTAGCAATAACATTAATGAAAACCTTTGCAAAGATATTCATGAGATTCTTTTGCGAACGATTGTTTATGACTTTAATCTATTAAAGTCACAGTTACAAAAACTCTCTGTGAAAAGTTATATTAGAAATTATTTATCTAATGAGAAATACGTCACAGGTTTGTTTCAAAGATTTCCTGTTTTATTCAATTTAATAGATAAAAAAATCAAAGAAACAATCTGTTACATTTCTGAAGTTATCCAACATGTAGAGTATGATTCAAAGGAAATTAACGAATTGTTTAGCATTCAACTTGATCAAGAAATAGGAGTTGAATTTTCTTCGGGTGATCCGCATCTGTCAGGAAAATTTCCACTCGTGATAACAGGTAAAAAGAATAAAATTATTTATAAACCACGAAGTAATTACAATGATTTATTATTTGGAAAATGCGTTGCTTTATTTAATAAAAATAATTTTAACAAACAACTAGCACAAATAAAATTATTGAATCGTAAAACGTATTCTTGGTCAGAATTTATTGTAAGTGATCCTTGTCAATCAGAAGAAGAAGTTCAAGATTTCTATTATAAAATGGGGGCAATTATTGCAATTCTTTTCTATTTAAATGCTTCGGATATTCATCTTGAAAATCTAATTGCAAGTGGTGGTTCACCCATGCTCATTGATTTAGAATGCTTGTTTAACAATTTAGATCGTATGGAAGCATTATCTGTAAATGATAAGATACATGAAATTTTGACTAATTCTGTTCTTAATTCTGGAATTGTACCTATGTACAACGAATTTTTTAAAGATGATATTTCGGCTTTAGGAAGCCATGAAAACTTATTCCAACGTTTTTCAGTACCACAATTGATTGTTTCAGAAGATGATTTAGAAATTAAATTCACTGAAAATTCTGATGAATTTAAATATTCATATTCTAATGTTCCGATGTATCATGGACAAAATTATCGTTTTTTAGACTATAAGCAACAGATCTATCAAGGATTTACAGAAACATTTCACCTATTTTTGGATAAAAAATCAGAGCTGATTGATATTGTTGAGCGCTATAAAAATGATATTACTATCCGACATTTAATAAAACCAACAGCAACTTACAGTAAAATAGCGACTTTAAGTTATCATCCTAGGTTCTTGACAGCACCGTTTGATCGCTTGTTATTTGTCTATTCTCAAATGGCAAGATTTGGTTCTACACCATTTCTTACCTATGAAATTGAGGACATACTAGAGGGGGATATCCCTTATGTTTTTTCAAAACTTAACTCAAATACACTTAACATTTCAAAAAAAATGACATTTACGAATAACAGTCGTATAGATTTCTTAACACTATGGAAAAAAAAGATCCATTCTCTTAGTGAGAAAGATTTAAACTACCAATTAAATATTTTGCAAAAAAGCTTTGGAGATAAAAATATTACGTTAGAAGATCTTTTTATAATTGGAGAAAAAAATGATGAGATCAAGACTTTAGAGTCTTACATCCATAGTAAAAGGATAGTACACAATAAGCAGGTGACGTGGCTTCATACTGGTTATGAAGATTTAACAAAAGACAAAGATTTTAAAATTCGTTTAAAACTGCAGCCAATGAATAACAGTTTGTATAATGGGAAAATTGGTGTAGCAATCACTTACTATTATTTATGGAAAACAAAAAATGATTTTGATTACAAAAACAGATTTCTATTAATATTGAATGATTTACTTGATCATTTTGATTTATCTAATCAAAAAAATTATGATATAGGGGTTTTTTCTGGATTAGGTGGTTATATCTATTTATTTAATTTGATTGCTCCATCCTTGCGAACATCAAAACTGATCGCAATTGAGCAAGATATCCTTCAATATCTGGGACAAAAAATAAAAAAAGACAAAATTCTGGATATTATGAGTGGTACGGCGGGGTTATTACTACTTTTTTGTAATATTTATAAAAAGAGCCCTAATAAAGAATTAAAAAAATTAATTGGACTTTGTGTGGAGAATTTATTAAATAATTTAATAGAATCAGAGGGAAAAGGAAGTTATTGGGAATCCTCTGTAGAAAAGAAACTTATTTTAGGTTTTTCTCACGGAACATCAGGTATTCTTTATGCTTTAGCGATTTATGAAGAGTTATTTTCGGTAACCAAAATAAAAGAAACGATTGGCGCAGTTACCTTATTTGAAAACCAACATCGTAAAAACGGTGTGTGGTTTGATACAAGAGGAGAAAAATGGATTGAGCAAAATACTTTTTATTGTAATGGTCTTGTAGGAATGCTTACTCATCGATATCTTATGGAAGGAGAAAGCCCAGAGGAGCTATTATATTTTGCTCGATTAAAAGAAGAATTAAACAAAGAACGTGTAGATAGTTGCTTATGTCATGGCTTTTTAGGAAATATGTGGCTTTACCGTCATTTCTTCATTCATCATAATATAAAGTCATATGCGTTCTTACTCGATGATTGGAATGCATACTTAGACAAACGAACAATTAATGAAAGTTGTTTAGAAGACGAGTTTCTAGATGTTGGTTTGATGACCGGTCTTTCCGGGGTGATTTTGGGATTGTTAGCGTTGGAGAACCCTAACATACCAAACATACTTTTATTCGATTTATAGATAAATCCTTCAACCGAAAATACGAATGAAGAGATAGAATCTGATTGAATAATAGATTGATAAGTGTAACAAACAGTTGATGACAATAAAAAATGATTGATCAACTTGAAAGGAGGTGAAGAAAATGGCAGTAGGACTATTAATGAAAGCAGGCAATGTTTCTGAAGAATTAGCAGTATTAAACAACGAACATAGTTTGAATGCTTCGCTAGATACCATCTGCGGAACAATGGGTAGCCTTGGTTGTGGTAGTTTTGGTTGTGGCTCTTTATCTAGCTGTTGCTAAAATATATACGGATGAAAGGTTTCAGAGGTTTTATTGTGAATATTGAAAAATAATAATTCAGAATGAAGAGTCTGAATCTGGGACATTAATCAGAAAAAATCTGATTAATGTCCTACTTTTTTTAGTAAAAAGATTCCTTCAGACTCATTCGTTTTATTTCTTATCCAGCATTTCTCGATCTTTTTCGATCGTTGTATTGATCCCTTTGATAATAGCAGGAATGAAGCCAGCTTCTTCTAAAGCCACAACACCCGCAACCGTTGTTCCGCCAGGGGAAGAAACCTGGTCAACTAGCTCCCAAGGGTTTTCATCACTTGCTAGGAATTTTTGACAAGATCCCATAATAGCTTTGGCAGCGATCTCGGTTGCCATTTTTTTAGGTAAGCCATTAAAGACACCCGCACGACCCATGGCATCGATCAACATATAAATAAATGCTGGTGAACTACCGGCTAACCCAATAAACGTACTGAAATCACCTTCTGCTAGTGGATAGACACTGCCGATCGCTTCAAAGATTTGCGTTGCTTCTTTGAATTCCTCATATGTGACATGGTGATTTTTACAGATAGCAGAGACACCTGCACCCACACTAACGTTTACGTTTGGCATGACACGAATGATTTTCGCTTCGGGGTCATTTAGGGCTTTTTCCAGATCATGTAATGATTTTCCTGAAGCAATTGAAATAAAGAGACATTTCTGACTATATTTTCTTAAATCCTTCAGTACTTGGTCAATGATTTTAGGTTTGACTGCCAGTAAAATGACATCTACTTGTTTTGCGACTTCTTGATTTGTTTGACAGGCGGTTACACCAGTTGCTTCTGCAAAACGTTGTGCATTTTCGAAATGACCACTTGAGACAAAAATATCTTCTTTAGCTACTGTTTCGTGTTCAATCAAGCCGTTAATGATTGCTTGCGCCATATTACCTGTTCCAATGAATCCAATTTTCATGTTATCCTCTCCTTTTGTTTTAGCATAGCTTTCTTTTCAATGAAGGGCAAGCAAAGAATAAAGCGTGTGGATAGATACATAAACAGGTGAAACTAGTGCATAAGTGGTAAAAATAAGGTAAATAAGCTAACATTGATTTATAAATTGAAAGTTTTCAAGTAAGGATGGTAAAGTGTGAAAAATAAAAGTCATACGGCATTTCAGTGGTTGAAAAATCATAGCTTGATTTTAAAAATGATTTTTTTTGGATCTATTATAGTTTTCGTTGCCAATCAAGTCGTAAATATTGCAAATGGAATGAGTTGGCAAGATATTTGGCAAACTATGCGACAACAAAGTTATGTTACGCTGTGTTTAATGGTTTTAGTGGGGTTGATCGGTGTTTTGCCAATGTTGTTGTATGACTGGGTGACGATTCGCGTGTTGGAAAAACAAGGGAAACCTAAAATGAAGCGTCACGATTTTTTCTTAGCTGCTTTTATTACGAATACAATTAATAACTTAGCGGGCTTTGGAGGAATTGTTGGAGCTAGTCTTAGAGCAAATTTTTATGGAAAAGAAACAAATCGGAAAATGGTACTTGCTACCGTTTCTAAAGTTGCATTATTTATGTTGACTGGTTTATCATTATGGTCATTTCTAACGTTCATTGATGTTTTTTTTCTACAGACTACTAGTATTTTTAGAAGTTATTGGATTTGGTTACTTGGCGGTAGTGTGATAGCACCGGCTATTTTTTTCTTTGCTTATTTAAAAAGAAGAACATTATTTGCGGAATTCTATCCTAAGGGTCTAGTCGGGTTACTGTTAGCTTCTGTGGGGCAATGGACTGGAGCATTGGTCGTTTTTTTAGCGATTGGTTATTTGATGGATGTAGATATTTCCTTATTTTCGATTTATCCAATGTTTATTATCGCTACGTTAATCGGTATGTTGACAATGGTTCCTGGGGGTGTCGGGACATTTGATGTGTTGATGATCTTAGGTATGAGTCAGTTAGCTGTTCGACAAGATATTGCAGTGGTTTGGTTACTTTATTACCGTTTGTTTTATTATGTGGTTCCTTTTGCGGTTGGCTTATTTTTATTTCTGTCACATACTGGAGTAAAAGTGAATCGTTTTTTAGACAATATACCACGACTGCTCTTTCAAAAAATCGCGCATTTTATTTTGGTCACAGCCGTTTATTTTGCAGGGATCATGATGGTGTTACTATCTACGATTACGAATCTTTCTGCGATCAGTCGATTGTTTCAGATTTTATTACCTTTCTCGTTTAATTTTTTAGACCAAACGTTGAATCTATTGATTGGATTCTTATTGCTTGGGTTGGGAAGAGCGTTAGCAATGAAAGTGAAGAAGGCTTTTTTACCAACTATTGCTTTATTAGCTTTTGGAATCATTAACACAGTTACTCGAACATTATCTTGGCAATTGATTTTAGTGTATATCTTGATTCTTCTGGCTGTCTGGCTAGCTCGGAAAGAATTTTACCGTAAGAAATTTGTTTATTCATGGGGTGCCATTCTTTTTGATCTATGTTTGTTTGGGTTTCTATTTATCGTCTATGCAATTGCAGGGTATCATAGTGGACGTTTTTGGGTAAATCGATTGACAGCTGATCGCTTTCTCCTGTTCCCATCCGATGAAGTTTGGTTTTCAGGCTTGATTGGTCTAGGGATCTCGCTGTTGGCATTAGTAGCATTGTATCAGTACCTTGCTTCTGAAACGAATGAGTTAGGGTCAGATTTACAAATCGAAAGATTCAAACAGATGTTGACCGTCTATCAGGGGACATCTGCTAGTCATTATCTTCGTTTACCAGGATATAAATATTATTACTATCAACAAAATGGAGAGGATCAAGTCGTCTTTGGTTACCAGATCAAAGGAAATAAATGCTTTGTTTTGGGAGACCCGATTGGCAACCCTAAAATGATTCGTCCTGCTATTACAGAATTTATGCAAAAAGCTGATTGCTTAGGGTATCAAATTGCTTTTTACAAGATCTCAGAAAAATATGTGGTAATGTTGCATGAATTAGGTTTTCATTTTACAAAAGTCGGCGAGGTGGGAATGGCAGATTTGACTACAGAAGAAATGCCTTGGGTCAATCAACAGCTAGAGTACCAGCGTCTAACTAATGAAGGCTATCATTTCACTTGGTACGAACAATTACCTGAGGAATTATTAGCTGCGGTGAGTGAGGTTTCGGATCAGTGGTTACATGGTGCGAGAGAAAAGCATTTTTCTGTTGGGCGTTTTGACGAATCTTATCTGTTAGCCAGCGGTGTTGGAGTGGTACGCAAAGAACAAAAAGTGGTCGGATTTATTACAGAGCAACCAATATCTGAAAGCCAAGCAGGCTATGATCTATTACGTGTATTGCCAGATGAACCTGCTGAACTATCCGATTATTTATTAGTCAATCTATTTGTTGTCTACCAAGAAAAGGGCTATCTTGAGACAAATCTTGGTTTAGCTCCGTTAGCAAATGTGGGAGAAACAGACTTTGCATTCTTTCAAGAGCGCATCATGCATATTGTTTATAATTATGGTAGTTTCTTTTACTCATTTCAATCGACCTATGAAGAAAAACTGCGCTATGTCACTCGTTGGGAAGGTCGCTATTTTGCTTACATGAAGGGAAGCAGTTTTACATTTGCCACATTACAGTTGTTTATACTAATTGGGAAGGGAAAAGAAAAAAGTATCAGTTTTGCAGAAGAAGTATTAACGGAATTGTAAATTGCGTAAATAGAGGAATAACTGGTGACGTGTTTTAGCTACCCATAGTTTAAAACGTGAAAAAGCGATTGACGGTAGCTAGAGAAAATGAATGTGGTCGAAGGATGGTTTGTTTTATCTGTAGACAGAAAAGGTCTGAGAAAACCGCTAAGATCGTAAACACGTCACTCGTATGAGCTATACTTTTATTTTTCTCTGTGATAGAATACTTGCGACTTAGACTTTTTGAATGGGTGAGAGGATGGAACTGATAGAAAAAGCACCAGCTAAGATCAATTTGGGATTAGATGTCTTGTACAAGCGTCCCGATGAGTATCACGAGCTGGAGATGGTAATGTCGAGTGTAGATTTAGCAGATCACTTATTCTTTGAAGAGATACCTGAGGATTGAATCATCGTAGAAACGAATAAGGCATTTTTGCCAGTAGATCAACGAAATAACGTTTATCAAGCAGCAACATTGCTTAAGAATAAGTATCATATCAAAAAAGGCGTAAAAATATTTGTGAAAAAAAATATTCCAGTTGCAGCTGGACTGGGTGGGGGCAGCACAGATTGTGCAGCTGGACTGAGAGGGATCAATCAACTATGGAATCTCGGTTGTTCTCTGGAAGAATTAGCTGAGATTGGTTTGGAAGTTGGTACGGATGTGCCTTATTGTGTTTATGGTAATACTGCATTTGTTGGCGGCAAAGGAGAAGTGGTCCAAGTTCTCCCTTCAATGCCTCAGTGTTGGGTAATCTTGGTGAAACCTAAAATGAGTGTTTCGACTAGGACCGTCTTCAAAGAAGTAGATGCGCAAAAAATCCAGCATCAGAACATTCCTAGACTAGTGGAGGCAATCCAGCAACAAGATTACCATACGATGATTCAATACATGGGAAATAGTTTAGAAGATGTTACCGGCAAACGTCATCCAATTATCCATCAAATCAAAGAACGCATGTTAAAGTATGGGGCAGATGCCGCTTTGATGAGCGGAAGCGGACCGACAGTCTTTGCCTTATGTCAACATTATTCAAGAGCACAAAGAGTCTATAACGGGCTGAAAGGTTTCTGTGATGAAGTATATTTAGTACGCACGTTGTAAAATAGGCCAGAACTAGTTGTTGCTAAGAGATGGAGAATAAAAAATCTCAAAACAGAAGAAGCTGTTTTGAGATTTTTTTGAGTTGGTTGCAGTTTAGCTACTCTAAACGTTATTTATTCTATTTAGAAGTTGGAAAAAATGGACTAGAAAGCTTGTTTGGCTCTCAGTAACATGAACAAACTATCATTCATTTTACGGTTTACATTGAATTTATTCGTATAAATCAGAAATTGAAGGATTTCTATTGACTCTATTTTTTTATTCTGATACATTAAGTTCCGTTGATAAATCGTAATTTTACGATTTGTTCGAAAGGAGAGTCTTATGAAAAAATATATGATTGGTTTAACACTAGCTGTAGGGATGTTTTTATTAGCGGCTTGTGGTGGTACGAACCAAAAGGATTCAAAGAAAAATGAGTTAACGATTGTTACGACCTTTTATCCGATGTATGAATTTACGAAAGAAGTAGTTGGAAATGAAGGAAACGTCAAGTTGTTGATCCCGTCTGGGACTGAACCACATGATTTTGAACCTAGTGCAAAACAACAAGCAGAAATCGCTGATGCGGATGTGTTTGTTTATAATAGTCCAGATATGGAATTTTTTGTTGACTCATTGAAAGATTCTGTCGATACGAATAAAACATTGATGATTGAAGCAGCTAAAGGAATTGATCGTCTGAAATCAGCAGAAGAAGACCATGACCATGACCATGATCATGAACATGAAGAAGCTTCTTCTGAAAGTCATTCGCATGAGTATGATCCACATATTTGGTTAGATCCTGTGTTAGCAATCAAAGAGGTCAAAACAATTGCTTCAGAGCTTGGGAAAAAGTATCCTGATAAAAAGGCAACTTTTGATAAAAATGCGGATGCTTATATCAAAAAATTAGAAAACCTGAACCAAAAATATACGGATGCACTCAAAGATGCCAAAAACCGCACGTTTGTGACGCAACATGCCGCATTTGCGTATTTAGCGAATCAGTATGATTTACACCAACAAGCGATTGCAGGGGTAACGCCTGATCAAGAACCCACACCAAGCCGCTTAGCTGAACTAAAAGATTTTGTGAACAAAAATAAAATTAAAGTGATTTATTTTGAAGAAAATGCGTCATCCAAAGTGGCGGAAACATTGTCGAAAGAAACGGGTGTTAAATTAGAAGTATTGAATCCATTAGAGAGTTTGACAAGTGAACAAATCAAAGCCGGCGAAAATTATATTTCGGTAATGGAAGAGAACTTAAAAGCGTTAAAAGAAAGTATTAATTAAGAACGGAGGCATTTCGCGTGCATTATATCGAAATATCCGATTTGACTTTTTATTATGATGAAGAACCTGTATTAGAAGATGTGTCTTATCACGTTGATGCAGGAGAGTTCGTTATTCTAACAGGAGAAAACGGTGCAGCAAAATCAACATTGATCAAAGCTTCCTTAGGCTTGTTAAAACCTTCTAAGGGAACAGTGAAAATCGCCCCCAAAAATCAAGAAGGACAAAAATTAAGTATTGGTTACATTCCCCAACAAGTGGCATCTTTTAATGCTGGCTTTCCAAGTATAGTCTTAGAATTGGTTCGTTCGGGTCGCTATCCGAGAGGACGTTGGTTCAAACGACTTTCTGAAAAAGATCATCAGCATGTTAAACGAGCTTTAGAATCTGTTGGAATGTGGGAGATGCGTCATCGACGGATCGGAGAATTATCCGGTGGACAGAAACAACGGATTAGCTTAGCACGTATTTTTGCGACTGACCCAGATTTATTTATATTGGATGAACCGACAACGGGAATGGATGAAGAATCTCGTAATGAATTTTATCGACTATTGCGTCATAGTGCCCATGAACATGGCAAGGCAATTTTGATGATTACTCATGATCATGAGGATATCAAGCAATATGCAGATCGACAAATTCGTTTGGTAAGAAAGGAGGATTCTCCATGGCGTTGCTTTCATATGAATTCATGAGACGAGCTTTTTTAGCAGCCATTTTTATTGCGGGGATTGCTCCAATGTTAGGTGTCTTTTTAGTGATCCGAAGACAATCATTGATGGCAGATACACTGTCACACGTTTCACTGGCAGGGGTGGCATTGGGTTTCTTTTTGAATATCAATCCAACGTTGACTACGATGTTCGTAGTAATATTAGCTGCGGTGATTTTAGAATATTTACGTACGATTTATCGTACTTACTCAGAAATTTCAATTGCGATCTTAATGGCTGGCGGACTGGCGCTGGCATTAGTTTTGATGAATCTTAGTGGTGGAAACTCAGCCACAAGTATCCAATCGTACCTCTTTGGCTCGATTGTGACGATTACTTGGGATCAAGTTATCTTTTTGGGTGTATTATTTGTTATTATTGGTTTCTTATTCTTTTTGTTCAAGCGACCAATGTACGTGCTGACTTTTGATGAAGATACCGCCCATGTTGATGGTCTGCCTGTTCACCGTATGTCAATGCTGTTCAACGTGATCACGGGTGTTGCGATTGCTGTCATGATCCCAATTGCCGGGGCATTATTGATTTCAGCAATTATGGTCCTGCCTGCAGCGATCGGTATGCGCTTAGGCAAAAGTTTCAATGTGGTGATTGCCATTAGTATCGGTGTTGGCTTTATCGGCATGTTATCGGGACTAACAAGTTCCTTTTATCTAGATACGCCACCGGGTGCGACGATCACACTAGTCTTTATCGTGTTGTTTCTTGTGGTCAATTTGTTCAAGCGGGTGCTTGTTTCCATTAAGCGAAAAAATAAATAAAAAATCAAAAAGAAAAGCGATGAAAACGAAAAATTTTCATTGCTTTTTCTTATATTTAGATAAATACCGAACTATTTAACTTATTTTCTTACAAAATGCTCGAATTTTTAAATGAAAACTTATATAATGTAAAACGATATAATTTCTTAAAAGGAGCTGAAATATGTGAAAGTACGTCGCAGTGAACGTCTTGTTGATATGACTCAGTATTTATTAGATCATCCTCACGAATTAATTTCATTGACAAGTTTTGCCGAACGTTATGAATCTGCTAAATCTTCGATCAGTGAAGACTTGGCAATTATCAAAAAAACATTTAAGGAACGAGGGTATGGTACCCTAGAAACAATTCCAGGTGCCGCTGGTGGGGTTTTATTTATACCAGAGATTTCTTACGAAGAAGCCAAAAAATACATTGAGTCGTTAGCTGAACGATTGTCTGAACAAGATCGTTTGTTGCCTGGAGGTTATGTTTATCTATCCGATTTACTAGGTGAGCCCGAATTATTGCGCCAAGTTGGAAAAATCATTGCTTCTAAGTATTTAGGTGAAAAAATCGATGCAGTGATGACAGTTGCTACGAAAGGCGTGCCGATCGCGCAAGCTGTGTCCTATTATTTAAATGCACCGTTTGTTATCGTACGCCGTGATTCAAAGATCACAGAAGGATCGACAGTTAGTGTGAATTATGTTTCTGGTTCTTCTGAACGAATCGAAAAGATGGAATTGTCAAAAAGAAGTCTTAAACGTGGTTCTCGTGTCCTAGTCGTTGATGATTTTATGAAAGGCGGCGGCACAGTCAATGGAATGAAGAGCTTGATCGAAGAGTTTGAATCTGAACTTGTAGGAATCACCGTTTTTGCAGAATCCAAATTTAATGGTCATCGTGCAATTGACGATTATACTTCATTACTATACGTGAAAGATGTCGACACGAAGACCAAAAACATTACAGTTGTACCAGGAAATTATTTCAAAGATTAGAGATTGAAAATTTATTTATTTGCCGATCAATAATAGCTGGAAGAGATTGTGACAGAAGTGTCCAGCTCTGAGAAATAAGCCGGAGAATCCGAAAATAGTTTCACCTATTTTGGGAATTCTTTGGCTTATTTTCGATAGAAACACTACAGCAACAAGCAACAACAAATCAGATATCCAGCTGTTATCTGTCAGATGAGAGAAATTCGTTCTCCTTTTTCATACAACCCTATTTTTCTCTCACTATTGTTGATTGACTAAGTGATTTTTTAACCCCCAAGATAAAAATGGTCTAGTTACAAATATAGTCTGCTTGGTTGAAAAATTGAGTAGAGTGGGCTAAACTTAAAACCATCAAATACAATTAGGAGTGACGCAGTTGGACGCACGTTATGCAATCATTTTGGCAGCGGGAAAAGGAACTCGCATGAAGTCAAAATTATATAAAGTTTTACATCCAGTTTCAGGACAGCCGATGGTGGAACATATTATCAATCGAGTAAGTGAAACCAACCCAGATCAAATCATCACGATCGTCGGGCATGGCGCTGAGCAAGTAAAGGCACAGTTGGGTGAACGTAGTGAATACGCTCTGCAAGCAGAACAACTTGGTACAGGTCATGCAGTATTGCAAGCCGCATCTTTTTTACAAGGGAAAGAAGGCACGACACTGGTGATCAGTGGCGACACACCGCTTTTAACCACTGAAACATTGAACAATTTATTTGAGTATCACCAAGGAAAAAATGCGAGTGCCACGATTCTAACCGCACAAGCCGAAGATCCAACTGGATATGGTCGTATCATTCGTGACCATATTGGGATCGTTGAAAAAATCGTTGAGCAAAAAGATACTACACCAGAAGAAGCATTGGTCCAAGAAATCAATACAGGAACTTATTGTTTTGACAATCAAGCTCTGTTTGAAGCATTGAACAAAGTAGGAACAGACAATGCACAAGGGGAGTACTACTTGACCGATATCATTGAAATCCTCAAAGATGCTGGAAAAACAGTAGCAGCTTATCAGACAGAAGACTTTGACGAATCAATGGGAGTCAATGATCGTATTGCATTAGCTAAAGCTAATGAATTGATGCGCCAAAGAATCAACAAAATGCATATGGTCAATGGTGTAAGTTTTGTTGATCCAGCAACGACTTATATTGATGCCGGGGTAGAGATTGGTTCTGATACAGTGATCGAAGCAGGCGTCCAACTTCAAGGTAAAACCGTCATTGGATCAGATTGTGTGATCGGTGCCCATTCTCGAATCGTAGATAGTGTGATTGAAGATCATGTGGTAGTTGAACATTCTGTGATCGAAAAAAGTCATGTGAAAAGTCATGCGGACGTGGGACCATTTGCTCATTTACGACCAAAAGCAGAAATTGGTGAAGGTGTCCATATTGGTAATTTTGTGGAAGTCAAAAATGCTGAAATTGGTAAAAATACCAAAGTTGGTCATTTGACTTATGTCGGTGATGCCACATTAGGTGAAGAAATCAATGTTGGTTGTGGCGTGGTCTTTGTGAATTACGATGGGAAAAACAAGCACCGCACAACAATTGGGGATCATAGTTTTATCGGTTCTAATGCAAATATCATTGCCCCAGTGGAAATTGCTAAAAATACATCAGTAGCTGCAGGGTCAACAATCACAGAAGATATCCCTGAATATGCTATGGCAATTGCCCGTGCAAGACAGGTCAATAAAGAAGAGTATGCTAAAAAACTCCCTTATTTAAACTAAGACTTTTGTAAAACCCCTTGATTTATTCAGAAAATATGACTAGTATTTAATAGGTAGAATTCTAGAGTTGTGAAAAAGAAAGTGGAGGTCCCCATGTCAAAACATTACTTTGACCCAAGATTAAAAATTTTTGCGTTAAATTCAAATCGCCCGTTAGCAGAAAAAATTGCTGCAGCTGTCGGTGTCGAATTGGGTAAATCATCGGTTACTCAATTTAGTGATGGAGAAATCCAAGTGAATATTGAAGAAAGTATTCGCGGATCACATGTTTATGTTATTCAGTCAACGAGTAGTCCTGTAAATGATAATTTAATGGAATTGCTGATCATGATTGATGCCTTGAAACGTGCCAGTGCAAAAACGATTAACGTAGTAATGCCTTACTATGGATATGCACGTCAAGATCGTAAAGCTCGTGCCAGAGAACCAATCACTGCAAAACTTGTGGCGAACATGATTCAAAAAGCTGGAGCAACTAGAATGTTGACGCTTGATTTGCATGCTGTCCAAATCCAAGGATTCTTTGATATTCCTGTTGATCACTTGATGGGTGCACCATTGATTGCAAATTATTTCTTAGAAAAAGGGATTAAAGGGGACGATGTAGTAGTTGTATCACCTGACCATGGTGGTGTAACTCGTGCGCGTAAATTGGCTGAATTTTTAAAAGCACCAATTGCGATCATTGATAAACGCCGTCCAAAAGCAAACGTAGCAGAAGTAATGAATATTATTGGGCAAGTAGAAGGAAAAACTTGTGTATTGATTGATGATATGATCGATACAGCAGGGACGATTACCTTAGCGGCTAATGCACTAAAAGAAGCAGGCGCAGTAAGTGTCTACGCATCATGTACACATCCAGTATTATCTGGACCAGCTTTACAGCGTATTGAAGATTCTGCGATTGAACGCTTAGTTGTAACAGATTCGATCTATCTGCCAGATGACCGTAAGATCGAAAAAATCGATGAAGTAAGTGTCGGTGGTTTGATGGGTGATGCAATTAAACGTATCCACGAAAACAAACCTGTTAGTCCATTGTTTGAAACAAAAAAATAAGAATTAAAAAATTGAATAGTATCACAAAGGGGAGCCTTATGAGGCTGAGATTGAAGTTTTTCTAAACCCTTCGTACCTGTATCGGTTATGCGAGCGTAGGAATTGTGACGATCAATTGACGTTAGTCATGTAACGTTAGTTGTAGAAGTATGTTGTATTTACTTCCTCCTTTGTGATTTCAAATGAACGGAGGAAGTTTTTTTATGGAGAAAAAATATAAAGTATGGATTGAGGGGACACTTGTAGCTGCACTAGCGATGGTGTTATCCTTTATTCCTCTTCAAATAGGTAGTAGCTTTGAGATTTCATTAGGACAGATTCCACTGACATTGTTTGCGTTAAGAAGAGGCTGGAAGGCAGGGGTTTTATCAGGATTTATTTGGGGGATTTTACATTTTCCAACAGGACAAGTGTATTATCTCAGTGTCATTCAAGTATTGATCGAGTATCCGATTGCTTTTACCTTTGCAGGATTTGCAGGAGTGTTCGCTAAAAGGCTGCAAAACAGTCTAACGATGGGCAATAAAAAAGGGATGACAACCACTATTATATTAGGAACTTTAGTTGGTGTTGGTGCTAGATATTTCTGGCATTTTGTCGCAGGCGTCGTTTTTTGGGGAAGTTATGCTTTGTGGGGAATGAATCCATGGCTCTTTTCTTTAGTCATGAATGGTGCAAGTGCCTTGGCTACAGGAATTGTTACAATGGTTGTTTTGCTTGGGATCGGTCGGACAGTTCCAGCTTTGTTCATCGGGAAAAAATAAACGAAAAGAGCCTCAGTCACTATAAAAGTGTCTAGGCTCTTTTTTTATAAGTATAAAATGAGGGAACATCCAAGCATCAGCTTAAAGGAGTATAGTTGAGTTCCGCAGCTTCTCCTACAAGCTCCCAGCGTTTTTCTTCTGCATGATAAACTAAGGTGCCAATTGCTTCTTCATCAAGGTATCTTGTTCCTTTTAGCTTCCAAATATAATCTTCAATGACATAGATCGGGATATGATAATCGTTATCGATCAATCCACCTTGTTCAAAAGAAAAAATGATTCCTTCTTGCATCAAATTACGCATATTCTTCAGTAATTCCACACTAATTTTTTCAACCGGAATATCTCGTTTGAAAAACGATTTTTTCTCATTGATTTTTTTTGACAAGATGATACTTAGTTTATTGGCAAAGATCCGATAAAATTCATCTAAATAGCGGTAATAGATTCGTTCTAATTGATCGTTAAGATCGAAGTAGACGAAATTATTTTGTAATTTATAAAAAAATGGTGAGTGAAGATGGGTCTTCATGTGTCCAAAATATAACAATTCTGAAATTTCTAATGGCGTTAATTCTTTCAGCATCGTTAAGTCGTTAAAATCGATCCATTTTAAATCACTCGAATGATTACGATTACGTGCAGAAGAGAAAAAGCGTTGGATATTTTCTGTTCCACGAATCACTTTCAACCCAGTATGGGATTCGTATTCACCAGCATTTTCTGAAGGATCTAATAACAATAAATTTTGTGGGAAATGCACGATGTTGTTTGAAAAATCACTAATAGTCAGCCCCTTAGTCACAACCGCATTGCTAGTAGTATCAATATGTACATAAACTGACTCAGACATCATGCTCCTCCTCTCACTCATTATCACTTTCATTTTACAACATTTATTAAAAAAAAGCTTGTTTCTTTTATTTTAAAATTCCATTACAAAATCACTTTTTTTGTGATAAACATGGACATTTTCATTGTTTTTGTATAAATGGATGGAATGGATTTTGTTATAGCTTTTACAAGAACAATGTATTCATTTTAGTATTTCTCAAAAAAATAGTATACTTTAAAAGAATATATTTGTCTTGTTATAATAAAAAAGGAGAAGATTATGCTGATTCAACAAGTGTACGGTTCAGAAAAAACAGTCCTCTACTCTACACTTCAACGAGCCAAACAATTGCTACCCTTTTATGCTACCCATCAGGAAAGCCGTGATGCCTTTTGGTTGGCAACAAAGAAAAGGCAAGCTTGGCGGATGATCGGTAACAAACATACCCTTTATTTTATTGCCGAACGAACCAGTGAACAATGGCTGATTAAAAATGTGCTAGTGGTGGGTGACATGCCTGGTTGGACGCTCTTTTTTAAAGAGATAGAGTGGTGTTCCCGTTTTTATTTCAAAAAATATTGTTCTTTTCAATGGATTGAACCACTGTCGACATATTGGCAGACACTCCTATCTCATCATGGTTATACGCAAGACAATCAGTTGGCTCAGACAATTTGGCAAAAAAAACTGACCTATCATATTGGTTTAGTATTAGGTGGCGGTGGCGCTCATGGTGCCTATCAAATCGGTGTTTGGCAAACGTTAAAAGAACATCAGATTCATTTTGAAGTAATTACGGGAACTTCAGTTGGTGCGTTAAACGGTGTATTGATCTTGCAAGATGATTTATCGCAAGCTCTTTCTTTATGGCAATCCCTCGCAACGAATCAAGTATTACAGCTACCAGAAACTGCATTATCAGAAGATCTACGGAAAAGGTTTATCCAAGAAACACGGCAAATGACGAGAGCAGCAATTATCAAGGGGGGAGCCTCAATCACCCCTTTGGAAAAGTTACTCAAAAGTAAATTAGATGCTGAGAAGATTTTAAAAATGAAAAGTCCTCGTTTATTTACCGTTTCGACTCGACTTCCTGATTTTAAAGAAGTGGTGACACCGATCCAGCAATTGGCAAGCAATGAAATTGCTGATTGGATCCTAGCTTCGGCTTCGTTTTATCCCGCTATGAGTTATCGAAACATTGCTGGACAAAAATATATTGATGGTGGTTATCGAAATAATTTGCCTGTGGATGTAGCAATTAAAGAAGGGGCAACGGAGTGCTTAATAGTAGATGTGGATGGTCCCGGAGTGACTAAGAAGATTACGATACCAGAAGAGACTGTTCCATGGCTCTGCCGCTCTAATTGGTCATTGGGAACCTTCTTGATTTTTGATCGGCAGAGAAACCAATTCAATCTCCAATTAGGCTATCTGGAAATGAAAAAAAAGTTAGGTGATTTTGAGGGGAATTGGTATACGTTCTATTCAACGAAACTTGCAGAACAATATTGGCGTAAATTTTTAAGCTATCTAGTGAATGATCTTCAGCTAGAAACAACTTTTGTTCAACAACCAAAATTTTGGCAAACTCTGCGTAATATATATAAAGACAGGGTAGTAATTGAAACATGCGGGGTGGCGATGCTTGAACTATTAGCCAAAAAAAAGCTCGTTTTACCGAATAAAGTTTATGATGTAGATGAATTGATCGAACAGATCATTCAAAAAGAATCAAGTTCATTTTTCGATCAAATGATTCGAGAGGTCGGACAATTAAATAGTAATGAGTGGCGCAGAGTCCAAAAATACCAAAAAAAGCAAAAGAGTGAACAGGAACAAATCAATGAAATTGCTCATTTAGTTAAACAAAAAAAGAACGAGCAACTTCAATCTAAGCTTCATACGCAGTTATTTGACACCCTATTGAATTTATATTTACTTTATCTAAAGGAGGAACAACCATGGCACAAGAATTTTCCTACGAAATCATAGAAGAGATCGCTGTTTTATCCGAAAATAATAAAGGATGGCGAAAAGAGCTGAACCTAGTCAGCTGGAATGGCCGCCCACCTAAATTCGATCTTCGTGACTGGGCGCCCGAACATGAGAAAATGGGTAAAGGGCTTACTCTAACCAATGAAGAATTTGAGGCATTACAAAAAGCTATCGAAAATATGTAACAGAAAGGACCCTGTTGAATGAAAAGTATGACTGGTTTTGGTAAAGCCACCCATGAAACCGCAGAGTATCAAATAGAAGTTGAGATCAAAAGTGTCAATCAACGCTTTTTAGATATGCAAATACGTAGTCCTAAATTGTTAAATTATCTCGAAAATGATATTCGCCAATTGATGAAACAACATTTAAGTCGAGGTCGAGTCGAAGTTTTTATCAATCTGACGTATTTGGGACAAAATCAAAAACAAGTTTTTGTTGATTGGAATTTGATTGACGAGCTGATGACGAACTTAACTGAAGGAATAACCCAACGTTATGGAGAGAAACAGCAATTACAGATTGGACGTCTATTAGAAACTTTGACAACGAATGAATCTTTTGTCGTGATTGAAGAAAAAAATGAAAACAATATGGATGAACTGACAGCCTTAGTTTTAGAAACGGTCCATGAAGCACTAGCTGAAATTGAAAAAAGTCGCCAAAAAGAAGGGACAGCCTTAGAGGCGATCATTCAGAAAAACAGTGATGAACTGAAACAAGTATTAAATGACTTACAACAATTTGTTGAGTTATACGAACAAGAGTATCAGGAAAAATATCAAAAGAAACTAGAAGATTACTTGGGAGCAACGGTCGATCAACAAAGATTGCTGACTGAACTCGCTATTTTATTAGAGCGAGGAGATATTCATGAAGAATTGGATCGCTTAGTGATCCATATCGGCAAATTGGATGAATTACTTCAAGTAAAACAGCCAGTTGGCAGAGAACTTGACTTTTTGATCCAAGAAATGAATCGAGAAATCAATACGATTGGTTCAAAATCAAGTGCGATTGAAATCAAAAACCAAGTGATCCAGTTAAAAACGATTTTAGAAAAAATCCGAGAACAGATCCAAAATATTGAATAGCAAGGAGACGAAAAAATGAACTATTATGATATCACGTTTCATGAATTAAGTGGGAAAACGGTCATCAAAAGAAATGTTCCTTCTGAAAAAGCAGGATTTGAAGCTTGGCAGGATGCCTGTGCGCAAGTGACGGAGAAAGAAATTCAATTGATAGTTAACGATGGGACTTATGTGACGATGAATCGTCAATTTATTGTGAGAATCGATGCAGAAGAAGTGAAAGACCCAACTGAAAAAGCACTCTCTCGAAAAGATGAGATCATGGGTGTTGTCAATACCTTGTCAAACATGGGTTTTTAAAAACGACGGTAATCGGCATGTTAGTGAGAAGAGCTGCAACCATATGTTGCGTTTCTCACTATTTTTTTGAAAAAGAATGCTGCTCAGTTAGAACCTGTAAGGTGAGAGGGACCTTTTTTTGAACTTTTGAATGAAGGATGAACTTGATAGTTAATCACTATCATCAAAAGCCCGAGTGAAAAGCAAAGGTTTTGCCAGTCAAAGGCGCTTTTTTTTGCTATAATCAAAGATGCCCTTGAAAGTTGTCGAAAAAAAGTGCAAAATAAACGTTAGTATAAAAAGACTAGTTGAAAGGACGTCGTCATGTCAGAGCGTGGATTATTAATCGTGTTGTCTGGACCATCAGGTGTAGGAAAAGGCACAGTGCGAAAAGCAATTTTTGAGAGTGAGGATAATGATTTCCAATATTCGATTTCAATGACTACTCGTAAGATGCGTGAAGGAGAAGTCGAAGGAGTCGATTACTACTTTAGAAGCAAAGAAGAATTCGAAGCAATGATCGAAGCCGGAGAAATGCTGGAATATGCTGAATATGTAGGGAATTATTATGGAACACCTTTGTCTTATGTCAATAAAACATTGGACGAAGGAAAAGATGTATTTTTAGAAATCGAAGTCCAAGGTGCTCAACAAGTCAAAGAAAAAGTACCAGATGGCGTATTTATCTTCCTAACTCCTCCCGATTTAGCCGAATTAAAATCAAGAATCGTTGGCCGTGGGACAGATGCAGATGAAGTAATCGAAGAACGAATGAAAGTTGCCAAAGAAGAAATTGAAATGATGGCACTATATGATTATGCCGTAGTCAATGACCAGGTACCCCTGGCGGTAGAACGAATCAAAAATATCATTGCCAGTGAACACTTTCGTGTCGACCGTGTGATCGGCAAATATATCAAAATGTTAAAGGAGATGTAGTCTTATGATGTTAAAACCTTCAATCGACTCATTGTTAGATCGCGTAAATTCAAAATATTCTCTAGTTATCTTAGCAAGCAAACGTGCACACGAGCTAGATGCAAAAGCACAACCTACGATGGATTCATTTGAATCAGTAAAAAGTGTGGGACAGGCATTAGAAGAAATCGAAGCAGGAAATGTGATCAATGATCCTCATCCTGAATTAAAACGGGAACGCTTGAGAATGGAAGATGAAGAGCGTAAAGCCAAAAAAGATCGTGAACAACAAGAGTTAGAGTCACGTATCCGTGAAGAGCAAAACCAATAAAAAGTGCTAGATTCTTTGGATAAGCCGAAATTTCCGAAATTTGTATTCTCAAATTTTTGTGGAATTTCGGCTTCTTTTTAGGATCACGTTTTAGCATATAAGAATGACTTTTCTGCGGAATGCTGCTGCGCCGTTAATTTTTTGTAAGGATTCATCAGAAAATAAGACAAACCAAGCAATCTCTAGTAAAATAGGCAAGAACGATTTTGTCTATTTGATAGAGTAACTAAAGGAGGAAGGAAACCATGCCAATCACAGCTGATGTTATCGTCGATGTACCCACTATGCAAACCGATCAGCCTTTCACCTATCTGGTTCCTTCTGAAGTAGAAACGGCGATTCAAGTCGGGATGCGAGTAGAAGTTCCTTTTGGTAACGGCAACCGTCATGTTCAAGGGTTCGTTGTAGGTTTGCGAGTACAAGATAGCATCGAACAAAAAAATTTAAAAGCGATTGTCCAAGTATTAGATTTAGCACCAGTGGTTAATCAAGAACTACTTCAATTGGCTGATTATATGAAGACGATCACTTATGCGTTTAAGATCACTTGCTTACAAACGATGCTTCCTGCTGTCATGAAAGCATCCTATGACAAACAAATCTATCCTGTAAGTGAAGCGGCGGACGTCCAGGCATTCTTTAAAGGACGAACAGAAATCTCCTGGAAAGAAGCGCAAGAAGAGGGCATTTTATCCCAATTGATCCGTTGGCGTCAGGACAAGTTAGTAGATATCAGATATGAAGTACACACTAAGAACAAAGTCAAAACGATTCGTTTGATCCGCTCAAATTTGAATAGTGTCCAGCTTGAGGAAGAGTGGGGAAAGTTAAGAGCGAATGCGAAGAAACAAAAAGAACTTCTGCTTTGCTTATCTGAGCAAAAAAAGGCTGAACCAATTAGTTATTACAAAGAAAAAGGTATCAGCACGGCAACTTTGAATCAAGGAAAAGACAAAGGCTGGTTAACTTTTGAAGAAGTAGAAAGTTATCGTGATCCTTATAAAAATCGCACGTTTGAACAAACACAAGCATTCCAGCTAAATAAAGAACAACAACATGCAGTAGAACGTATCGTTGAAGCAGGGCAACAAGAGAAGAGTCACACTTTTTTATTAGAAGGAATTACTGGAAGTGGAAAAACAGAAGTTTATCTACAGGCCATTGCTGAGGTATTAGCTCAAAATAAAACAGCGATTATGCTTGTTCCTGAAATTGCTTTGACACCACAAATGGTAGAGCGTTTTAAAGGGCGTTTTGGAGAGGCGGTCGCTGTCTTACATAGCGGGCTATCTCAGGGAGAAAAATACGATGAGTGGCGTAAAATCGAAAGAAATGAAGCACAGGTTGTTGTTGGCGCCCGCTCAGCAATTTTTGCCCCTTTAGAAAATATCGGATTGATCATCATTGATGAAGAACATGAATCAAGCTATAAACAAGATGAAACGCCACGTTATCATGCCAGAGATCTAGCGATTTGGCGTGGAAATTATCATCATTGTCCAGTAGTACTAGGAAGTGCGACACCATCTCTTGAATCACGTGCTCGAGCACAAAAAGGGCTGTATGAATTACTCCATTTGAGTCAAAGAGCCAACTTTTCTGCTCAGCTTCCAACAATTGAAGTTGTTGACATGCGACAAGAATTGCAACAACATAATACGTCCACATTTTCCAAAAAGTTACAAGCAAAAATCCAAGACCGTTTGGCGAAAAAAGAACAGATTGTGCTGTTACTAAATCGGCGAGGATATTCTTCCTTTGTGATGTGTCGGGATTGTGGTTTTGTTTTACCTTGTCCCAATTGTGATATTTCTCTGACCCTTCACATGGACACCCACTCCATGCGTTGCCATTACTGTGGACATGAAGAACCAATCCCACACCGTTGTCCTAACTGTGGAGGGAATAAAATTCGTTACTATGGAACAGGGACCCAAAAAGTCGAAGAAGAATTAAAGACCCTTTTCCCAGAAGTTGGTGTTTTACGTATGGATGTTGATACGACCAGAAAGAAAGGTGCGCATGAACGTATCTTGCAACAATTCGGTCAAAAAAAGGCGAATATCTTACTGGGGACGCAAATGATTGCCAAAGGGTTGGATTTTCCTGATGTGACGTTGGTCGGCGTTTTGAATGCTGATACTTCCCTTAACTTGCCTGATTTTCGTTCAAGCGAGCATACGTTCCAATTGCTTACGCAAGTTTCGGGAAGGGCAGGCCGAGCCGAAAAAGCAGGCGAAGTGATTATCCAAACCTTTAATCCGCAACATTATGCAATTGAATTAGCAAAAGAACAAAATTATGAGCGATTCTATCAACAAGAAATGGCCGTCCGACATCGTAGTGGATACCCACCTTATTATTTTACTGTCAAAATCACGACCAGCCATGAGGAAGAACAAGTTGCTGCTAAGAAGATTTTTGAGGTTGCGAATCAGTTACGGCAAGTATTAGGAAATCAAAGCTTGTTATTAGGACCGACCCCTAGTACAGTGAATCGGGTAAAAAATCGGTACTATTACCAGTTGATCATTAAATATAAACAGGAGCCTAATTTAGCGAATATCTTAAAAAATATTTTAGACCAGAGCCAAAAAGAACAACGACAAGGATTATTTGTCGCGATTGATAATGAACCATTACACTTTATTTAAGAAGGGAATTTACATGCGCTATCCTATATTGATCCACCCCAATGATAAATTGAAACGTGTCGCACAACCAATCGATGTGATCACAGATGAAACAATTACTTTACTAGATAACCTATATGAAACGATGGTTGCTAACGACGGTATTGGCATTGCCGCTCCACAAGTTGGTCAAAACAAGCGAGTTGCAATCGTAGAAGTAGATGAAGGTGAAAAGTTTGAATTAATCAATCCAGAAATTATTGATGCAAAGGGAGAAAGCATTGATGTAGAAGGTTGCTTAAGCATCCCTCATGTTTATGGGACCGTCAAACGGTTTGACGAAGTAACGGTTCGCTATTATGATCGTGAAGGCGAAGAAATCGAAGTAGTAGCCTTTGGTTACTTAGCTCGTGCCTTTCAGCATGAGATCGACCATTTAGATGGTATATTATTCGTTGAAAAAATGATCGAGCAAATTCCAGAAGCCGAATTAGAAGAGTATATGGAGGAACATCTTGATGACTAAATTAGTATTTATGGGAACGCCAGCTTTTTCAGTACCGATCCTTGAAGGCTTGTTAGAAGAAGGGTATGAAGTAGTCGCAGTCGTGACACAACCTGATCGCCCTGTGGGACGTAAAAAAATCATCACCCCTACCCCAGTAAAAGAAGCAGCCGTGAAACACGGTTTATTGGTTTTACAACCTGAAAAAATCTCTGGTTCAGAAGAAATGGAAAAAATCATTGCCCTACAACCAGATGTGATTATCACAGCTGCATTTGGTCAATTTTTACCAGAAAAATTATTACAGGCACCTGTTCACGGAGCTATAAATGTACATGCATCTTTATTGCCAAAATATCGAGGAGGAGCGCCAGTTCATTACTCGATTATCAACGGGGAAAAAGAAACCGGTGTAACGATCATGGAAATGATCAAAAAGATGGATGCAGGGGGCATTTATGCTCAAGAAAGTTTACCAATCACTAAACAAGACGATGTGGGAACCATGTTTGAAAAGTTAAGTGCATTAGGGAAACAACTATTACTTAAAACATTACCTGATATTTTGAATGGAAATTTGAGTCCACGTCCACAAGATGAATCAAAGGTAACTTTTTCGCCAAATATCACACGGGAGCAAGAAGCAATTGATTGGAACAAGACAGCAGAAGAGATCGACAACCAAGTCCGTGGGATGCGACCATGGCCGATTGCATTTACGACATACGAACAAACTCGTTGGAAACTTTTAAATGTAGAAGCGTTAGCTGAGAAAACTACGGCGGAGCCAGGGACCATCATCAAAAAAGATAAGAAAAATCTGTGGATTGCTTGTGGTAAACAAACGGTGTTGGCAATCAAAGAATTACAGCCAGCAGGTAAAGGAAAACAAGCAGTCAATGAGTTTTTGAATGGTAGTGGACAACAGGTAATGATTGGGCAGCAGGTGAAATAATGGCAAAAATACCAAAAAAAATGAAAAAATCTGTTCGTTATATGGCACTGATCACCCTTGAAAGAGTAAACAAGGGCGGTGCTTATTCTAATTTATTATTGAACGAAATGATCAATCAAGGGGATTTAAATCAAAAAGATGTTGGCTTGTTTACTGAATTAGTTTATGGAACAATCAGTCGTCAACTTTTACTGGAATTTTATGTCGCTCCATTGATAGCAAAAGCAAAAAAAGTGGATGATTGGGTTAAAACATTACTTTATTTGTCAGTTTATCAGTTGGAATTTCTAGATAAAGTTCCAGCTCATGCGATTTTAAATGAAGCGGTCGAAATTGCTAAGATCAAGGGAAATCCTGGTACTGGGAAATTTGTAAATGGTGTTTTAAGAAATTATCAACGACAAGGTAAACCAGATGTTGAACAAATCAGTGATCCGATTGAACGCTTATCCGTAAAAATCAGTTTACCGATCTGGTTAACCAAGCGATTGACTGATCAAATCGGTTATGAAGAAACGGAAAAATTAGGACTTTCACTCTACCAGCCAAGTCACGTCAGTGGTCGAGTAGATATCAGAAAATACCCTAGAGAACAAGCAATCGAGACACTCCAAGCAGAAGAAATTTCAGCGACAGCAAGTAAACTTAGTCCTTATGGGGTAATTGCTGAAAAAGGACATTTAGCATCTAGTTCCTTATTCCATGACGGGGTCATGACGATCCAAGATGAAAGTTCGATGCTGGTCGCACCCGCTATGCAAATCGAGCCAGAACATCATGTTTTAGATGCTTGTGCGGCACCAGGAGGAAAAACAACGCATATTGCCACGTTTTTAGATTCAATATGTGGTGGCGAAGTTACAGCACTGGATGTTCATGAACATAAAGTAAAACTCATTGAAGAAAATGCGGAACGCTTAGGTGTTTTTACAACTGTTTATGCACAAAAAATGGATGCACGTGAAGTGAAAGAGGAATTTTCAGCTGAAACATTTGATCGTATCTTAGTTGATGCCCCTTGCTCAGGATTAGGACTATTGAGAAGAAAACCGGATATTCGTTATAAAAAAAATGCCAGCGAGTTAGCTAATTTACCAGCGATCCAATTGGCGATTTTGGAAAGTTGTGCATCTGTGTTAAAATCTTCTGGAATATTAACTTATAGTACTTGTACGATTCTTAAAGAGGAAAACCAAGAAGTCATTGAAACATTTTTACAGCGACATACTGATTTTGAAAGGATTGATGTTTTAGTTGATCCTGTGCTACAATCATCAATCGAAGATAAAATGTTGACTTTATACCCACATCAGTTCTATACAGATGGGTTTTTCATTTGTTGTTTGCGTAAAAAGTAATGAGGTGAAAGAATGCAGATTGAATATCAATCAGATGTAGGAAGACGACGTAATACAAATCAAGACTATGCGAGTGTTTTTACGAATCAAGCTGGAATTAAATTAGCAGTATTGGCAGATGGAATGGGCGGTCATCGTGCAGGTGATATAGCGAGCCAGATGGCAGTGACAAACTTAGGAGCTGCTTGGGAAAATCTAAGTTTAAATGATGACGAAAAAGTAGCGCAATGGTTCATCCAAACGATCCAAGAAGAAAATACTCGTATTTATCAACGTGGCCAAGAGCAACCAGAATACAATGGGATGGGAACGACGATCGTAGCAGCAGCTTTATCAGAAGATCAGTTTACTATTGCTCATGTGGGGGATAGCCGTGCCTACTTGATCCGTGAAGATAAAATCATTCAACTGACAGAAGATCATTCTTTAGTGAATGAACTAGTAAAATCTGGAGAAATCAGTGAAGAAATGGCAGCGAACCACCCACGAAAAAATATTTTAACTCGTTCTGTAGGAATGCCAGGATCTGTAGAAGTCGATGTATCGACTTATATTTGGCAATTAAAAGATCGTTTGTTGTTGTGTTCGGATGGGTTAACGAACATGTTATCTGAAGAAACGATTGGAACGATTATCAATCAAGAAGGGGCTTTGTTCGACAAGGTAACAGAATTAATCGAACGTGCAAATGAAGCAGGCGGAGCAGATAATATTACCGTTCTTCTGATCGAATACAAGGAGGACGTAGCATGATTGAGTTAGGCAAAAAGTTGAATGGTCGTTATCAAATCACTGGAAATATTGGTAGTGGGGGCATGGCAAATGTTTTTCTAGCCCATGACCTTATTTTAGATCGTGATGTCGCAGTCAAAGTGTTACGATTCGATTTCCAAAATGATCAAACGGCAATTAGACGATTCCAACGAGAAGCACTAGCTGCGACTGAACTAGTTCATCCTAATATTGTTAGTGTGTATGATGTTGGAGAAGAAGACAACATGCAGTATCTCGTGATGGAATATGTAAAAGGAATGGACCTGAAACGCTATATTCAGACCCATTATCCTGTTCCTTATGATACAGCAGTCAATATTATGCAACAAATTTTATCAGCTATTTCTTTAGCACATACGCACCAAATCATTCATCGTGATTTGAAACCACAAAATGTCTTGATCGATAATGAGGGCGTGGTCAAAATCACTGATTTTGGTATAGCAATCGCATTATCTGAAACATCGATCACACAAACGAATACGATGTTAGGCTCTGTCCATTACTTATCTCCTGAACAAGCTAGAGGAAGTATGGCTACGAAACAATCAGATATCTATGCCTTAGGGATCATTCTTTACGAATTATTAACTGGCAGTGTTCCTTTTGATGGTGAGTCTGCAGTGACGATTGCCTTGAAGCATTTCCAAGATGAGTTACCTTCAATCAAGGATCTAGACCCAACAACGCCGCAAGCTTTAGAAAATGTGGTATTGAAAGCTACTGCAAAAGAACCGGCAGATCGATATAAAACAGCAGAAGAAATGTCAGAAGACTTAGCAACAGCGCTGTCTCCTGCTCGGGCAAATGAAGCCAAATGGGTGCCACAAGCAATGACCAAAGAAACTCAAGTGATCACACCATTAGAAGAAGATACACCAATGCCAGAGTCATTTAAATCCATGCCATTACCTAAAGAAAAATCAGAAGAAACTCCTGTGATGGCAGAAGAGACAGTTCCTGATCCAAAGAGTAAAAAGCATAAAAAATGGTGGATTATTTTATTGGTGATCTTAGCCTTATTAGGAATCGGAACAGCCGTCTTTTTTGCTTCTGGAGGTCGTGGAGAAGTCGAAATTCCTGACGTTTCGGGATTATCAGAAGCGTCTGCCAGAGATACTTTAGCAAAAGCTAAATTAGAAGCAGCAACAAAAACCGAAGAGATCCCTGATGAACAAATCGAAGAAGGAGACGTTGTCAAAACGGACCCAGCAGCGGGAACTACAGTGAAACAAAACCGTGAAGTTACCCTTTACGTCAGCACAGGTAAGAAAAAAGTCAAGTTAGATGATTATACTGGGATGAATTTTGACGAAGTAAGTAGCCGATTGAAGAAGCTTGGTTTTCCAGCTGATAGTATCGAGAAAAAAGACGAGTTCAGTGATGAAGTAGAAAATGGACGAATCATTTCCCAGTCGGATGAAGAAGGAACGGAAGTCGATCCAACGACAGATAAGATCACATTTGTTGTGAGCCAAGGTGCGCAACCAACGATGGGGGAATATACTGGTCAAAATTATGACACCGTTCGTGGGATATTGAGCTCAAATGGTTATAAAAGGATCAGTGAGACGTATGATTACAGCGATACGGTTCCAGCTGGTTCAATCATTAGCCAATTACCTAGTTACGGTGAACCATTGACTGAAAATAGCTATATCAGTTTTGTCGTTAGTCAAGGACCAAATGCGAAAACATTAAATGATATTTCAGGCTATACGAAAAGTGATGCACAAAGTTATTTATCAAGTATTGGCGCAGAATACATCGGACATGAGTCTTATGAATATTCTGATACCGTAGAAAAAGATAAAGTGATCCGAACAGCTCCTGGCGTGGGGGCATCGATCACTCCAGGAACGATCGTCAATGTCATTTATTCAAAAGGACCAGAACCAACCAAAGAATCAAAAGAATCATCAAGTTCAACCAAAGAATCGTCAAGCAGCAAAGAAAGTTCAAGTACTACTACGTCTAAAGAAGAAAGCACGTCGTCTTCATCCAAATAGTAATAACAATAAAAAATAGCAGAGCGTTTCTAAACGTGCTCTGCTATTTTTTATTGAGTTTCGCTAAGTTTCTTGTCAGGAACGCCACATGATTTTTCTTTCCTGTGGTAAAATAAGGAAAACTGGAGGTGGCATACATCAAAGGACAAATCAGAAAAGCAATTAGTGGGTTTTATTATGTACACGCAGACGGTGAGACCTATCAAACGAGAGGACGAGGAAACTTTCGTAATCGAAAAATCACTCCGTTAGTGGGTGACCAAGTACTATTTGAAAGCGAAAACAAGACGGACGGTTATTTGTTAGAAGTGATGCCTCGTAAAAATCAACTGGTGCGTCCACCGGTAGCAAATGTCGATTTAGGTGTCGTAGTTACAAGCTTGGTAGAACCAAATTTTTCTTATAATTTATTGGATCGCTTTCTAGTGACTTTAGAATATGAATCCATTGAACCTGTCATATTTTTGACAAAAACAGATCTTGCTTCAAACGAACAGCAAATCGATGAGATCAAGCAAACGTATGAAACGATCGGTTATCCAGTGATTGTTCCGAAATATCCTGGAGATACTGCAGAATTAATTCGTTACTTCCCAGAACGATTGACCGTTTTTATGGGCCAATCTGGTGCTGGAAAATCTACACTCTTAAACCAAATTTCGCCAGATCTAAACTTAGAAACGGGGGAAATCTCTGATTCTTTAGGACGTGGGAGACATACAACGAGACATGTGGAATTACTCCCATTGTATGATGGTTTAGTAGCAGATACACCAGGATTCAGCTCGATCGATTTTTTGACGATCGAAACGACTGAATTACCAAAACAATTTCCTGAATTTGTCAGTGCATCGAACCATTGCCGTTTTAGAGAATGCATGCATGCTAAAGAGCCTGGGTGCGAGGTGAAACGCCAGGTCGAAACAGGTGAGATTGCCCAAACACGTTATGAGAACTATTTGCAATTTTTACAGGAAGTCGAAAATCGAAAACCAATCTATTCTAAAAAAGAAGGTAAACGAAAATAGGAGGAAGCATTAATGAAAATAGCACCATCTATCTTAAGCGCAGATTTTTCTAATTTACAAAGAGACATCGAACTAGTAGAAAAAGGAGGGGCAGATTACATCCATGTAGATGTAATGGATGGACAATTTGTTCCAAATATTACATTTGGTCCCAATATCGTACAAGCTATTCGACCAATTACTAAGTTACCACTAGACGTGCATTTGATGATTGTTGACCCGGAAAAATATATTCCGGCGTTTGCGAAGGCTGGAGCAGATATCATCACGGTGCATGTGGAAGCCACTCCACACATTCATCGGGCATTGCAAATGATGAAAGATCTAGGCGTGAAATCAGGAGTCGTGATTAATCCAGGCACACCTATAACGATGATCAAACATGTTTTACCGATAGCAGATCAGGTCTTAGTGATGACTGTTAACCCAGGATTTGGTGGACAAAGTTTCATTGAAGAAACGGTAGAGAAAATTGCTGAATTATCAGAATTACGCGAGCAAAATAATTGGCATTATTCCATTGAAGTAGATGGCGGTATCGTTTCTGAAACCGCACAAATTTGTCAAAAAGCTGGAGCAGATGTTTTCGTTGCCGGTTCTTATATCTATAACTCAGAAGATCCAGTGGGACAAATCAACCAGTTAAAAGAGGCATTGAAATAAATGCAGGTTTTATTAGTGGCAGGAGGTTCTCCTGAAAATTGGCCAGAACTACAAAACAGTTATGACTGTTATGTAGGCATTGATCGTGGTGCATGGTATCTTCTTCAAAACAATTTCCCCTTGGATTTAGCAATCGGTGACTTTGATTCGTTATCGGTAGATGAAAAAAAACAAGTTGAACAAGCAACGAATGAACTGATCCAAGCACCAGCAGAAAAAGATGATACAGATACGCAGTTGGGGTTGTGTCAAGCCATTGAACGATATCCAGAAGCAACAATCACGATCATTGGCGCAACTGGTGGTCGATTGGATCACCTGCTTGCTAACCTTTGGCTACCGTTAGAACCAAGATTTAAACCACATGCTCAAAAGATCATTATTTGGGATCGTCAAAATCATGTCACCTACTATTTACCTGGCAAACATGTGATTACCAAAATGGATAAAATGCGTTATTTGGCCTATTGTTGTTTGACGCCTGTAACAGAGCTGTCCATCCAAAAGAGCAAGTATGAACTGGAAACAACTGATGTGAGCCAAGCAACTTCTTATGCAAGCAATGAATTTGTTTCAGATACGGCTGATTTTTCCTTTTCAACTGGGATGGTCGCAGTGATTCAAAGTAAAGATTAAGTTTGCTCTAACCGAGTAAATACAACAGAAATAGTTAAAAATGACAAGTCAAATTATTTACTAAAAAAAAGCTTAAGAGAGGTGTCATACCTTTTGTTTCGCCTCAATTAGTGATAAAATTGATCATAAGAGTCTAATTAATTCGAGGTGTCTTTGTGAAGAAGTTCAATCCTAATAAAAATATTATTATTACCTTAATCATTGTTATCATTGTGGTGACAATCTTAAGTGTGACTGCCGCGCAACGAGCGAATGAAGGAAAACCTAATTTCTTCCAGTCTTTTGTCAATGACAGTGTTTCATTTGTTGACCGTGCAATCTCTGCGCCCGTAAGATGGGTCGAAAATGGAGTGGATTCAGTCCATAACCTTTTCACGACTTATTCTGAAAATGAGCGATTAAAAGAGAAAATCGATAGTTATGATGAATTAGCATTAAAAAATAAAAATGACCAAAAAGAAATCGAAGCATTAAAGAAAGAACTTAACTTAAATCAAACATTGACTAACTATGAAAAAGTAACGGCGAATGTGATTACACGTTCACCAGATACTTGGCAAGATATGTTGATCGTTGATAAAGGATCAAAAGATGGCATTGAAGTGAACATGGCGGTAATGGCACAAAAAGGATTAATTGGTCGAGTAGTTGAAGTCAATCGTACTTCTTCTAAGATCGAGCTGCTGACTTCGTCAAATGAAAGTTCGAATCATTTCCCAGTTCGGGTATCTTCTTCTAGTGGAGAAGCATTTGGATTATTGAAAAACTATGACGAAAAACTGCAAGCGTTAGTCGTGACACAATTAACTGGAGATACGAATATCAAAGAAGGCGACGTCGTTCAAACTTCTGGCTTAGGTGGGAACTCACCAGCAGATCTGCCGATCGGAACAGTCATCAAGACCAAACCAGATAGCTATGGCTTGGATCGTGAAGTATATGTGAAGCCTTACGCTGGAATGTATGATCTGCCAGTTGTGACGATCGTGCAACGACTGGTGGAGGATTAACCTATGCTGAAAAAAGATACAATGAAATATTACTTGCCAGTTGTATTGTTCTTATTGATGTTGATCGATGGGCATTTGACTAGAATGTTTGTCGAGTGGTCAAATGGGCAATACATGGCTAGTGCCCATTTTCTCATTTTGGCTTTGCTGTTTTGCAGTATGAAATTTCCTAAAAGGTATTTATTGATTACAACGGTCGTCCTTGGAGCAATCTTTGATACCTATTATATCGGTGTAATCGGGATCTATGCGGTGGCATTACCACTGATGGTCTTTATTATGTATTCGATGAGTTCTTATATCCACTTTAATATCTTTACAGAATTTTTTAGTATGATTATTTTTGTTACGGGGTATGAGTTGTTCACTTTAGCTGTACAATTGATTTTCAAATTAGTATCTGTAAATAACACTTACTTTATTACTAGATATCTTGGGCCAACTTTATTATTAACGATGATTCTATTCGCAGTTTTTGTTTTTCCATTCAAGAAATTATTCAGTGATGAATAATTTCTTTTTTTTGTACTGATTTCTGAAATAAATGTCATATTTTGTGAATAATCATTGAAACTTACATGTTTGTCATTTTAAGATTTTATTTTGAAATGTTTTTGTAACATAACTATTATATCGTTGACATACTGCTATGGTACAATTTTTATATCGTTAAGAAAGACTTAAATATATTTAGATATTTATTAAATTAAGCCAGTCGGAGGAATGAAGAGTGAAAAAGAGTTTATTATCAGCGGTAATGCTAAGTTCAATCGCTTTAACTGCCGTAGGATCACCGATCGCTGCCGCGGCGGACGATTTTGATTCTCAGATACAACAACAAGACAAAAAAATTGCAGACTTACAAAACCAACAAGCAAGTGCACAATCACAAATTGAAGCATTAGAAGGTCAAGTTTCTGCTATTAACACAAAAGCGCAAGATTTATTAACTAAACAAGATACATTGCGTAAAGAATCTGCTCAATTAAAACAAGAAATCAAAGATTTACAAGAACGTATTGAAAAACGTGAAGCAACAATCCAAAAACAAGCACGTGAAACACAAGTAAAAAATACTAGTTCAAACTATATTGACGCTGTGTTAAATGCAGATTCATTAGCAGATGCTGTTGGTCGTATCCAAGCAATGTCTACAATCGTTAAAGCAAACCAAGACTTAGTACAACAACAAAAAGAAGACAAACAAGCAGTAGAAGCGAAAAAAGCTGAAAATGAAGCAAAACAAAAAGAACTTGCTGACAACCAAGCTGCTTTAGAGTCACAAAAAGGCGATTTATTAGCAAAACAAGCTGACTTAAATGTCTTGAAAACTTCATTGGCTGCTGAACAAGCAACAGCAGAAGATAAGAAAGCTGACTTGAACCGTAAGAAAGCTGAAGCTGAAGCAGAGCAAGCACGTATCCGTGAACAAGCTCGCTTAGCAGAACAAGCTCGTCAACAAGCAGCTCAAGAAAAAGCTGAAAAAGAAGCACGTGAACAAGCTGCTGCACAAGCTGCACAAACACAAGCTTCATCATCAGCATCAACTACAACAGAAAGCTCATCAGCTGCACAATCTTCAAGTGAAGAATCAAAAGCTCCTGAGTCTTCAACAACAGAAGAATCAACATCTACTGAATCTTCTACAACAACAGAAAATTCATCAACTGGCTCTTCTTCTACTGAATCATCTTCAACAGAAGAATCAACAGTTCCTGAATCTTCTACACAAGAGTCAACACCTGCGAATACAGAAAGCAGTTCAAGCAGCTCTAATACAAATGTAAATAATAATACAAACAATAGCACTAATAATAGCACTAATAACAGTACAACAAATAACAACAATAACAACAATAACAACAATACTGTAACACCAGCTCCAACACCTACACCAACGCCTGCTCCAGCACCAAATCCTTCTGGTAGTGTGAACGGCGCTGCGATTGTAGCAGAAGCTTACAAATATATTGGTACTCCATATGTATGGGGTGGTAAAGATCCAAGTGGCTTTGACTGTTCTGGATTTACACGCTATGTATATTTACAAGTAACTGGCCGTGACATCGGTGGTTGGACAGTACCTCAAGAATCAGCTGGAACAAAAATTTCAGTTTCTCAAGCAAAAGCTGGAGACTTATTATTCTGGGGTTCTGCTGGCGGAACTTATCACGTAGCTATTTCATTAGGTGGCGGACAATATATCCATGCACCACAACCAGGTGAAAATGTTAAAGTTGGTTCAGTTCAATGGTACACACCTGATTTTGCAGTAAGTATGTAATAATAAATAGAATGAACAGGAGGAGAAATCTTCCTGTTCATTTTTTTTTGTGGCTCTATTCTTTTTGATGTTGGTGAAATTCACCAACATCTTTTTTATGGTTTAAAAAGTATAAAAATGATACCCTATGATTCTAAGATTTCTTTTTACCAATATCCTTTGACAACGTGTCTTTTTTAGTCTGTAATGCAATCAGTGAGTAAAGAATGAAGTTTATATGTAGCTATAAAATAGTAGGGGACATTGGTGATTTTCACAAAAAATGATCATGGATGTTTGGAATGAGAGACGAAGCAACCAAAATAAATGAGCTAGAGTGAAGAAGGTTGGTGTAAACCAATCACTATTCTCTCTAGCTCATTTGGACTTATTAGTCAAAATAGGATTTCCAATGAATGAAAAAACTGCTATTTTTACTGTTTATGAATCGATCATTTTATCTAGTAATGATTTAGCTTGATCAATTAATGTACATATTCTTCAGAAAGTGTCATGAAACTATTGATATCCTCTAAAACCATATCGATGCCAGCTTGCCAGAAATCTGGTTTCGTTAAGTCAACACCTAAATGTTTTTGAGCAAGTTCTTCGGTTGTCATTGAAGCTGTATCTCTTAATAACTCAATGTATTCTTGCTCAAAACTTGTCCCTTTTTTGTTTGTATAAGCATAAATACCTAAACTAAACAAATAGCCAAACGTGTAAGGGAAGTTATAAAAAGGAACATCATCAATAAAGAAATGCAATTTAGCTGCCCAGAAGTGTGGGTGGTAAGTAGCTAAGGCATCATGATAACCTTCTTTTTGAGCTTCAACCATCATTTGAGTGATTTCTTCTTCTGAAACAAGTCCTTCTTGTCGCGCAGAATAGAAACGATTTTCGAAAATGAAACGAGAATGGATATTCATAAACATGGCCAAAGCATTTTGTAATTTAGTATCTAATAAATTGATTTTTTCTTCTTTCGTTTTGGCTGCTTTTAAGGTAGCATCAGCGACAATCAATTCAGCAAACGTGCTAGCAGTTTCTGCAACATTCATTGCGTAATCACGGTTCAATGCTGGCAGATCCCACATGACACTGCTATGAAAAGCATGACCTAATTCGTGGGCTAGCGTAGCTACTTCATTGACTGAGTTACTATAGGTCATAAAAATTCTGGATTCTTGGGTTTCTGGCAGCTCAGTACAATACCCGCCAGGTCGTTTTCCCGGACGATCCTCTGCTTCAATCCAACTTTTTTCAAATGCAGATTGTGCAAAGGTTGCCATTTTGGGACTGAATTTTTGGAAATTCTCAATGATAAAAGAGGCAGCTTCGTCAAAGGTAAACGTCTTTTCCTTTAGATCTCCTAAAATAATTGGTGCATCTTGATCTTGCCACTCCATTTTTTCTTTACCGAAAAGATTGGCTTTTCTTGTTAAATAATCAACTAACGGTTGTTTATTTTTTTGGATAGTTGCCCACATCACATCAAGTGTTTCTTTTTTCAAACGATTGTATTCTAATGGTTTTTGTAAATAGTCGTTCATACCATGTAGTTTATAGGTTGATAAACGGAAACCATCTAAGTGATTTAATGTGTCCGATAGTAAAGACGTTTTTTCTTGCCAAGCTTTTTCCCAGGCAATAAATAACTTTTCACGTACGAGTGGATCTGGATCACCCATCATTTTATTGAAGGCTTGACCTGCTGACAAGTCAGTTACCTTGCCATTTTCTTCAAATGGAATCACGATTGTTCCCACAATTGTGTCGTAATGACTGCTCCACGCGTTCAGCCCGTCTAATGAGAGTGTATTGATGATGTTTTCTTCTGCTTCGGACAATAAACGATGACCGTCTCTGCGAATCTCATTCATACGAAAAGCAATCAAAGAAAATTCATCTGTTTGGAGCAATGTTTGCCAATTATTGTCAGATATTTCTGCAAATTTTTTCGATAAAATCGTATCGGCTGATTGCCAACGTGGTAATAGTGCATATAATTTTCCTGATAAAAGCTTTGCTTGGGTATCTTTGACATTCGCAGATAACAAAGCCGTAATATAACTATTACATTGAGAAAAACCTTCTGTAATTGTTTCTTGTTGTTTGATCAGTGTCGTAAGTTCGTCATTTGTACTGACTGAATGATCCCATTGATTAACGGATTGATAATAGGTAGTGATTTGTTTTTCTAATTGTTCTAAGCGTTCATTTAAGGCTGGGGAATCACTTCCACCTGAAAAAATTGAATCAAGATCCCAATTTAGTGAATATGTCATGAAAAAGCTCCCTTCAATTTATAATACAATTAGTATAGCATTATTTTCTTATTTAAGTCTCTAAGAAAAGTTTGTTGTTTCGCAAAAAAAGAGCTATTATAAATGGCAGAGGTGACTTATGAATTCAATAAAAAAACAAATGAAAAATGGCAACTTTTATTTAGTTATTGCAGTACTCATCATGGCTCTCTTATTTTACAGTTCATCGCAAACTTACGGACAACAATCCCAAGTCTCCAGGATCGAAGAGTGGTTTCCCAATCATCCGTTTAAACAAGTATTTGATAATATTCGTTTTACTTATGGCGATGGTGTAGTGAGTGTAGATCATTTAGGTTATGGTAAATTCGTTGAATTTTTCTTACGAAAAGGTGCTCATTTTGGGTCTTATTTTATTTTAGGTGGTAGTTTGTTTTTAGGGGTCTTTCCTAAAATGAAAATCTGGTGGTTAACAAGTGTCTTAGCTTGGTTATCGGCGACCGGTTATGCTGGGTTAGATGAATTTCATCAGATGCTTACAGGGGATCGAACACCGTCTTTCCAAGATGTCATGCTCGATTCAATGGGGGCATTGACAGCGATTGTCTTATGCTTGATCGTTGGTTTTGTGAGAAAAAAATTTTAGGTAGAAGTATCAATTAGTGTACATGAAAAAATGAGTTATAGAAGTAATTAAAATTGAGTATGAAGCCGAAAAATCCTAAAATAGTTTTCTATTTTAGGATTTTTCGGCTTCATTTCGTAGTATACTTGTGATTCATTTTTATAAAATAGAACTTGTGGATCAAAGCCAGCTGTTGTTTATTTATGGATAGATTGGATTGGAATTTATTTTAGGAGTGGTTGATTTTATCCTTGAATCATTATCTGTACCTCTCTTTGGGCACTAGTTTTTTATACGGTGACGCCTTTTGTGTATCGCTGTATAATCCTTTCATTATTTCTTCAAACAGAAGTTCATATGTATGTAATAATTTCTGGTGATTAGCCAACTCATTGGATGATGAGCGAAAAAACCTATTCCATAGCGAATTATTTTGATCTTGATTCGCGATCGTAGTATGAATATTATCCAGTTGCTGAAGGATTGAACGGAGGAGGCCCTCACCATTTAAAAATGATTGCATTTTTCTCTTGTCACTAGCTAGTTTTTTGACTAAAATCTTTTGTTCAAATTCATTATTCTCTGGTTTGACGAGTAGTTTTTGCTGGTCTGCGATACTGGCGGATAATTCTAAGATCTGTTGCTCAGTGTAATCAAGAAACTGTTGATAATAAGTTTTTTTAGCTTGTAACTTATCGTCCATTTTATTCCCCCTTTGATAGTGATAGACGTAAAAAAACTGGTCTCTCTAAAGTTTAAGATAAACTTTGTTGAGAAACCAGTTTTTTTACGAATTCATTTTTTATTGAAGCTATCAGAAAATGATTACTGGTGTACCTTTTTCTACCATGCCAAACAATTCTTTCATGACACTTGGCGGCGTATTGACACATCCATGAGATCCACGAGTTTTCCAAAGATCGCCACCATATTCAGGTTGCCAGTCGGAATCATGGATACCAACACCGGTCCAGTCAACTGGCATCCAGTAGTTTACAGGACTTGCATAAGGGGTTCCATCATCATTCGTTCCTTTTAATGTAGCATTTTCCTCTTTGTTCCAAACATAGAAAACACCAGCTGGAGTAGGGGTCTTAGGTTTTCCAGACACGATGTCAGTTTCTAGCGCAACTTTACCATCTTTGTAATACCACATATGCTGGTTTTTTAAATCAACTTCGATATAGGTATCTTCTATTAAAGGATGATCAGCTGTTGTGGCACCTTGAACAATTGGTGATCGGGTAAAGTCTTTACCTGCTAAAATGGCTGACTTCAAAGCTTCTGTTTCTGCATCAGTTTTGATTGACCAACTATAGGTACCCACAGGAACCGTTACTTCACCCCGTTTTGTACTTTTAAATTTTGTGTCATTCGTACTTGTGTTATATTTTTCTCCTAAACCTGTTACATAGTTTTTAACTTGTGTTGTATCTAAATCAACTTTACCATCTGTGTAAGTTAGCCAGTTAGCAATTTCAGAACGAGGTATCTGGAAAGTATTGCCGTTGATACTATAGGTTCCTTTGATATTAGCAATGGCATTCATTTCATCGACTTGTTTTGTTAAATTTTTATCGGTCGCTGTCACTTTTGGTTTTGTTTGAAATTTAGTTAAATCAATTTTGTTTTTGCCATCCTTCACACTGGTTTTCAGCGCGTTGATAGCTGCTGTCACATCAATCGTATCGCCAGTTATTTCTGGTTTTATTTTGAAAGAGTCACCAGATTTTTCAATTGTCGCATCTTGTGTCTGTGTCCGATCTTTATTTAATTCGGTTAGCTTATTCGTCGTGGAAGCCAGCGTTTCATCTAGTTTTTGATGATCAGTATCTTGCGGATCAATTTCTTGTTTTTCACTAGCGGAAACATAGTTCATGCCCCATGACCAAGCATTTTGTTGGTTTAACAATCGAGATAAATCTGCTGAAAAGTCATCTTTATAACCAAGCTCAGATTTTGCGATCTCTTCCCAAACTTTCCCATTTTCTTCAATCGTCAGCTTTTTATTGGAAAAGGTGTCTTTTAATTTGTCATTTGCCTGTTGCACGGTCAGGTTACTAACATTGATGGAATTAATTTCCGTGTTAGGTAAAAAATGATTGGTGTAATATGTACTGCGGTAAGCGTAAAAGCCGATTAATGCAAGGAATACGCCTAGCGTAGTTAATAGACCAATGTGTAGCGATTTCGATTTTTTATGATGAGAAGATCTTGTCATGCGGGCAGCTCCTTATTTGATAGTTTAGCGTATAACGAACTAATCATAGCATATTTTGAGAAAAAAGACGAAGGGGACAAATGATTTAGCAAAAATTTAACGATCGTTAAGTAAAAAAATCAAGCAGAATGCTGACATTCTGCTTGATTAAGTGGTTAAATTTATTCTAATTATTCAGCGTCTAATTTAGAAAAAGCTTCATCTAAGATTTCTTTTAATTGTTTAGCTGAAGCAGCCATACGATCTTGTTCGCTGTCACTTAGAGGGATTTCGATAACTTTTTGGATACCTTGACGGTTGATTACTGCAGGGGCACCAATGTAGATATCGTTCAAGCCGTATTCACCATTCATAAATACAGATAGTGGAAGTACAGCATTTTCATCATCTAAGATGGCACGAGTGATACGTGCTAAGGCTACAGCGATACCATAGAAAGTAGCGCCTTTCTTTTCAATGATTGTGTAAGCAGCATCACGTACACCAAAGAATAAGTTAACCATTGCTTCTTCATCAACGTCTGGATTGTTTTTAACCCATTCATAAATTTGTAAACCAGCAACGTTAGCATGTGACCAAACAGGAAATTCTGAGTCACCGTGTTCACCTAAGATATAAGCATGGACGTTACGTGCATCAACATCAACTAATTCTGCAAGTGCTTGACGGAAGCGAGCTGAGTCAAGTGAAGTACCTGAACCGATTACGCGTTCTTTAGGGAAGCCTGAGAATTTCCAAGTTGAGTAAGTTAAAATATCTACTGGGTTAGCAGCAACTAAGAAAATACCATTGAATCCTGATTCAACAATTTGTGTTACTACATCGCGGTTGATTTTTAAGTTTTTATTTACTAAGTCTAAACGAGTTTCACCTGGTTTTTGTGGTGCACCAGCAGTGATAACTACTAAGTCAGCATCATGTGCATCTGCATAAGTAGCAGAGTAGATTTTTTTAGGTGAAGTAAATGCTAGAGCATGTGATAAATCAATAGCATCTCCTTCAGTTTTTGCTGTGTTGATATCTACGATACCTACTTCTTGTGCAATGTTTTGAGTAACTAGAGCAAAGGCATAGCTAGAACCTACGGCGCCATCTCCAACAAGAATTACTTTTTGATGATCTTTTTTTTCTGCAGCTGCAGTCATTATATATCAATCCTTCCATTGATTTTGTTTTTTCCCATGCCTATGCTAACATTTATCAAGCCCGCTGTCACGCTATTTGGCTATAAAATATAACAGATAACAAGGTTGTATTATATGTAAAAGCTTACATGTGCGTGATTTCACTATTTTTAAAAGGTTATTAATTTATTAGACTTTGAAGAAAATTTTAATTTCTTTATCATTTGTTAAACATTCTCTTTTTGTTGAAACAGGTACTTGTGTGTTATACTTAATAGTAGAAAGTAAAAAAATGAAAAAATGAGTCAAAGACTGGATTGCTTTAGGGCGCTCCAGCCTTTTGTGCTGCTTTTTTCAATTAGGTGGTAGAACAAATGAAAATGATCGTAGGGCTTGGAAACCCAGGAACCAAATATGCACAAACCAAACATAATATCGGCTTTATGGTCGTTGATCGCATGGCTGAAAAGCAACAAGCTGTGTTTAAAAAAAATACATTTGAAGCGGAAGTTGCAGAGTTTTTCTATCAAGGAGAAAAAATCTTATTAGTGAAGCCGCAAACTTTTATGAACGAATCTGGTCGTGCTGTAGGACCATTAATGACTTATTTCGGTATTTATCCGGAAGAATTAGTTGTTGTTTATGATGATTTAGATCTTGTAACTGGCAAGATCCGCTTGCGCCAAAAAGGGAGTGCTGGAGGGCATAATGGAATAAAAAGTATCATTTCTCACTTGAATACGAATGTATTTGACCGTATCAAAGTAGGCATTGGTCGACCAGAAGGAAACAAAACTGTTGTTCAACACGTGCTAAGCCCATTTAGTAAAGAAGTTCAACCATTGATTGAAGCAAGTATCGATCAGTCAGTGGCAGCACTCGAGTTTATGCTGGATGGTCATTCGTTTATCGATACGATGAACAAATTCAATTAGCGAAGGAGGAAAAAAATGGATATCGTTCAATTAATTGGTAAAGATCCACAGGTGAAGGAATGGCTCAACCAGATAGAAGAAAAATCACCAAGACAATTGATCACTGGTTTAGCTGGTTCAGCCAAAACTCTTCTCTTTGCTCGAGCGTTCAAAAAAACAAAGAAAAACTTAGTCGTATTAATGCCTAATCTGTATTATGCGAATCAACTAGCAGAAGATTTGCAACATGTTTTGCCAGCAGAACAAATACATTCTTTTCCAGTAGATGAAGTTCTTTCTGCGGAAATGGCTTTTTCTTCCCCAGAAGCAAGAAGAGAACGAGTTGCTACACTAAATGCCCTGCAACAAAAACAACCAGGGGTCTATTTATTACCAGTAGCAGCATTGCATAAACGATTACCCAGTCCAAAAGTTTGGAAACAAGCCCAATTGACTTGGCGAACGGGAGAGGAAATAGCCGTTGATGATCTGCCTCGTCTATTGACTTTATTAGGCTACGAACGAGTTGAAATGGTGGCAAAAACGGGAGAGTATAGTATTCGTGGCAGCATCATTGATATCTATCCGATCAATCTCGAACATCCCGTACGTATCGAATTATTTGATGTAGAGATTGACTCCATGCGATATTTTGAAGTAGAAACTCAACGCTCGATCGAAAAAGTAACAGAAATTTGGATCGCACCGACAAGTGAACAGGTCTACGACCAAGCTGATTTACTTCATGGGATCGACCGACTGGAAAAGTTGTTAGAAAAGAAACTAGCGACGATTTCAGAAGAAACAGACCGCCAATTCGTGCAGGATTATTTTGGACAAGTAATCGCGCAATGGCAAGCAGGAAATCCGACAGAAGACGCGAAACTTTATGCTGATCTACTTTATCAAGAAGAAACGACAATTCTTGATTATTTTCCAACAAGTAGTTTATTCATTGTGGATGATTATCAACGAATCATGGAAACAAATCGGGAGATCGAAAGAGAAGCAGCTGAATGGCAAACACAAAAAATTAGTGAATTACGTGTCTTCTCAGAGCAAGTCTTTGTCAATGATGTGCATAAATTAGTTCAAAAAGAAAAATTTGTGACGACTTTTTTTGCGCTTTTTCAAAAGGGTATGGGGAATTTACGTTTTCAAGCGATTCACAATTTTCAATATCGTACGATGCAACAATTTTTCGGTCAAATGCCATTATTGAAAACAGAAATGGACCGATGGCGTAAGCAAGAACAAACAGTAGTCATCTTTATTCCTACGAAAGAACGGATTAGAAAAGCGGAGCAGATGTTACGTGATGAAGAGATCCTAGTCGTGGAAACCGAAAAAGAAAAACTGATCAGAGGACAAGTGCAACTAGTGGAAGGGGCGCTGCAAACAGGGTTCGAACTTCCTCAAGAGAAAATAGTCGCAATTACGGAAAAAGAAATTTTCCAAAAAACGACGAAGAAACAAACACGGCGACAAACCGTAACGAATGCGGAACGTTTAAAAAGCTATAATGAACTAAAAGCAGGCGACTATGTCGTTCACGCAAATCACGGGATCGGTAAATATATTGGGATGGAAACGTTAGAAGTGGATGGTGTCCATCAAGACTACATGACGATCCTTTATCAAAATGACGATAAATTATTTATTCCGGTTACCCAGCTGAATTTGATCCAAAAATATGTTGCTTCTGAATCAAAAGCACCTCGTATCAATAAATTAGGCAGTAGTGAATGGACGAAAACCAAAAGAAAGGTTTCGTCTAAAATTGAAGATATCGCAGATGATCTGATCAAACTATATGCTGCCAGAGAATCAGAAAAAGGGTATGCGTTTGGACCGGATGATGGGTATCAAAAAGAATTTGAAAATGCCTTCCCATACTCTGAAACGGATGACCAATTACGGAGTGCCGCAGAGATCAAACGAGATATGGAAAAAGAAAAACCGATGGATCGTTTGCTCGTTGGTGATGTTGGCTACGGTAAAACGGAAGTGGCTTTACGAGCTGCTTTTAAAGCCGTCAAGGAAAGTAAACAAGTTGCCTTTTTAGTTCCTACGACCATTCTCGCCCAACAACATTATGAAACGATGTTGGAACGTTTTGAAGGATTTCCAGTAAATGTAGGTCTATTGAGTCGTTTCCGAACGAAAAAACAACAAAAAGAAACGATTGAACAATTACGTACTGGACAAATCGATATCGTAGTCGGAACGCATCGTATCTTATCTAAAGACATTGAATTTAGTGACTTAGGGTTATTGATCGTTGACGAAGAACAGCGTTTTGGTGTAAAACATAAAGAACGTTTGAAACAACTACGTGCCCAAGTGGATGTCTTGACGTTGACAGCGACACCGATCCCACGGACACTCCACATGTCAATGCTCGGGGTTCGTGATTTATCAGTGATCGAAACACCGCCTGCCAATCGTTATCCGATTCAAACTTACGTGATGGAAAAAAATCCTGGAGCGATTCGTGAAGCTATCCATCGAGAAATGGGGCGTGGCGGTCAAGTGTTCTATCTCTATAATCGAGTAGAGACGATCGAACAAAAAGTGGAAGAAATCCAAGAACTTGTACCAGAAGCACGAATCGGTTATGCGCATGGTCAAATGACTGAAGCACAATTAGAAAATACATTGTTTGATTTTATTGAAGGACAATATGATGTGTTAATCACAACGACGATCATTGAAACGGGTGTCGATATTCCAAATGCGAATACGCTCTTCGTTGAAAATGCTGATTACATGGGGCTATCGACTCTTTATCAATTACGTGGTCGTGTGGGACGAAGCAACCGAGTGGCGTACGCCTACTTCATGTATGAACAACAAAAAATCTTGAATGAAGTCAGCGAAAAACGTCTTCAAGCCATTAAAGATTTCACCGAACTAGGCTCTGGTTTTAAAATCGCTATGCGGGATTTATCGATCCGAGGAGCAGGAAATCTGCTAGGTGCGCAGCAGCACGGCTTTATTGATGCTGTCGGATTCGACATGTATTCGCAAATGTTAAGTGATGCTGTTTTACGTAAACAAGGAAAGAACAACCAAGTGGAAAAAACAGCAGTTGAAATCGATCTTGGGGTCGATGCTTACTTGCCAGAAGAATATGTTTCGGACCAAAGACAGAAAATTGAAATTTATAAACGGATCAGGGAACTTGATTCACAAGAAATGCTTGATGAATTAGAAGATGATCTTTTAGACCGTTTTGGGGAATACCCTGAAGAGGTGGCACATCTCTTAACGATTGGTCAAATCAAAATGGATGGCGATCGCGCCTTGATTGAAACAATTCGCAAGCAACAGCAGACTATCGTCTTTAATCTAAGTAAAGCAGGAACAAAACGCTATACTGTAGAACAGTTATTTGAAGCTTTGACTGCAACAAAACTAAAAGCAAGTTTAGGTGTAGAAAAAGAAAAAATGGTGATTCGACTAACGGTTCCTAACAAGACCGATGAAGCAGTTTGGTTGCAAGAAATCCAACGTTTTGTCAAAGCTTTACGTGAACAAAAATATCTGTCTGCTTAGGAAGGAGCGAATACTTTGGACCATAAAGAGATGCGTCGCGTGATGCATGGCGCATTTATATTGACGATTGCTTCTTTCATAGCAAAAGTCCTAAGTGCGCTGTACCGCATTCCGCTCCAAAACTTAGTTGGTGATGAAGGATTTTATGTATACCAACAAGTATACCCAATCTATGGGATTGCCATGACTTTAGCGTTGTCTGGTTTACCGCAATTCATTTCAAAATATGTCGCTGAACGAAAAGATCCAATTCAGCGAAAAGAAGCACTGCAACGGCTTTATCCATTAGTTTTTTGGACAGGGATTGTTCTGTGGCTGTTTACTTTTCTCTTTAGCCGTTGGATTGCTTGGATGATGGGAGATCAGCAATTACGACCGCTGATCCAAATCGTTTCATTTACTTTCTTACTGATGCCAGGACTATCTTTTTATCGAGGGAATTTCCAAGGCAGATTTTTGATGGAACCGACAGCTGTTTCACAAGTCGTTGAACAATTTGTGAGAGTGGCGATCATCGTTTTCAGTGCCTTTGCTTTTCGACTATTTGGCTGGTCAGTTTACCAAACAGGAACTGCTGCTATGAGTGGTGCAGTCATCGGGGGACTTTGTGCCTATGGTGTGTTGCGCTATTATGAACAAAAAATCCATGGTGGAGCGTTAAGTTTTCGACATTTTTCGGTCACGAAACGACCTGACAAACGATTGATCCGGCGTTTTTTAGTTGAAGGGGGCTTAGTGTCAATCTATAGTGGTCTGCTGATTTTCTTTCAGCTGATCGACTCATTTTTTGTAAAAAATGCGCTTCAAGTTTATGGATTTTCTGAACAAAGTGCAAAAATTGCAAAAGGGGTCTATGATCGTGGGCAACCGTTAGTTCAATTAGGACTAGTGATTGCGACTGCATTAAGTGCGACTTTTTTACCTGCATTGACGAAGTACTTGATGACGGCTGTGCATAGTCAATTTCTAAAGACTGCCAAAATCTATTTACGGTTAACAACGACTTTAGCATTAGCTGCTTCTGTAGGACTAGCTATGCTTTTACCGTATATCAACTATGCGCTATTTAAAGATTACGCTGGGAATGCAGCGTTGGTGCTATTCGTCTTTGCAATTGCTTTAACAGCAATCATCCAAACCTATCAAAGTATTGCCCAAAGTAAAAATTCTTTTCGTCCCTCTTTGAAAGGTGCAGGCTGGGGGCTGTTAGCCAAAGCTTTGGCAACCCCGTTTCTAACTGGCTATCTAGGGACAGTAGGAGCTAGTTTGTCGACTTTGCTAGGATTGGCTGTCACTCTATGGTATTTTGTCCACACGGAGACTAGTGAAATCAATCAGTTCTGGAAAGAACGTCGCTTTGGAAGTAAATTGCTTCAATGTTTGGGATGGATGATCTTAGCCTTACTGATTTATTATGGCGGACTGACGATGATTTTTGGACCGGTTGCTCATCGGTCTTCTGCATTCTTTGCCAGTTTAGCAGGTGTAGGAATCGGGGCGTTCGTCTTTGTGAATGCTGTGATCTGGACAAAATTATTTACGGTTAGAGAATGGTTGATGTTACCGTTTGGAAAAAAGATTTTACGATTTAATAAACTTATAAAAAATAAAAGTGAGGAATCCTAATGCGATTAGATAAATTTCTTAAAATTTCCCGAATTATCAAACGCCGCTCTGTAGCAAAAGAAGTGGCAGATAAAGGAAGAATTCAAATCAATGGAAAATTGGCTAAATCTTCTAGTGATGTCAAGGTAGGCGATCAATTGAAGATCCAATTTGGAAACAAAACAATGGAAGTAAAAGTCAATGAATTACATGAGTCAACGAAAAAAGAAGATGCTCAAAAAATGTATGAGATCATTTCGGAGATTCGCAAGTAAAACACTGACGAAATAGATTAGACAACCCTCAATGATATTGGTATAATGAAAACGACAATCAAAAAAGATTGGAGCGAAGAGAAGTGACAAAAAAAAGCAACAAAATTGCTGCTTTAGATACAGAGTATGCAAAGAAAAAATATGTCGAATTTCAAGAACAACAACGCCAGTTGATTTTTCGTAGACGTCGATTAGCAGTTATTTTTATAGGTGCTTTGGTCATTTTCGCAATTTTAGGTTTTCAAATTTTTCGTGATATGCAAAGAATGAATCAATTAAACGAATTGAAAGTTGAAGCAAATACGGAATTAAGCCAAGTCAATGCTGATGTGGATCAGCTAACACAGGATGTCTCATTATTGAAAGATGATGACTATGTGGCGAAACTTGCGAGAAGCAAATACTTTTATTCAAAAGAAGGCGAGCAGGTTTATCCAGTATTAGAATCAAATACGGATGACACAGACCAAACAACTAGTTCAACAACTGCAAAATAAGCAGTATTATAAATAGGTTAATAATTAGGAGGAACATTTTTTTTATGTCAATCGAGGTAGGAGCAAAACTGCAAGGGAAAGTATCAGGAATTACAAATTTTGGCGCGTTTATTGATTTAGGAGCTGGAAAAACTGGTCTAGTTCATATCAGTGAAGTCTCAAATGGCTATATCAAAGATATTCATGATGTTTTAAGTGTCAGTGATGAAGTAACTGTTAAAGTTATCTCAGTTAATGATGATGGTAAAATTGGATTATCAATCCGTCAAACACAACCAAAACCAGCGGAATCAACAGAATCAGATGATGATAAGCGTCCAAAAAAATATCAACAAAGAGATCCTCGCGATAATCGAGGTCGTTCAACACAGAAAAAACCTTTTTCTCGCAGTCAATCTTCTAATAACCATAAAGAAGACTTCGATTCATTAATGAGTTCATTTTTAAAGGATAGTGATGATCGATTGACTTCCTTGAAGCGCAATACAGAAGGTAAACGTGGCGGACGCGGCGGACGTCGCAGCTAACCAAAAACTTAAGAGCAGGCAATTGTCGCAGACTTTTGTCCGCTCTTTTTTTCATTGGAATCTTTGATGGTAGGTTGATCGAAGCCGAGAAGGAACAAGGAAGTGATTCGATGGAAGAAGAACAAGACGCAAGGAAGATCAGACAACGTTTTTTGACAAATTGTGAAATCAATGGTTATTTGAATGAAAAAACAAGAGCACTACTGGCGGTTTCTGGGGGAGTAGATTCTATGGTTCTTCTGGATTTAATGATGGAAGCGCAAAAAAAATGGGGTTTCTTTTTGGCAGTGACCCATATCAATCATCAATTAAGAGAAGAATCTGTTCATGAAGTTGCGTATTTAAAGAAGTATTGTCGACAACATCAACTCCCATTACAAGTGGAAGTTTGGGAAAAGCCAACAAAAAAGGGCATTGAAACAGCGGCTCGAGAGTTTCGTTATCAAGTGTTTGCGAAGCAGATGCAAAGCGGCAGCTATGACTGCCTAATGACGGCACATCATGGGGATGACCAAATGGAAACGGTTTTAATGAAGTTGTTGCGTGGGGGGCAACTTAGTACCTATGCTGGGATCAAAGAAGCCCAACCCTTCTCCAATGGTCGATTGATTCGTCCGTTACTAGGATTTAGTAAGGCGCAATTATATCAATATGCTTCAGAGCGAGAGCTGGTTTATTTTGAAGACCATACGAATCAAGAGTTGGATGTTCAACGTAATCGCCTTCGTCATTTGGTTCTGCCTCAACTAAAACAAGAAAATCCACAAGCAATGGTTCATTTTCAACGTTTTTCGCAGCAGATCCAATGGGCAGATCGATTGATTCAAACACACATGAAGAAAGTCTTGATGGAAAATGTCGTAGAAGAAAACGAATGGGTGCATTTTCCTTGGAAACTATTAGCGGAGATGCCAGAAGAAGAAAGCTATTATTTCTTATACGCATTCTTTGATCAATTTTTTGAAAAAACAGCGATCGTGATCAAAGAAAAACAAATCCAACTGATTTTACAACAGTGTCAACAGAAAAAAGGCCAATGGAAAATTACTCTTGAACGAGGGTGGGTTCTGCAACGTAGCTATGAAAAAATCTATCTTATCCAAGAGAAAGCTGATCCCTCAAAAACAATACAAGAACGAACAGAGGCGTATAAGTTGGAGTTGAATCAACGCATCAGGTTAGATGAAAGCTGCTGGATCGGCTTGTTTACACCTGAAGCAGCCGAAGAAGCTAGAAAAGCAGATGATTGGGACGAGTTTTCTCATGATCTTTGGCTATCTTCACATCAAGAACTGTTTGTAGGAAAGAGACAAGCAGGAGAGCGTATCCAGCTAAATAGCAAACTAAAAAAGAAAATATCCAGATATTTGATTGATAACAAAGTACCTGATTCACAAAGAAAAGAGGCATGGGTCGTGAGGGATCAAAATGAAAATATTTATAGTTTGGTCCCATTTACCTATTCCTATTTGAGTATTGGTGTAGAAACTGATAAAATACACTACATACTTCTTTACAAATATCACAAAGAAGCAATTGGAAGGAGAACCTGATGTTAGAAAAGGATATTGAAAAAGTTTTGATTACAAGAGAAGAAATACAAGTTCGTTGTGAAGAACTAGGCAAAGAATTGGCAGAAACTTATAAGCATAATAATCCACTCGTTGTTGGTGTTCTAAAAGGCGCTGTTCCATTCATGGCAGATATCATACGTTCGATTGATGCTCACTTGGAAATAGACTTTATGGATGTTTCAAGTTATGGAAATGCAACGGTTTCATCAGGAGAAGTCAAAATCGTCAAAGATTTAGATACCAATGTTGAAGGCCGTGACTTACTGATCGTTGAAGATATCATCGATAGTGGAAGAACACTCGCTTATTTGGTTGATCTATTTAAATACCGTAAAGCAAAATCAGTGAAAATTGTCACATTGCTTGATAAACCAGAAGGTAGAGTAGTTGATATTGAAGCAGACTATGTTGGATTCAATGTTCCTAATGAATTTGTAGTGGGTTACGGATTAGATTATGCAGAAGCTTACCGTAATTTACCATACATCGGTGTATTGAAGCCTAGCGTTTATCAATCAAATTAGTGCTGTATCTACTATAAATTGTGTTACAATAGAATGGTCAGGATTGATAAAAAAAATGCTAAATTAAAATAACGCATAGGGAGGGCAACTATGAACAAAAAAAACAATGGCATGATGAAAAATGCCTTGTACTATGTCCTCGTAATCTTAGCGATGGTTATGGTCGTATATTTTATCTTTGGTAATAACGGCCAACGATCGTCAGATATCGAGTACACAAAATTTACAGAACAATTACAAGCAGGTAAAATCAAAGAATTTGAAGTGCAACCTGCAAATGGTGTATATAAAATTTCTGGAGAGTATAAAGAACAGCAAACCGTCTCTAACAGTGGTGGACTTGCTATCTTAGGATCGACAGATACAAAAACGACACACTTTACAACGATTATTTTGCCAAACGATACCACACTTAGCCAAGTGACTGATTTAGCGAAAGAACATAACGTAGCTACAACAGTCAAAGAAGAATCAAGCAGTGGCGTATGGGTATCCTTATTGCTAAGCTTCTTACCAATTATCATCCTTGTGTTCTTCTTCTATATGATGATGGGGCAACAAGGTGGTGGCGGAGGCGGCGGTGGCCGTGTCATGAACTTTGGTAAATCAAAAGCCAAAGAAGCCGACAAAAAAGCGAACCGTGTACGCTTCTCAGATGTCGCTGGTGCAGAAGAAGAGAAACAAGAGTTGGTTGAAGTTGTTGAATTCTTAAGAGATCCGCGACGTTTTGTTGAGTTAGGCGCACGTATCCCAGCTGGTGTTCTTTTAGAAGGACCTCCAGGAACTGGTAAAACATTGTTAGCAAAAGCTGTAGCTGGAGAAGCGGGTGTACCGTTTTACTCTATTTCAGGTTCTGACTTTGTAGAAATGTTTGTGGGTGTTGGGGCAAGTCGTGTTCGTGACTTATTTGAAACAGCGAAGAAAAATGCTCCAGCAATCATCTTCATCGATGAAATTGATGCTGTTGGTCGTCAACGTGGCGCAGGCATGGGCGGTGGACATGATGAACGTGAACAAACACTGAACCAATTGCTAGTTGAAATGGACGGATTTGATGGGAATGAAGGTGTTATCGTCATTGCTGCAACAAACCGTTCAGATGTACTTGACCCTGCACTTTTACGTCCAGGACGTTTTGACCGTCAAATTTTAGTTGGTCGTCCAGATGTGAAAGGTCGTGAAGCAATCTTACGTGTTCACGCACGAAACAAACCGATGGCAGATGACGTTGATTTGAAAGTCGTGGCACAACAAACACCAGGTTTTGCTGGTGCAGATTTAGAAAATGTCTTAAACGAAGCAGCTTTAGTTGCGGCTCGTCGTAACAAGAAGAAAATCGATGCTTCAGATATTGATGAAGCAGAAGATCGCGTGATTGCAGGTCCAGCTAAGAAAGATCGCGTAATCAGCAAAAAAGAACGAGAAATGGTGGCTTATCACGAAGCAGGTCATACGATCGTTGGTTTAGTCTTGAGTCGGGCACGTGTGGTTCATAAAGTAACCATTATTCCACGTGGACGTGCAGGTGGTTATATGATCGCTTTACCAAAAGAAGATCAATTCTTGATGACAAAAGAAGATATGTTTGAACAAATCGTTGGTTTGCTTGGTGGTCGAACAGCAGAAGAAATCATCTTCAACGTTCAATCAACTGGGGCTTCTAATGACTTTGAACAAGCAACAGCTTTAGCACGAAGCATGGTAACTGAATATGGAATGAGTGATCGTTTAGGTCCAGTTCAATATGAAGGAAATCATCAAGTATTCGTTGGTCGTGACTATGGTCAAACGAAAGCTTACTCTGAACAAGTGGCCTTTGAAATTGACCAAGAAGTGCGTAAGATTTTGATGGAAGCTCATCAAAAAGCGCATGAGATCATCGAAGCACATCGAGCACAACATAAATTGATCGCTGAAAAACTGTTAGAATTTGAAACACTCGATGCGAAAGCAATCAAATCTTTATTTGAAAAAGGTGTTATGCCTGAAGGTTCAGAATCTGCTAACTATCCTAGTGAAAAAGAAGCGCAAACTTTTGAAGAAGCAAAACGTGCTTTGGAAGAAAAAGACGCAGAAAAACAAGCGGAAGAAAAGCAAGATTTTGAGCACGATAAGAAAGAATTTGAAGAAGAGAAAAAAGAATTAAATGAAGAAGAACATCAAACTTCTTCAACAGATGATTCGGATGATCAACCGAAATAATCGCTAAAAAATGAGAGCTACGACAAAAGTCGTGGCTCTTTTTTAGTAGTTGTTTTATTTTTTATTATAGAATAGGCAAATAAAAGAAAAGATAACATTCATAAGTTGAAAATTATCAGCGTAACTAGTATGATTCACTATGAATTTAAAAATCGGAAAAGAGGTACATAAATAAATGGAAGATTATTTGATCAAGGCACTGGCCTATGATGGCTATGTACGTGCTTATGCAGTTCAAGCAACAAATACTGTTGCAGAAGCCCAAAAACGACACGACACTTGGCATACATCATCGGCTGCATTAGGTCGTACGCTTGTTGGCGGACTTTTACTAGGTTCGACGCTAAAAGGCGAAGACAAGTTAACTGTGCGGATTCAAGGGAATGGTCCGGCTAATGGGATTGTGGTAGATGCGAATGGCAAAGGAGAAGTCAAAGGCTATATCCAAAACCCTCATTTGAGCCTACCTTTGAATGAAGCAGGAAAAATTGATGTGCGTGGTGCTGTGGGAACGCAAGGGATGTTCAGTGTTACTAAAGATCTCGGTTTGAAAGAACCATTTTCGGGACAAACACCTATTGTTTCTGGAGAAATTGCGGAAGACTTTACCTATTATCTTGCAATCTCAGAACAGATTCCTTCAGCAGTTGGATTGAGCGTATTAGTTAACACGGATGACAGTATCAAAACAGCTGGTGGATTTATGATCCAAATCATGCCTGGTGCAGATGAAGAAACTATCAGTAAAATCGAAGAACAATTAAAAACGACACCACGTATTTCTACTTTATTAGACGAAGGATTAACACCTGAAAAAATTCTTGAAGGTTTACTAGGAACTAGTGAGTTGAATATTTTAGAGAAAATGCCGGTACAATTCAAATGTGATTGCTCAAAAGAAAAATTTGGGGAAGCAATTATTGCTTTAGGGGCAGAAGAAATCCAAGCGATGATTGATGAAGATCACGGAGCAGAAGCCGTTTGTTCATTCTGCAACAACAAGTATGAATACAGTGAAGCAGAATTATCCGAGCTAAAAGCAGAAGCGCTGGGAGGAAAATAAGTGGAACATACATGGAAAATCGGACATGTTGAAATTCCCAATCGAGTAGTTGTCGCACCGATGGCTGGAATCACTAATTCAGCTTTTCGTGTGACCGTCAAAGAGTTCGGTGCTGGATTAGTCGTCTGTGAGATGATCAGTGACCAAGGAATCCATTTTAGAAACAAGAAAACATTAGAGATGCTGCATATCGAAGAAACAGAACATCCACTAAGCTTGCAAATTTTTGGTGGAAACAAAGATACTTTGGTCGAGGCTGCCCAATTCGTTCAAGAAAATACAGCGGCTGACATCATTGATATCAATATGGGTTGCCCAGTGAACAAAATCATCAAAGCAGAAGCAGGCGCTAAATGGTTATTGGATCCAGATAAAGTTTATGAGATGGTGCAAGCTGTCTCTTCTGCCGTTGATGTACCAGTTACTGTGAAAATGAGAATCGGTTGGGATGAACAACATGTCTTTGCTGTGCAAAATGCTTTAGCGGCTGAAGCAGCTGGCGCCAGTGCAATCGCCATGCACGGACGTACGAGAGTACAAATGTATGAAGGTAAAGCAAACTGGGAAGTATTGAAAGAAGTTAAAAGTCAGCTCAAGATCCCATTTATGGGCAATGGAGATGTCAAAACTCCGGAAGATGCTAAAAGAATGTTAGAATACGTAGGAGCGGATGGTGTGATGATCGGGCGTGCAGCGTTAGGCAATCCTTGGATGATCCATCGCACCCAGCATTACTTAGAAACCGGCGAGTTAATCCCTGAACCAACACCAAGAGAAAAAATCGAGACCGCTAAATTACATTTGAAACGTTTAGTCGATTTAAAAGGGGAGGTTGTTGCGTGCCGAGAATTTCGGACACATGCTTCCTATTATTTAAAAGGAATCTCTCGAGCAGCAAAAGTAAAAGTTGCAATCAATCAAGCAGAAAAACAAGTAGAAATCAATGAACTGCTTGACCGCTTTTTAGAGAAAACAGAAAAAGTATCTGTGAAATAATCCAGTGATTTTCTAAGTTTTTCGTGAATTTTCAAGTCGAACTTTAAGTTCGGCTTGCTTTTTTTGTGTTTCATTGGCATTATAGGAAAGAGAATAACATGAGAATGGAGGAACTTTTGTGACACAGGAACAACAACATCAAGTAGAAGATTTAAACGATCAAATGCTTGTTCGCCGTCAAAAAATGGAGCAATTAAGAGAAAATGGGATTGATCCTTTTGGTAAACGATTTGAACGTACGCACAATTCAGAAGAATTACATGAATTGTTTGATCCAAGAACAAAAGAAGAATTAGCAGAGATGGGGCTAACTGCAAGTGTAGCCGGTCGAATGATCACTCGTCGTGGTAAAGGAAAAGCTGGATTTGCTCACTTACAAGATCGTGAAGGCCAAATCCAAATTTATGTACGTAAAGATCAAGTAGGTGATGAAGCCTATGATGTATTCAAACATGCTGATTTAGGAGACTTCTTTGGCGTAACAGGTGAAATCATGAAGACTGATACTGGCGAAGTTTCAATCAAGGCATCAGAAATCACTATTTTATCAAAAGCTTTACGTCCGCTACCAGATAAATACCATGGATTGACTAATATCGAACAACGTTATCGTCAACGTTATCTTGATTTGATCAGTAACCGTGAAAGTTTTGATCGCTTCATGAAACGTAGCCAAATTATTAGCGAAATCCGTCGTTACTTAGATGGTAATGGCTATATTGAAGTAGAAACACCAGTCTTACACAATGAAGCCGGTGGTGCTGCAGCTCGTCCATTTATTACACACCATAACGCACTAGATATTGATTTATACTTACGTATTGCGTTAGAACTTCATTTAAAACGCCTAATTGTGGGTGGAATGGAAAAAGTTTACGAAATCGGTCGCGTTTTCCGTAATGAAGGGATCGATACAACTCATAATCCAGAATTTACGATGTTAGAAGCTTACACCGCTTATACAGATTTCCAGGATGTCATGAACTTGACTGAAGGAATCATTCGTAATGCAGCCCAAAAAGTTCTTGGTACAGCAGAAATCACTTATGATGGCCAAGCAGTTGATTTGGAAAGTGACTTTAAACGTATCCATATGGTAGATGCGATCAAAGAGCAAACAGGTGTCGATTTCTGGAAAGAAATGACATTAGAAGAAGCATTAGCACTTGCTGAAGAGCATCACGTAGAAGTGACCGAAGCAATGGGTGTAGGACATGTCATCAATGAGTTCTTTGAAACTTTTGTGGAAGAAACATTGACACAACCAACTTTTGTTTACGGACATCCAGTAGAAGTATCTCCATTGGCGAAAAAGAATCCAGAAGATCCACGCTTTACCGATCGTTTTGAATTGTTTATCGTTGGTCGGGAATTTGCGAATGCCTTTACCGAATTAAATGATCCAATTGATCAAAGAGAACGTTTTGAAGCCCAAGAAAAAGAACGTGAGCTAGGAAACGATGAAGCACACGGTGTCGATGAAGACTTCTTGGAAGCTTTAGAATATGGTATGCCACCAACTGGCGGTCTAGGTATCGGAATTGACCGTTTAGTTATGTTATTGACGGATGCACAGTCGATCCGTGATGTTTTACTATTCCCAACGATGCGTTAGGCAGGGTAAATATGATGAATAAAAAAGAAGCCAAGGACTGTTGGCTTCTTTTTTATAATCTAGTAAAAGAGAGAAGTCAAAGGATCACTCTATTTTTAGTAGATAGCGTAAAACTTACACCACTTTTTGTCAGTTTCTTTTTTGAAATAATGAGGTACGGTAAAAAAATGCAAGGCGAGAATAATCGAGAAATTTATTATGTGGAGGCGTAGATAAAGGAATTGCTTGCTTGTATTTGAGTGGATTGATTAAACTATCTTCTTATTTATAACGAATATTAAAGAATAAGGGATGAGTAATATCGCAGGAAAACTATTAAAATACGAATGATTATTTTTAAAATTACAGAAATGATCGTCCAATGAAAAAAACTTGAAAAAATACAAAAAATTCGTTGACCGTTAAAGGTTTAGTTGGTATATTATTATTTGTTCAAAAGTTATCACTAAATAACTTCTGACAAAAATAAAAAATAACTTCAAAAAGTTCTTGACGTGTGAGAGATCACATGATAAGATAACTGAGTCGTTAAAAAACAACAGCTTACGAAGCTTGATTCTATCGAAAAAAACTTCAAAAAAGTTGTTGACAAATAACAAACGATGAGTTATGATAAATGAGTTGCTGAAACACTTCTGAAAAATGAAGTTAAAAAACTTTTAAAAAAGAGTTGACAAACAAACGTCACTCTGATATGATATAAAAGTTGCTACGGCAATCTCAACTGATTAGCAT